>CAKTUS010000050.1 GCA_934621485.1 uncultured Clostridia bacterium
GTTGTCAGAGGGGCTGCAGCCCCTCTGACTGGATTCGTATCGACCGGCTTTGCCGAAAACATTCCTCCAGTCCTTCGTCAGACAAGCTTTTTGGACGGCCTGAAGCGCCGGGTTTCCCTCATTCATGAGGGAAACCCGGCGCTGTCTTTTTCAGGCCCTTACGGAAGCGCCCAATAGCGCTTGTCCGGGTAGAGCTGATTGTTTTGCGGCAGGGCGGACAGATCGTCCAGGACGATTTCGCCCGTCTGAGCTTGCAGATCCACCTCCTCCCGGCGGTACACATAAATCATGCTGTTGCAGGCTGCACGCAAGTCGGGCATGTAGTACTCGCCGCTTTTGTTGTTGGACACGGCGGCGCGCACCCATTCAGCCGCCTGCTGCGGGGTGGCGGCCACCTGACTTTCCGTGGGAAGCACGGTGCGGTAGTCCTCGTCGACGGCGTCCATTTCCGCAAAGGTTTTGTCGTAGACTTGCCGAATGACCAAAGCGGCCTCGTTTTCCGCATAGCCGCCGGACAGGTAGTCGCTCAGGGCCCGGGCCTGGCTGCCCGCAATGGCGCTGAGCAGATGGGTATCGCCGGGATAGATGTTGATGGAGCGGTAGAAGTACTGCTGAGTATTCACATTTCTGCCGCTGAGGGTCAGGGTCAGGACAGGCGAAACCTGCATGTCCTCTATCTTGCGGCAGGCCAAATCGGCCCTCAGCGCCTCCAGCCACACATGGCCCTTTCGGTCCTTGCGCAAATCGCTGCTCATGCGGCGCAGTGCGCCGAAGCGGTTCACATAGTCCAGGTCGCTGACGCCGTAATCCCATAAATAGGAGCTCAGCGAAACGCTTTCAATATCGGCGTCGCTGCTTAGATGCCAGCTTTCCATAACGGACAGTAGATAGTCGTCGCTTTCCAGCATGACTTTCAGGTAGGGCTGAGCGGCGGTGCGCATGGTATCGTTGGGGTAGCAGCGCTTTACGGTTTTGCCGCCCTCCAGCTCGTAGGTAACCGTTACCATGCTGGAGGTGTACCAGCGGCCTTCCTCCGGCAATCCCTTTGGCATGGCGTCCGCCTCATCCCGCATCAGCTCGGCCCAGCGGAAGGCCGCGTCCAGGGGCTTGTCGCTGCGCAGGGTGACGATGGTGTGGTTTCCGCTCCCCTCGCCCAGCTCGTAGGTCAGGGCGGTCAGCTGACTGCGGTCTGGCAGATAGCGGTCGAAGCCAATGAGGTCAAAGTGCAAAACGACCAGGCCCGCCAGTAGCGCCGCGGCGCATGCCGCGCCCAGATACCAGCGCTTTTGCGTGCCCCGAAGCCGCAGGCGGAAGGCCAGCTGGCTTATCCACCAGCACACGGCCGCGCCCACAACCATGCCCAGGGCCAGCGCTGTTTCGCTGTCCGGGAAGGTGTATAGAAACACAGTGCCGGTCAGCATGCCGCCGGCCAGAGCCATCAGTACGCCCAGCACGGCGTGCAGGGGTTCAAAGGCCAACGGCCGCCCGGCGGCCTCGGTGCGGCGCAGCCTGTACAGCCACAGGCTCAGCCCCAAAAACACGGCGATAGCCAGCACACCGGGCAGCCAGCAAAAGCTTTCCGGCTTTACCAGCCCCTTGTACAGGGTAACCGCAGGAGAATAGGTTTTCAGCCAGGCGTTGCTGTCCAACATGGTTTTCAAGTAGCGGTAGGCCAGTCCCTGCCACAGGTACAGGGTAATCTCCACGCCGGCTGTCAGCAGTGCGCCTGTAAGGATGGCCGTCCAGTACGCGCCGGTCAGCGCACAGGCCAGCGCGCCAACGGCAAAGCCGTACACGTTCATCAGCAGGATGGACAGCATGCGCACGCCCGCCTGGGTCCAGTTCATATAGGGCAGCAGGCCGTTGGCCGCCGCTACCGGCACATAGGTGCCCAGAGCCAGCGCCGTAGGCAGCAGGCCGTAAAGCCCGTAGCAGAGAAGGCGGCGGCCAAAATCCGTGGCGCGCTTATCCGGCAAGGCGGCTACCAGCATGCTTTGCTTGCGGGAAAACAGGTGCCGAAACAGCACCAGAGCGCACAGGAACCCTAGCCCCGCATAGACGATGGCCTTCTGCTCCGCGTTCAGGCCGCTGAAGAAGCCGTCCTGGCTGACGGCCAGGGTGAGATTCTGGAGGGTTTCCGCAGGCCATACATCCGCATCTCCGGAGGACGGCCTGCGCATGGGCAGATAGCCCAGCGCGCTGTAGGGCAACGCCAGAAATGCCGCCACAAAGACCACGACGGCCATGTACCAATAGCGGCGCAGCAGGAAGCGGGTTGCATGCCGATTGTTATTTCGCATAGCCCTGATCCTCCATTTCCAGAATAAAAACTTCTTCCAGCGACAGGGGCAGGAACTCCAAAAATACCGGACGGAAGCCCTCCAGCGCTTTTTGGGTTTCTTCCCGGCTGCCGCGCAGGGTAAGCACCCACAACAGGCCCTGACGCTGGACGCGAAGCGGATGCAAATGGTCGAAGGCATTGTCCGCCGCCGGGCTGCCCGGCACCAGCTGCACCTTATGCACCCCCTGAAGCAGGCTGTCCAAATCGCCCACCCGCACCAGCGCGCCCTCATGCAAAAAGCCTACGCTGTCGCAGATATCCTCCATTTCCTGCTGGTTGTGGCCGGCCAGCACGGTAATGAGCTCCCGGTCGCAAGTTTCCTGGCTGAGCACCTTTTTGAAAGCGTCCCGCATGACCGGATCCAAGCCGTCGAAGGTTTCATCGCACAGCAGGGCCTTGGGGTTGCGGGCCAGGCCCAGACAAATCTGGGCCCGCTTTTGGGTGCCCTTGGAAAAGCTGCCGATGCGCTCATCCATGGGCAGGCTGAAGCGCAGGCATAAATCCCGCAGCTTTACCGGGTCGTAAGCGGGGTAATAGGCCCGCTGCATCCGCCCCATTTCGGCAATGGTGGCGTTCAGCAAAAAGGTGGGTTCGTCGCTGAGATAGCAAATGGCCTGCTTGGCCGCAGGGTTTTCATACACGGGCCGATCGTTCCAAAGCGCATGGCCGCCTTCCGGGCGCAGGATGCCGCTTAGCGCCCGCAGCAGGGTGGATTTGCCCGCCCCGTTGGTGCCCAGCAGGCCGAAAATGTGTCCGCCCTCCAGCGAAAGGCTCACGTTCCTCAGCGCTTCCTTTGCGCCGAAGATTTTGGTGATGCTAACCGCGTTCAGCAATTTGGTTCCTCCTTATACGCCTCGTCCAGCAGCGCCTGGGCCTCCCGCTTGGAAACGCCCAGTGCGCGGCCTTCCGCCAGCGCGTTCTTTAGTAAGGTTGCCTGCGCCTGCCTGCGGCGCTGCTTCAGGGCTTCCACATCCTGGGTTACGAAGCTGCCCCGCCCCGGCACGGACACAATGAGCCCCTCCTGCTCCATTTGGCGGTACGCCTTCTGGATGGTGTTGGGGTTAAGGCCCAGCTCGCCAGACAACTGGCGCACCGATGGCATGGGCGCGCCGCCTTCCGCTAGACCCAGGACAATCTGCTGCCGCAGCTGGGCCGTCATTTGTTCGTACAGGGGCTGCTTGCTCCTTGGGTCGATGAGAAACAAGACGTTCCCTCCTTTACCAACTGTACTAGTATAACAAGTACAGTTGGAGCATACCAAAGCGGAGCTTGCCTGTCAAGGGAACCAGGAAGGTTGTTACAATTGCGGCCGCATAGCCATACAACGGCCGGGAATGGAGAATTCTTCCTGAACGTATGAAAAAACAAGAGCACCCGCCGTTTTCATTTCGCAAAGCGGCGGGTGCGGGCCGGTTTCAAAGCGCGTTTGCCGGCAGTTTTGGGTGATTCTTGGCAAAGCCGGAAACGGCGTCCGGCGCAGAAAAGAAGGCGTTGGTATGCGGGAACCGCCTCTCTTCCTTCGGCAGGGCGGCGGTCGTTTCCGTTTACCGGGTATAGCAGTCCCCCAGCAGGCTACCGTCCAGCGCGGAGTACCAGGCCCAACCGGTTTTCTGCCGTCCGTCCTGATAGGTGTAGTGCGCAAGCCAGGCGGGGGCCATCACCACGCCGTCCTTCTTTTGGGGAGCACGGGCCGGGCTGTAGGTGAGGGTCAGGGAGATGAGCTGCGGGTCCAGAAAACCGTCCCGCTGGCGTTTGGCGTTGCCCTTTTCAAAGGCGGCGCGGACTTCCCCGGCGGAGAGCAGTCTTTCCGGCGTGCTGTACACCCGGCCAATGACATGGGTTTCCCGCAGCTGGAACAGATGCAGGCCGTCCGCCGTAAGGTATGCGCTCACATAGAATGCGCCGGAGTCCTCCCCCTCATGATGAAGGCTGACGCCGTCCAGAAATTTTTCGTAGTACAGAAAGAAGCCTTCGTCCTCCTCCGCGGCGGTTTCGTAGGCGGGAAACGGGGTGTTGCGGGAATCAAGACCCCGCTTGTAGCTTTCTCCCAGAGAGCGAATCCGCTCCACACTCATATCCAGGGCGTAAACGCACTGGTAACCCGTCAGGCCGATTTGATTCAGCAGCGCGTCCAGCCGGGCCTGGGCCTGGGCCAGGGTAAAGCCGCCCAGCTGGGTTTTGTCCAGCTGAGGCTGAGCATCCAGCTTGGGCCAGCAGCGCCGGGCCCCCATGGCCAGCTCGCCCACAGCGTATTTCAGGCTGGGCCTGGGCAGGGTTTCCACCGGCCCTCCCTCCTCCAGAGGGATGGTTTGCATGACGCCGTCGTATTCGTTGTAGTCAATGGATTCCGGACCCACATACAGGCTGTTTTCGTCCGGAAAGGTATAGTGATCGTACCGGCCCCGGCGAGAGGCGTTTTCGTACTCCGGCTCGCCGCTTTGGTTGAACCACTGGGGCTGTACCTGGTCATACAGAGGCTGTTCCTTGCGGCTGCGGGTAACGGCCCGGTACAGGGGCAGGGTTCCGGCCTGCCGGTAGGCTTCGGGGACAACGACGGATACCTCGTCCGCCAGAGCGGCGGAAGCCAGGGCCAGCAGGGCGCACAGGATACTCAGAAGCTTCTTCATGGCTGTTCCTCCTTAGCGGGCTGAGGGACGGCCGTTACCGTCCACGTTTCGCCCTGAAAGCTTTCCTCAAAGTGGTTATACTCATACCATTCCACCCACAGCTCCAGCACGTAGCTTTCGCCGGGGGTTACCGCCGTGCCGGTAGGCATTTCCAGGGTGAACAGCAGGCTGCCGTCCGCCTGGGGCCGCTGGCTGCTTCCATAGCCGGGCAACGGCAGAACAGGGCCGTCCTCCACGCCTACCCCTTCCGGGCATACCCGCGGCAGCAGCATGCGGGCGCCGGTTTGGGCAGCTTTTTCGCCATAGGTGGGGCCGCTGGGAGTTTCATCGGTGTAATGGTCGATGCCTACGGGATCGTCCGGGGTATGCTCCTGGTCCTCGCTGAGAAGCAGCACATTGGCCCCGGGCGCAGGCGCAATGCGGCCCACGGCGTACAGGCCGTCGTCGATGTAGGTAACTTCCTCCAGCGTAAATACCACGCTGCCCAGGGTAACGCTTTCGCCCACGGGGGCGATGCGGCCGTTTTCCAGATCCTCCTTCAGAATGGGATTCTCCCGGCCGAACCATTCTGCCACCCGGCTGTGGAACACGGCCAGCGCCGTGGCCGCCAGCAGCAGCGCCGCCAGGCCCACGGTCAGCGCCAGCCGAAGACGCGGGGCTGTGCGCCGGGCGGGAGTCTCCGCCGGGTGCAGCGCCTTTTCCACACGCAGGGTAAAGGCCTCCGGCGTACTTCCATACATGCGTTTCAGTTCATCCCGTTTCATGGACGCACCTCCTCCAGGGACAGGGAATCCTTCAGCAGCAGCCGTCCCCGGTGCAGCCTGCTTTTCAGCGTGCCCTGAGGCAGGCGCAGCGCCCGGGCGGTTTCCGCCACGGAATACCCTTCCACATAGTACAGCAGCATAGGCAGGCGATACTTTTCCTCAAGGGATGTGAATAAGGAATACACGCCGGGCTGCGCATCGGGAGCAGTTTCCCGCTCCGGCACATCGCGCATGAGCGTTTCCCGCTTGCGCTTGCGCAAAATGGCGTAACATTCGTTCACCAGGATGCGGGTGATCCAGGGACCCAGGGAATGAGGGTCCCGCAGCTGGCCGCGTTTGCGCAGGGCCTTTTCCACGGCGCTCTGAACGGCGTCTTCCCGATCGCACAGCTGCGGCAGAATGGTGGTGGACACCCGGTATAGCGTGTCCTGCATGGCCACAACGCGATGGGCAAATTCCGCTTGTGTCATATCGTACCTCCCGAATGGACTGAAAAGCGCTTTTCACCTATACAGATGCCTTGGAAGCCCGGTTGGTTGCATGGAAAACAAAAAAAGCGGAGCCTTTCTCCGCTTCAGGCTGTCCAAAAAACTCGCCAGACGGCGATCTTTTGTGCCGAAAAGCGCTCTTTGCCTGCTCGCCTGCGGCTGGCCGGGCGACAAAGAGCGTAAGGAAAGCCTTGCTGCGCAAAGCACAGGTTGCTGAAAAAGTGGAGGCGCAGGAGGCGCTGCCTCCTGCCGGGGTTTTAGGGGCGGAGCCCCTAAGCCTTATGCCACAGCATTTTCCCTGTGAACAAACGTAGCCGTGTGCACGGACGCGCGCTCTCTCGTAGAGGGTTTTTCAACAGGCTGAGCCTTGCTGCGCAAGGCAGCCGAAACCGACGTACATGCCGCCGGTTTCGCAATGAAAATCGGAGGGCTGCGGCCCTCCGATACCTTCCAGGGGTTTTTCGCGGAGTTGTCAGAGGGGCCTTAGCCCCTCTGACTGGATTCGTATCGACCGGCTGACCTGCGGTCGGCGAATGGAACCGTTTCATTTGCTGTGCGCAGCGCCCGGTCAGACGGGGAGCTTTCGGTAAAACCGTACCGATCTCCTCTTATTCCAGCGCAAACAGTTCCTCTGCCGAGCCGTGCAGGATGCGCTCCCGCTCCTGGTCCGTCAGCGGCAGGCGCATGAAGCGCTCCAGCTCGCCCTGAGGGGTCCACATGGGGTAGTCCGTGCCGAACAGCGCCCGATGCGCGCCATAGCGGCGAATGATCTCCACCGCCGTTTCCGGGGAAAGGGCGTACAGGCTGGAAGAAGTGTCCACCCAGGCGTTGGGCAGCTGAGAAAGGTCGCGCCAGCCCTCCGTCCACTCCGACCAGCCGCCCAGATGGGCGCATACCGCTTTCAGCCGAGGTACGCGGCGCAGCACCCGGGCCATACGGGCCGGCTGACTGTACGGGTAGCGGGTATCGCCCACATGCACAATGGCCGCCAGATCGCGCTGAGCAATGGCGGCAAACATGGACAGGGCTTTTTCCCCATCCAGACAAAAGCGCTGAAAATCCGGGTGCAGCTTCACGGCCCGGGCACCCAGCGCCTGAATCCGGTCCAGCTCGTCCGCTACATTGGGAAAATCCGGGTGCATGGTGCCGCAGGGAAGAATCCGGTCCGGGTGCGCGGCGGCGGCTTCCATCAAAAAGGTGTTGATGTGCTCCACATGGGTGGGCGTAACCGCGGCGCTGTGGGTGCAGCTGAGGGAAATGCCCGCCTGGGCGCTTTGGGCAAGCAGCGTGTCCACGGTGCCGTCCATTTCCATGGGGAAGTGATAAAAGCTGCCGATGGCGTCCACTGCGCGGCCGGCGATAGCGTCCGGGTAAATGTGAGCGTGAATATCGATGATGCGCATCCCAAAACGCCTTCTCTCTGCTTCAAATACCGGCGGCAATTCCGTCGATGAGCGCCTGCTCCTGTTCCTTGAGCGGCTTGTCCGGATTAAACTGCACAGGGCGGCCCACCGTCAGGGTGCGGCCTTCAATGTGCACTGGATAAAACTTCAGCCGGAGGCCCAGGGTGCGCCAGGCCATGGGCGCAATTTGCAAAAAGCCCCGGTTCAGCTCCAGATAATGGCTGCCGTGGCCGCTGGGCTGCTGAGGGAAAATGACCAGGTTTTCCTTTTGCCGCAGAATTTCCACGCTTTGGCGAAAGGTTTTGATAACCTGGATGTCGTGATAGACGGGCACACCGGGAACCGTGCGCATGATGGGGGGCAGCACCGCCGCCGCCAGATAGGGCAGGGTGGCGTTATACAGCCATTCCAGCCTGCAGCCGGGAGTCCACCAGTAATCCTGCCGCACATAGGCAGGCATTTGCCTGGCGTCGGCCACGGCGGCGTTGAACCAGGGATGACTGGTATCCGCCAGTTCAAAATGCGCGCACATGTCAATGGGGCCGATGGCTCCGGCGTGATTGGGGCAAAAAACGCTGGGCTCGCCGTCGTAAGGCACGGTCCACACCGTTTTTTTGCGGGGGGTAACCAGACGGGCAATTCCGCGCAGCACCCTGAAGGATCGCTTTGTTTCCAAGGGATGTATCCTCCCGTTTCGTCAAATAGGGCGAAAAAACGCACTTCTCTTTATAGCATACTTTGCAGGCCAATTGCAAGCCGTGCATTGCGCAGAAGGAAAGGGTCGTGTATAATACCCCTATCACGCCGAAAGCGAGGACGATGAACCATGGCGCAACAGGAACAGGGCCGCTTGTGGGTGCGACTGATGAAAAAGCATCGGGTGGAGCAGGATGCGGTGATCCCTTGCAGCCGCGACGGGGCCGAGGAGGCGCTGATGGGCCTGCTGCCCAAGCTGGATTTGAGCCAGCCCATTTGGATGGACCGCCACCGCCAGGATTGGCAGCAGTATGCCATGACCCGCTTTTTGCCCGAGCATTTCATGGAGTCCGTGTGGTTTGACAGCATGGAAATCAGCTACATTGCCCCGGAGGATGAAAAAAAGAAACAGCGCCGCAGCCCGGCCTGGGATGCGTAAAGGCGGAGAGCGCAGGGCGGCCCGCTCAATAAGCCCGCCGGACGGAAGGCCAGACTGTCGAAAAAAGCCCTACATAAGAGTGCCTGCGAACAAGGCCACGCTGGTTTACGGAAAAAGCGTTTCGGCACAAGGCTTAGGGGCGCCGCCCCTAAAACCCCGGCAGGAGGCGGCGCCTCCGCTTTTTTGCTGGGTCTTGCTGCGCAAGGCTGCCGAAGCCGGCGCACATGCCGCCGGTGTGAAAGGGGATACCGCTTTTTTTGCAAGCCAAAAGCCGGCTGGTTTTCTGAAAGGAGAAACCAGCCGGCTTTTGAGTTTCATTCCCGGCAGTAGCGCCTTCAGCTCCTGCGCTGGAATTTCTGCTTGAGAGCGGCGATGCGCTTTTGACGCTTTTCCTTGATGGCCAACCGCTCGCCCAGGTCGCGGGCGCCTACGCCGTATACCAGGTACAAAATGAGCCCGCTGACAATCATGATAAACACTGTGCTGGCGCAGCGCCGGCCGGAGGCGTTTACATTGTAGCCGTCGCGCCCCTCCTCGCTGCACATGCTTTGAATGACCATGGCGTAGCTCTTGCCGTAGCTGGACTGGAACGTGGCGCTCATGTCGTATTCGGTAAACAGCGCGTTAAAGTTCAGGGCGAATACGGCCAGTACGCTGGGCAGCACAATGGGCAGCTTCACCTTCAGGAAGGTAACCAGCCCGCTGGCGCCCATGTTGCGGGCCGCATCCTCCAGCTCCTCATCGATGGCGTAGTAGGCCGCCTTAATCATGCGCAGGGCAAAGGGCAGCTTCACCACCGTATAGGCCATTACAATCAGAAATCGCACGTTTTCGCGCATATACAGGTTCTGGTTGAACACGTACCATACGCTTTCGGAGTTGAAGAAGGTGCGGTAGGAGTAGCAAATCAGAATGGTGGGCAGCAGCCAGGGGAACAGCAGGCTATACTCCAGCACCACACCCCGCTTTTTGCCCTTATTCTTGAAAATGTAGTTCACCGCCGCCACCACAATCACGCAGGCCAGAGCGGCGGCCAGGGCCGACAGCACAAAGCTGAGACGGATGCCGCCCACGGTGTCCGCGTTGGCAAACAGGCCGCTGATGGAGCCAACCCGAGTTTTCAGCTTGCCCCGGTTGGTCATGAACTGGTAATCCTGGGTGCCGAAGAAGTTAATCAGCGTCCAGTCGTTCACGTTCAGGCTTTTGGAGCGGATGGCCGGATAGTTTTGGAAGGCGAACAGGATAATCATGACCACGGGGGTCATGTAGATGAGGAACAGCGCATAGGCGTACACATGGGCCAGCACATTGGCCACAGGGTTTTGAATTTTCTGCTTGACCAGCTTAGCCTTGGTTTTGGAAACACTCAGGTAGTGGCCTTTGCGCTCGTAATTGCTCAGCACCGTCAGCAGGAGGATGGTGAACATGGCCAGAATGATGGACAGAAGCGCGGCCCGTGCCTGGGGAAACGCTTCGTCCGCCACGGAGGAACCGGCCAGGCGCACAATTTCCGGGTTGATGGAGTCGTAGCCCAGCAGGGTAGGCGCGCTCATAGCGCACAGGCCGGTAATGAAGGTCATCACCGTCAGGCTGAACATGGTGGGCACCAGAGTGGGGAAAACCACCTTCAGCAGCACCTTAAAGGGCTTTGCACCCATGTTGCGGGCCGCCTCCACAGTGTTGTAGTCAATGCCGCGAATGGCGTTGCGCAAAAACAGCATGTGGTTGCTGGTGCAGGCAAAGGTCATGGTGAACAGCACTGCGTTGAAGCCGGAGAACCACTGCTTGTTCATGTTTGGGAAGATCTTCGCCAGCCAGCTGGTAAGCATCCCATCGGAGTCATACAAAAACAGGTAGCCGGTTACCAGGGCCACGCCGGAATAAATCAGGGTGGTCATGTAGCCCAGCCGCAGGATTTTTGCGCCCTTGATGTCGAAGTACTCGGTCAAAAGCACAATGCTCACGCCCACCACGTTGACGGTAACCACCAGGCAGAGGGCCAGCTTCAGCGAGTTCCACACATATTTGGGCATATTGCCGGCAAAGAAAAAGCGGATTACCGCAAAGGGGTCGCCCTCCTTGGCGGTAAACACCTGGGAAATGGTGTTCAGGCAGGGCAGCAGCATGAAGCCGAAAAACAGGTACACGAAGAAGGCGATGCCAAACACCTTGCCCAGATACCCCGGCTTCAGCCTGGAAGAAGAAGCGCTTTTTTGCATATGGCTGCCTCCTTACGCCTCGTCATAGGACATGACGTCCTGGGGATGAATCCCCACGGTAACGGTTTCGCCGGGCTCATAGATGTTGATGCCGTCGTTCTTTTCAATGGCTTTCAGGGTTTGGCTGCCCACGTGGATGTAATACTTGATGTACAGGCCGTAGTATTCCCGGCTTTCGATCACGCCGTCCAGCAGCAGTTCGCGGCCGTCGTCTTTGGGGCGGTTCACCCGCAGGCGTTCCAGGCGCACAAAGTGGTGCTGGTTTTCCGGCAGGCTCATTTTGCCGGCGATATCGCTTTCCAGACGGTTGATATCGCCGATGAAGTTGCACACAAATTCGGTTTTGGAGTGGTTATAGATTTCGTTGGGCGTGCCGATCTGCTCGATGTAGCCCTTGTTGAACACGGCGATGCGGTCCGACAGGGTGAGGGCCTCTTCCTGGTCGTGGGTTACATAAATGGTGGTAATGCCAAAGTCCCGCTGCATTTTTTTCAGCTCGTTGCGCAGCTGCACGCGCAGCTTGGCGTCCAGGTTGCTCAGAGGTTCGTCCATGCAGATGATGGCGGGACCGGTAACCAGCGCGCGGGCGATGGCCACACGCTGCTGCTGGCCGCCGGACAGCTGGCTGACGGCCTTTTTCAGCTGCTCCTCGGACAGGTCCACCTTGCGGGCGATGTCGTGCACCTTCTGGTCGATCGCGTCCTTTTTCAGTTTTTGAATCTTCAGGCCGAAAGCGATGTTGTCGTACACGGTCATGGTGGGGAACAGGGCGTAGCTTTGGAACACGATGCCGATATTGCGCTGCTCGATTGGCACATGGGTAATATCGCGGCCGTCCACGTTCACAGTGCCGCTCACCGGCTCGATGAAGCCGGTAATGGTGCGCAGCGTGGTGGTTTTGCCGCAGCCGCTGGGGCCCAGGAAGGTAAAGAATTCGCCGTCCCGCACATCCACGTTAATGTTGTGCAGCGCTTCGAAGTCACCGAATTTCACAACAATGTCCTTCAGCTCGATCATGATGAAACCACTCCTTGCGATCAATGAATGAGGATAAAGCGTAAGGAAAACCTTCTGCCGGCTCAAGAAAAGGCTTTCCTTGCGCTTTTGGGGCGGGCGCGCCTTTCTGCCCAACGGCCCAGAAGCGTGCAGGGGGACCCGCGTTTGCGAGTCCCCCTATCGCCGCTTTGAAAAGCAGGATTATTCAGCCTTCTGGGTCAGGGTAGCCCATTCCAGGTTCGCCCAGTCGGGTTCAGCCTTGGCTTCGGAAGCATCGGCCCAGTAGAAGCCCAGGTTGGTCATGATGTTGGTCCACTCGGCAGAGTGAGCGCCCACGTACTCGGCATAGGTCATGTCGGTGCCTTCCACCTTGTTCAGCGCAAAGTTCTTGATCTGATAGATGGCAGGAATTTCGTCACCGTAGATTTCCTTGGCAGCGGCCTGGTTGCAGGGGAAGCTGTCGAACTCGTCGGCCCAGGCAGCCTGCACTTCGGCGGAGCCGAACCACTCGGCGAAAGCCTTCACGGCCGCGGTTTCTTCGTCGGTACGGCCGGCGCGGTCCAGCACGCCCAGGTACTCGGCGATGTAGTAGGTGCCGTCGTCGATATCCACCAGCGCCCAGTTTTCAGGCTCCAAGGTGCCCTTCAGGGGGTGCTCGCTGCTGCTGGCGGCGTTGTCAATGTTGCCGTACAGAGAGGAGGAGTAGAAGGAAGAAACCTGCACGGCGCCCTTGTTCAGGGGCTCGAAGCCGTACTTGAAGTCGTCGCCGCCGCTGACGCCGCCGGCGCAGTAGGCCCACAGGGTCTTCCAGCCTTCAATGCTGATGCCGCCGGCAGGGCTGGTGGGATCGGTGAAGGGGTACAGCATGGCGCTGTTGATGTTGGCGTTGGTGGTGCCGCCCACCTTGTTCTGGCGGTACCAGGTGTAGCCGCTGTTGACCACGTCGGCCCAGTGCTGGAAGTGCAGCGCTTCGCCGTTGGTGCCCAGTTCATCGTTGCGGTACAGCATCAGCACGTTCTGGATGACCAGGCCGTAGGCCTTGCCGTCGTACTTGTACTCGCCTACTTCGTCGGCCCAGGAGGGGGTCCAGTCGGCGATGGACAGGTTCTCATAGGTGCCGCCGATGACCTGAGACCAGCGGGTTTCGTTCAGACCAAACAGGATGTCGCCGTCCTTCTTTTCGTTGGCGGCCTGAATGGCGGCGGTGTCGCCGGAGATAACGGAGTTGTCGTCAATGCTGATGGTGAAGCCGGCGTTCTTGGCTTCGTTAATCAGCCAGGTGGTGCGCTCGGTGGAGTTGGAATTGGAGTAGATGCGGATGGTGTAGCCGGAATAGTCCTCGGCAGCGGCAAAGCTGCAAAGGCTCAGCGTCAGCACCAGCGCAAGAACAACGGAAAGAACCTTTTTCATGGAAAGTAACCTCCTTGTTTCATTGCCGTGATACGATGCCCTTTCAGGGTTTGATTATTGTAGCACGATTTTGCGGTTGTGTAAAGTTTTTGTCAAATCTTTCACAAGAAATTTTGTACAAAACGGAAAACGACTCGCTGAAAAGCACATAAAACGGCCGCTGAAAAGCATGGAAGGGACGGCTCAAAAGCGATCGCCGAAAAAGAGAAAGTGTACGAGGCGCCGCGGCTGCTCAATCGCCTCAGGCGTTAAAAAAGCGCCTGACGGCGAGGCTTTTCCGGCGAAAGGCGCTATGCGGGGATTCGGCGTGTACGTCGGGTTCGGCTGCCTTGCGCAGCAAGGCTCAGGTTGCTGACAAAGTGAAGGTGCAGGAGGCACCGCCTCCTGCCGGGGTTTTAGGGGCGGAGCCCCTAAGCCTTATGCCGCAGCACTTTCCCCGTGAACCAGCAAAGCGCTGCTTCCGGGCGATGACGGCCAATCAGGGTTTTTCAACAGTCTGTGCCTTGTGCAGCAAGGCTTTCCTTACGCTCTTTGACGCCCGGTGAGCCGCAGGCGAGCAGGCAAAGAGCGCTTTTCGGCAGAAAAGATCGCCGTCAGGCGAGCTTTTTTGACGGCCCGGGGCGCAGAAGCGCCTGAAAACAAGGGACAATCAGCGGCTGCTTCAAAACGTTTTGCCGAAAGCCTGCGGAACGCCAGTCGGTGTTTTTTGATTTCCGCATCGGCAACAGGGTGAACCGGAGGCTTTTGAGTAACGCTCCTGTTTTTTAGCGGCCGGAGCGGCTTTATCGACCGCCGGTGCGCACATGGCTGTCGATGTAAACGACCTTGCCGTCCATTTCATAGGGAAAGTCGTCCGCCGTTACCGGCTCGTCCCGGGCAAGCAGCAGGGCCAGGGCCAGGGCGGCCTGGCCCTGGCCGGTGGCGTTGTTGTACACGGTGGCGTACAGCGAGCCCTGCTCCAGCGCCTCCATGGCCGGGGCCGTGGCGTCGATGCCCAGAACAGGCAGGTAGCGCCCGCCGCTGAAATAGCCCGCCGCCTTCAGCGCGTCGATGGCTCCCAGAGCCATGTCGTCATTGTTGGCGATAACGCACTCAATGCGCCCCGCAAACTGGTTCAGCAGGGCGGACATGCGCTCCTGGGCCAGAGGACGCTCCCACATGGCGGTTTCTTCGCCCAGAATGTCCGTTTCCACTCCCGCCATTTGCAGCGCCCGCAGGGAATACACCGACCGCAGCTCCGTATCCTGATGGCCGGGCTGGCCCCGCAGCAGCACCAGCTGCATTCTGCCGTCGCCGTTGAGGTCGGCCTCCGGGTGGGTTTGAAAATACAGCGCCGCCATTTGCCCGGCCAAAAAGCCCTGCTGCTTTGGGTCGATTCCCACATAATAGGCCCGGTCGTATCGGGCCAGGTCGCTGCGCAGCGGCTCCCGGTTAATGAGCACGATGGGCAGCGAACGCTGCATGGCCATTTCAATCAGGTACACGCAGGAGGGGCGGTCAACCGGGTTGATAATCAGCGCGTCGCAGCCTTGGGCAATCATATCCGCCACCTGGTCGTTCTGACGGTTCTGGTCGTTGCCGGCGTCGTACATCAGCAGCCGGGCCCGGCCCTGGGCCTGCTGCTGGATAACGTTCATCAGGCTGGCCATGAAGGTGTCCTCGCCATAGTAGACGCAAACGCCGATCAGCGGCAGCTCCTCCTGAGCGGCCAGCGCGCCGGGGGCAAGCATGCACAGGCAGAAAAGCAGAGCAAAAAAGCGTTTCATGGGCGCTCCTTTCACAAGGGTCATTGCAGCAGGGGAAAGACCTGCTTCACGTTTTCGGGCAGGTACATGTTGTCTGCGTTGGCCAGCAGGCTTTCCACAGCGGGACTGCCCGGGCTTTGCCCATGCAGGGCCTGCCAGGCTGTTTGAACGGCCACATAGCCCATGGCGTAAGGCTTGTCCAGAACCAGGGTATCGGCCGCTCCGCTTTCCAGCAGGCTCACCCGGCTGTCGCCGGGGTCAAAGCCCAGCACCGCATGGCTTCCGCCGGGGTTCAAAGCGGCCAGGGCCACCGTGGCCCTGGCGCTCAGGCCCACGGCCGCGCCGCACTCCTCAGGCCAGAGCAAATCATCGCTGTAGGGCACGGCCCGTGTGTTCGCCGAATCGGCCCGGGCCATGGCCTGGCGGCTGCGGGCCCGGGAGCGGGCGTCGCCTTCGTCCGTCACCAGCAAAACCGGGCGGCCGCCGCTTTTTTCCGCTGCTAGGCGCAGCAGCGCGCCGAGGGCGGCTTCATCGTTCATGGTTACGGAAAGACAGCCGTCCGCCGCCTCTCCAATCGCTACCACGGGAACCGTGGGGTTATTGGCGCGCACCCAGCTCTCCGGGTCGGACACCAGCAAAAACAGCGCGTCGGCCTGCGGCTGTTCCTCTGGCAGGCTGATGATGCTCAGACGCGCGCCCAGCGCATCGGCAGCCTCGCTCATACCCTTGCGCAGCTGCATCAGAAACGCGCCCGTATCGCTTTCAATGATGAGCGCCAGCGAGGGGCCGGCCGCGTCGGCGGACGGTTTGCCGGGGGCGAAGCCCCAGGCAAGCAAAACGACCGTGGCCGCAATGCACACGGCCATCAGCACAAACGGTTTTTTGGTCATGGCTGCTTCTCCTCCCACCCCCGGGGAATCCGAATGGTAACGGTGGTGCCCGCATCCTCCTGGCTTTCAATGCGCAGGCCGTATTCCGGGCCGTAGGTAAGCTGGATGCGTTCGTGCACGTTTTTCAGCCCGAAGCCGGTGCTGCCGCTGTGGCACAGCAGCTGGGGAAGACGCTCCGGGCTGATGCCCAGGCCGTCGTCCGTGACGCTGAACCACAAATCCTTTTCCGTAACCCAGGCGCGAATGGCAATGTGCAGCTCGCCGTCCCGGGCTTCGTCTATGGCGTGGCTGATGCAGTTTTCCGCCAGCGGCTGCACAATCAGCTTCACCGTGCGCTCGGCCAGGCACTCCTCCTGGGCTTGGATGGTATAAACAAACCGGTCCCGGAAGCGCATTTTCTGAATGACCAGATAGTTGCGCACGTGCTCCAGCTCTTCCCGCACGGTAATGAAGCGACGCCCCTTGCTGATGGAAATGCGGAACAGCTTTGCCAGAGCCAGCACCATGGTAATGGCCTCCTGGCTGCGGCCCCGCTCCTCCATCCACACAATGGAGTCTAGGGTATTATACAAAAAGTGGGGATTAATCTGCGCCTGAAGCGCGTTCAGCTCGTGAAGGCGCTTGGTTTCCTGCTCCTGCACCACCCGCGCCATCAGCGTGCGAATTTGGGCCAGCATGTGGTTGAACGCCTCGGATACGGCGCGAATTTCCCGGAAGCCCTTTTCCGTAATGGTTACGTTCAGGTCGCCGCTTTGCACCTTTTGCATTTTGTGCTCCAGATGGGCGATGGGCCGGGTGACCAGGTAGCTAACCAGCGCCGCCGCCGCCAGGGACAATAGCGCCGCGCCGGCCATAACCACCGAAAGGATTCGAAGGAAGGCGCTTTGCAGGGCGTACAGCTCGTCCAGATAGGCCACGCCCACCATGCGCCAGCGGGTTTGGGCCACGGTGGCCAGAATCAGGGCACGCTCCCGGCCGTCGGCCTGGTCCTGCGTTACGCCTACAATTTGGGCCAGGGCGGCGGTTTGGTTCTCCTGGCTGAGCCCTTGGTAGATGAGCTGCAAACGGGGGTGACACACCAGGCGGCCGGTTTCATCCATCAAATAGGCATAGCCGCTCTGCCCCAGCGAAATGGCGTTGACCACGTCGGAAAACGCGCCGTAGTCAAAATCCATCAGCACCACGGCGGTGCGCCACTGGCCGTGGCTGGTGTAGTCCAGCCGGCGGGCCATGGTAATCACCAGGGCCCGGTGGTTTTCAAACAGGTTTTGCACATGCGGGCTGGAAAAATAGGGAATGGTGCCCTCCCATTCCAGGGCTTTTTGAAACCATTCGCTCTCCCGCACCTGACGGGGCGTAACCCGAAGGCGGCCGCCGGTGCCGGCCTGCAAAGCGCCGTCCGAGTCGAACACGGCAATGTTCATGATGTCGGTGCGGCTGCTTTGCAAAAGGGAAAGCCGCTGCTGCAGCTGCTGGCTGTCGGCGGAGGCGGATACCTGAGCGGAGGCGAAGTGCAGGCTGGAAAGCATGTTTTCAATGTAGATTTCCAGCGAGGACACGCTTTGCAGCACGGTTTCCCGCGTGCGCTCCACGGCATTCTGCTCCAAAAGCTGGCTGACCCGGGGGACCAGCGTGGTCAGCATAAAAAGAAGCAGCACGCCGATGCACGCCAAAAAAGAGGCGGTAAGCACGCTGTGGAGGCTGTAGCCCCCGGCACGGTGACGACGCATGGGCGCAAGGCTCCTTTCTGCGGCAAATGCAGTTCACGAACGGTTGTTTTGATCATACCACAGTTTTGGGCTTTTGCCCAGAGAAAACGGCGGACGAAACGAAGAACCCGCCTGCCGCTATCAGGCGAATTTCCCCGAAAAACTTGGCCGCGCCTCTTGCAACCCAAGCCTGTTTGTGCTATACTGCTAAACGATTACGCACCTTTGTCGATTGCGTGCTTGTGCCG
>CAKTUS010000051.1 GCA_934621485.1 uncultured Clostridia bacterium
CGTTACTGGGCCTGCCTTGACCCTGACTCTTTCTTGCGGATTCTTTTCGGCTGATTCTTAAATGCTGTTGCCCTGGCTGCGGCTCCGATACCACCCTGTGTTTTTTGACAGTCTGAAAAGCGCACTTTTGGGCGGGCTTGCGGGGTAAAGCTGCCTTTTGCCGGCTGCTCGCCGCAAGGCTGTTTTTCAGCACCCCGGTTGGGTAAGCGTCGCGCAAGGCCTTTGTTTCGTTTTTCTGCTGAACGCAGGCTGTTCCGATACAGGCTGTCCTTTCGGTTGGCTTCTCAAAGCGGTTTAGGAACGAAATGGATTTTGGATGCGAAGGAACGGAGGGCCGCGCCTTTTGGAGACGTGATTGATTTCACGAAAATGGCGTTTTTTCTCAGTGAGGCGATGCCGGAAGCAGCAGAAAACACAATCGTTGCAAGCCTGATAAATTTATATCAATAAGTACAGTACCGATATGTCAAAAATACAGTTTTCTTTTCGAATAAAAGCGATTATGATAGCTGTGGCGGGTGAGAAAAGGGGCCGCAAGGCGTCCGGACAGCCCTCCGAAATCATGTTTCAAGCGTATTGCTTTTACGAGTAAACAAACTGGAGGCATCATCATGGCAAGATTCACTCTTCCCCGGGATCTGTATCATGGCAAGGGCTCTTTGGAAGCGCTGAAAACCTTCGAAGGCAAAAGAGCGATGATCTGCGTCGGCGGCGGCTCCATGAAGCGTTTTGGCTTCCTGGACAAGGCTGTGGAGTATTTGAAGGAAGCCGGCATGGAAGTGGAGCTCTATGAAGGCATCGAGCCCGATCCTTCCGTGGAAACCGTTATGAAGGGCGCAGCGGCCATGCAGAAGTTCCAGCCTGACTGGATTATCGCTATGGGCGGCGGCAGCCCCATCGACGCGGCGAAGGCCATGTGGATTAAGTACGAGTATCCCGAAACCACCTTTGAGGATATGTGCAAGGTGTTCGGCCTGCCCAAGCTGCGCCGCAAGGCTCATTTCTGCGCCATTTCTTCCACCTCCGGCACCGCTACCGAGGTGACGGCCTTCTCTATCATCACCGACTACTCCAAGGGCATCAAGTACCCCATCGCGGACTTTGAAATCACTCCCGATGTGGCTATCGTAGATCCCGACCTGGCCGAGACCATGCCCAAGAAGCTGGTTGCTCACACCGGTATGGATGCCATGACCCACGCTATTGAGGCGTATGTGTCCACCGCCAACTGCGACTTCACCGATCCGCTGGCTATCCATGCCATCGAAATGATTATGAAGGATCTGGTGCCCTCCTACAACGGCGATATGGCCGCCCGCGACAACATGCACAACGCGCAGTGCCTTGCCGGTATGGCCTTCTCCAACGCGCTGCTGGGCATCGTGCACTCCATGGCTCACAAGACCGGCGCTGCCTTTGCCGATTACGGCGCGCACATCATCCACGGCGCGGCCAACGCCATGTACCTGCCCAAGGTCATCGCCTTCAACGCCAAGGATCCTACCGCCAAGAAGCGCTATGGCGTCATCGCCGATTATATGCACCTGGGCGGCAAGGATGACGATGAGAAGGTCGCGCTGCTGATTGCTTACCTGCGCAAGATGAACGACGAACTGAACATTCCTCATTGCATCAAGAATTACGGCGCGGACAGCTATCCCACCGAAAACGGCTTCGTGCCTGAGAAGGTATTCCTGGAGCGCCTGCCCGAGATTGCCAAGAACGCTATCGGCGATGCCTGCACCGGCTCCAACCCCCGTCAGCCCAGCCAGGAAGAGATGGATAAGCTGCTGAAGTGCTGCTACTACGATACCGAGGTTGACTTCTAAGAGAGACAAATGCTCGGCCGGCACAGATTGTGCAATCAAAACGGCTGCCAGTTTACCGGCAGCCGTTTTTTCACGGAGGCTTTTGTTTCATGCGCATCTATGACGATAACGGCCTGACGGAGCAGGAGTTTTTGCGGCGTTATGCCGAAAAAAACTATCCCAGGCCCAGCTTGACGGCGGACGTGGTCATTTTGTCCCAAACGCGGCAGGGCTACGAGGTACTGCTGGTACGGCGTAAGAATCATCCCTATCTGGACTGCTGGGCGCTGCCCGGCGGCTTTGCCAAGCCCAACGAGCCCCTGGAGCAAACCGCGGCGAGGGAACTGGCGGAGGAAACGGGAGTGGAAAATCTGCCGCTGCGCCTGATAGGCGTATACAGCACGCCGGGCCGCGATCCCCGCGGTTGGGTGGTCTCGGCAGCCTATATGGCCCTGGCTCCGGCCGATCGTCTGAAGCCCGTGGCCGGGGACGACGCCAAAGATGCGTCATGGTTCCAGATTTTTCAGCAGGAAAACCGCCTGCTATTGAAGAATGTATGTTTTGCAGTTTCCGAGTTGGCTTTTGACCATGCAATCATTTTGCGAGATGCGCTGCGCACGGCGGAAAAGCAGAGCGGAAAAAGCGAAGCGTAAGCGAGCACGAATAAGGAAAAGGAGACGGACCCATGTATAAAATCGTTCGGAAAAAGGTTCTGAATCCCACGGTGACGCAGATGGAGATTGAAGCGCCGCTGGTGGCGCAAAAGGCCAAGCCCGGCCAGTTTATTATTCTGCGGGTGGACGAAGAGGGCGAGCGCATCCCCCTGACGGTGGCCGGCACCAACCCTGCCGAGGGCACGGTGAAGATCATCTTCCAGGTGGTGGGCGCGACCACCGAGCTGCTCAATCATAAAGAGCAGGGCGAAGCCATTCAGGACTTTGTGGGTCCCCTGGGCGTGCCTACCCACACCGAGGGCATCAGGAAGGTGTGCGTTGTGGGCGGCGGCGTAGGCTGCGCCATTGCCATGCCCATTGCGGAGGAATTCCACAAGCTGGGCGCGGAAGTGACCAGCATCATCGGCTTCCGCAGCAAGGACATCGTCATTCTGGAGGACGAGTTCAAAGCCTATTCTGACAAGATGGTGCTGATGACCGACGACGGCAGCTACGGCCGTCATGGCAACGTGACCGTGCCGCTGAAGGAAATGCTGGAGGCCGGTGAAAAATTTGACATGATTATCACCATCGGGCCCCTGATTATGATGAAGTTTGTGGTGGCTACGGCTAAGCCCTTCGGCGTGCCTGTAACCGTGTCGATGAACCCCATCATGATCGACGGTACCGGCATGTGCGGCGGTTGCCGCCTGACCCTGCACGAGGACGGCAAGCGGGTGACAAAGTTTGCCTGCGTAGACGGCCCGGACTTCAACGGCTACGAAGTGGACTTCGATGAAGCCATGTCCCGCAGCAGAATGTACAACCGTTTCGAGCGCGCAGCGTATGAGCATACCTGCAACCTCTTCAAGCAGGCGTAAGGAGGAGGAAAACACCATGGCCATCAATCCTAAAAAGCATGAGATGCCCACTCAGGAGCCCGCTGTACGGGCTCATAACTTCAGCGAAGTGGCGCTGGGCTACACCGCCGAAATCGCCGTGGACGAGGCGAAGCGCTGCCTGAACTGCAAAAACAAGCCCTGTGTAAACGGCTGCCCCGTGAACATTCAGATTCCGGATTTCATCAGCCATATTAAGGAGGGCGACTTTGAGGGCGCGTATCAGGTGATTTCCAAGTCCTCCTCGCTGCCTGCGGTGTGCGGCCGCGTGTGCCCTCAGGAGTCCCAGTGCGAGTGCAAGTGCACCCTGGGCGTGAAGTTTGAGCCCGTAGGCATTGGCCGTCTGGAACGGTTCGTGGCCGACTGGCACAACGAGCATGCCACCGAGCAGCCCGTGAAGCCCGCCTCCAACGGCCATCGCGTGGCGGTGGTGGGCTCCGGCCCCTCCGGCCTGACCTGCGCCGGTGATCTGGCCAAGAAGGGCTATCAGGTGACGGTGTACGAAGCGCTGCACACAGCCGGCGGCGTGCTGGTGTACGGCATCCCCGAGTTCCGTTTGCCCAAGGCCATCGTGGCCAAGGAAGTGGAAAGCCTGAAGGCGCTGGGCGTGGACGTGGAAACCAATGTGGTTATCGGTAAAACCCTCACCATCGACGAGCTGTTTGAGGACGGCTTCGAGGCTGTGTTCGTAGGCTCCGGCGCGGGCCTGCCCAAGTTTATGGGCATTGAGGGCGAGGGCCTGAAGGGCGTGTATTCCGCCAACGAATTCCTCACCCGCAGCAACCTGATGAAGGCGTACCGCGATGATTCCACCACCCCCATTTCCAAAGGCGGCAAGGTGGTTGTGGTGGGCGGCGGCAACGTGGCCATGGACGCGGCTCGTACCGCTCTGCGCCTGGGCGCTGAGGTGAGCATCGTCTACCGCCGTTCCATGGAGGAGCTGCCCGCACGCCGGGAGGAAGTGGAGCACGCTCAGGAGGAAGGCATCGATTTCAAGCTGCTGAACAACCCGGTGCGCATCATTGGCTACGAAAATCCGGACGATCCCCGCGACCCCAAAAACGGCTGTGTGAAGGCCATCGAATGTATCCGCATGGAACTGGGCGAGCCTGACGAAAAGGGCCGCCGCCGTCCCGTGGAAATTCCGGGCAGCGAATACATCATGGACGTGGACACCGTAATCATGGCGCTGGGCACCTCTCCCAACCCGTTGATCAAGAACACCACCAAGGGCCTGGAAACCCAGAAGTGGGGCGGCATCATCGTGGAAGAGGATACCGGCCTCACCTCCCGTAAGGGCGTGTACGCCGGCGGCGACGCCGTAACCGGCGCGGCTACCGTCATTTTGGCCATGGGCGCCGGCAAGACCGCCGCTAAGGCCATCGATGAGTATCTGAGCGGAAAATAAATCAAGATTTCAACCGGCTGAAAGCCTGCTTTCGGCCGGTTGATTTTTTGTGCAATAACCACCGCTTCGAGCGGGGGTTCAGGAAAGGGGAAAGCTGCGAGACGATTCGTCAAACCCTGTTCAGATAGCCGATAATGATCCTGCGCGGCACTGCAATAGAGGTGCAAAGACAGACTTTCAGAGAGCGCTTGTACGCTGCCCCTTTTATGCCCTTACGGGGCTTAGTCACACCTCCGGCTTTGCTGGCGGGCATGATTGCGCTTTCGGAAAAAACGTTGGCAAAGCCGGGGAAAAGACGGAGCTTCAGTGCATGGGGCAGCAAAGGACGAAGGAATTTCCGGAAACTGGAAAAATGGCGCAGAAAAGGCTTGCGAACGACTGGCAGGATTGTGGAGCAACAGGGATTCAGATTTCGCAATGCGGCGCTCCTTTTCGGCAGCGGAGCCTTGCTGGCTGAAGCACCCATTGCCTTAGTCGATGGATTCTGAAAAAAGGTGATACAGAAGGCAACGCAGTCGAACCATCGCTGTGAGGATGTTTGGCGGAGCAGCGCTTGCTTTGTGCTCCGCCAACGGGCTGCCCGCATTCCTCTGGAGGCTGCAAGGGACAGAGGATACGGAACGGCTCGCGTGCAGCGGATGCAACGGCCGTTAGCGGCGGACAACTGCCGACGAGACGTTGGTTGGACTGCGCCAAAGCTGAGCAGAACCCCCTATGCCTGACACTTTCCCGCATGAAGATGTTCGCAGCGGTGTGATTCCGAAAAAGAAGGGGGACGGCATACGGCGCGGACAGAGAAAATCAGCCCCGGACGATTTCGGGAAGGTAAAGGATTCCCCCAAAAAAACGCTCAGCCAAAAGAAAAAGAAAAGACAAAGCATCAAAAATTGTGAGAACGCGAAGGGATAAACCGGGACGAACCATCCGGGAAAAGGGAAAATCGAAAGACTTTTTCAAAGAAAAAGGAAGAAATGAAGGGGCAAGCAGCGGAAAGAAAAGAAAAAATCAAACGAAAGCAGAGACAAATGCCGGCAATAATCGCTAAAAAATATTCTCTATTTTTGATTGTAACATAAATTTCATACAAAAAGTGAGAAAAATAGAGTGATTTCCTCTTTACATCTAAAAAAAGTTGTGATATACTCTGCCTATGTTCAAAATGATTATGAGATTGGAAGTACGTTATGCGAACGATTAACGAGGATGCGGCTTTCTTCAAACAGCTGATGGACATGCTGGAAACCCAGCTGAGCGTAAATGAAGAAATTGTACTGCATGATTTGACCAACGATTACGACCACACCATTGTGGATATCCGGCACGGCCATGTAACCAACCGGAAGGTGGGGGATTGCGGCAGCAATTTGGGGCTGGAAGTGCTCCGCGGCACGGTGGAAAACGGCGACCGATACAACTACGTCACCCATACCCGGGACGGCAAAATTCTTCGTTCCTCTACCATGTTTATTCATGACGAGGATCGCCGGGTCATCGGTTCCATCTGCATTAACCGCGATATTACCGAAACCATTAAGCTGGAGGCCATGCTGCGGGAGGACAACCGCTATGTGCTGCCGCAAGCCGGCCCGGTGGCCGCTCCTGCCGCCGATGAGCGGCAGGCCCAGGAGCATGAGACCAAAGAGGTGTTCTTCAACAATATCAACGAACTGCTGGAGCACATGCTGCAAACCGCGCTGGAGGCTGTGGGCAAGCCCGTGGAACGAATGACGCGGGAGGACCGTCTGCGGTTCCTCAAATACCTGGATGATAAAGGAATGTTTGTGATTTCCAAGTCCGGCGACCGGGTTTGTGAATTTTTGGGAATTTCCAAATTTAGCCTGTACAACTACCTGGATGCCGTTCGCAAGGGCGGAGAAACGTCCGACGCCGCCGAAAACTGATTTTTTGTTTTTGGCGGCAAGCAAAGGAGGAAGCGTCGTGACCAAACAAGAGGCTTTTTCGCTGGCAATCGGCTTTCTGAAGGAACTCATTGCGCTGGAAACGGTGAATCCGCCCGGAAATGAGTGGTTGGCCGCCGATTATGTGGCGCGCAGACTGGCGGAATACGGTATTGCCGCCGATGTGACGGAGCCGGTTCCCGGCCGGGCCAATGTGGTATCCCGCCGCACGCCGGGTCAGGGCCCTGTGGTGGTGCTTACCGGTCATCTGGACGTGGTGCCTGTGGGCGACGGCTGGCAAACCCCTCCTTTTGTAGGAACCGAAAGGGACGGCAAGATTTTTGGCCGCGGCGCTTGCGATATGAAGGGCGGCATTGCGGCCATGATGGCGGCGGCTGTGTGGAACGTGGCCCAGGGCATGGAAACCCGCCCTTTCCAGCTGGCTTTCGTCTTTGACGAGGAAATCTACGGCGAAGGTACCCGCACGTTCCTCAAGGATTTCCGGGAAGAGTGCTTTGCCGTGATTGGCGAGCCTACGGAAAACCAGATTCATGTGGCTCACCGCGGAGCCATTCGCTTTCGCATTTTGGTGCATGGCCGTTCCTGCCATGCGGGCTCGCCTTCGTCCGGCGTGAACGCTATCGAGAATATGGCTCGGGTGATTCAGGCAGTGCAGCGCGTAAACGAAGGGCTCAAGCAGCGCAAACATCCCATTTTGCCGCCGCCCACCCTGTGCGCCACCATGATTCAGGCCGGCACCAAGGACAACATTGTGCCGGACCTGTGCGAACTGGTGGTGGACGGCCGCCCAGGCGTAGGCGACACGGTGGAAAGCCTGCAAAAGGCCATTCAGTCTGAAATAGAGGCCGGAGGCGGGCTGCAGCAAGGCGCTACAGTGGAATTTGTTCCTTATATTAACGTGACCGCCGGCAGTGTGGAAACGGACAGCCCCATTGTGCGTTGGGCCGGCGACTGCTACCGCAGTTGCTTTGGCCAGGAACCGGTGGTTACCTGCTTTCCGGCCTGCTGCGATTTGAGCCAGTTTACCGCCGCCGGGCATCCGGCCATTTTGTACGGCCCCGGCTCCATTGCTCAGGCTCATACGGCCAATGAATTTGTGACCCTGGACCAGATGCAAAAAGCCTTTACCTTCTACAGCCGCTGCCTGCAAAAGGCGTAACGGCTCCGCACAACCGAGGGAAACCTCCGGTAAGGAGGTTCATATAGTCCGCGTATACGCGTGTACGCGGAAGGTTCCCTAAATAACGGAAAGGAGAATTTCCATGAAAAAGATCCTCGCTTTGGTTCTCACCCTGGTTCTGGCCCTGTCCATCAGCGCGACCGCTCTGGGCGAAGGCTACAAAATCGGCTTCTCTGACATTTACCTGACCCCCTCCTGGATGCAGCAGATGAAGGGCATGCTGGACACCCGTGTTGACTACTGGAAGGAAAAGGGCGTTATCTCCGAGTTCACCTTGGCCAATGCCAACGGCGACAACTCCAAGCAGATTGCCGACATCCAGAACATGGTAGCCGAAGGCTATGACGCCATCATCATCATCGCCGGTTCCGCCACCGCGCTGAACAACGCTGTGGACGAAGCCATGGCCAAGGGCGTTGTGGTTGTGAACACCAACTCTCTGGTTACCACCCCCGTTACCTCCGTGCTGGCCACCTCTGACGAAGAGTACGGCGCTACCTGCGCTCAGTGGCTGATGGACGAAATGGGCGGCAAGGGCAAGATCATCATGTTCTCCGGCCCTGCCGGCGTTGCCACCAGCGACCTGCGCCAGAAGGGCGCCGAGTCTGTGCTGGCCAACTACCCCGATGTGGAAGTTGTGACCACCCTGAACAGCGAGTATAACGAAGCTCCCGCTCTGGAAATGATCACCCCCGTTCTGGACGCCTATGAATTTGACGGCATCCTGGCCTTGGGCGGCTCCCTGGCCTGCGCCTCTCTGAAGGCTCTGGTGGAAAGCGGCCATGACATGGTGCCCATTACCGGCGAAAACTACAACGGCTTTGTGAAGCTGTGGTACGAGCAGCTGGACAACGGCTTCTCCTCCATCGCTATCGGCGAGCCCAACTGGGAAGGCGCCCTAGCTCTGGAACTGTGCGTGAAGATCCTGAACGGCGAACCCTATGCGGAAAACTATCAGCTGTCCCGCCCGGTCATCACCAATGACAACATTGCCGACTACATCCCCAACGACCTGCCCGACGACTACTACCTCTGCGATCCTCTGACCGACGAAGAGTACGTCTCTATGCTGGCCGTGGACTAACAGCCTGTTGGGGCGGGGGCTTTGCCCCCGCCCCACTATGCAACACGCATGGCAATCCGGGCATGAATGGAGAAAGACGATATGAAAGACACAAACCAGGCGTTCCTCGTAGCTGACAAACTCAGCAAATCCTTTGCCGGAAACAGGGTGCTGTCCGAGGCGAGCCTTACGCTGCATCCCGGCCAGTATCATGCGCTGGTGGGTGAAAACGGCGCCGGCAAAAGCACGTTCATCAACCTGCTTACAGGTATTTATCAGCCTGACGAAGGCACCATTTCCATTGATGGAAAAGCGTACGATCATCTTTCGCCGATGCAGGCCAAGCAGCTTGGCATTTACACCGTGCACCAGGAGCTGAGCATCAACCCTGTGCTGACGGTTGCGCAAAACATTTTCCTGGGCAGTGAAATGCTCAACGGAATTCTGCTGGATAACAAAGCCATGAAGCGGCAGACGGAAATTCTGCTGCAGGACATCGGCCTGACCCATATCCGCCCCGATCAGGACGCGGGCGAACTGACCATGGCAGAACGCCAGATGCTGGAATTTGTGAAAGCCATCTATCAGCAGCCCAAACTGCTGGTTTTGGACGAGGCCACCTCCGCACTGGACGACGCACAGGTAAAAATTGTGTTTGATAAGCTGCGCGAAGCCAAACAGCGCGGCATGATGCTGATATTTATTTCTCACCGCCAGCACGAGGTGGATGAGGTTTGCGATACGATGACCGTCATGAAGGACGGTTGCCAAATGGTGGAATGCTGCGGTGTGAAGGACTACGATGAGGACGGCTTGGTATCGCTGATGACGGGCCGCTCCGCGGCCAGCCAGTTCCCGCCCAAGCCGGATTGGAAAAAGGTGGTGGAAGCCCCCAAGGTGCTGGAGGCCGAACACATCAGCTTTTCCAAAACCAAGGATGCTTCCTTCTGCCTGCATAAAGGAGAAATCTTGGGCATTGGCGGTTTGCAGGGCCAGGGCCAGCAGTCCTTCCTAGAGGTGATTTTTGGTATCAAGCGGGTGAACAAGGGCGTTTTGAAGCTGAACGGCAAGCCCATTCGCTTCTCCGGCCCTAAGGACGCCATGCGGGAGGGCATCGCCTATCTGCCCGCTGAACGCAAGGTGGACGGCCTGTTTGTAACCCACCCCATTCGTTTCAACATGAGCTTTGCCGGGCTGGAGCTGGTGTGCAACAAGCTGGGCCTGATCAGCAAGAAGGCGGAGGACGCGCTTTGCGAAGACGCGCGCAGCCGATTCTTCATTAAGTACCGCTCCTTGCAGCAGGCCGTGGGCGAATTGTCCGGCGGCAACCAGCAAAAGGTGGTTCTGTCCAAGTGGCTGGCCCGCAATCCCCAGATCTTGCTTTTGAACGAGCCTACCCGCGGCATCGACGTGGTGACCAAGCACGAGATTTACGAAACCCTGCACAACCTGGCCGAGCAGGGCGTGAGCATCGTGATGATCTCCTCCGATACCATTGAGCTGCTTAACATGTGCACCCGTGTGCTTACGATCTATGAGAACGAGATCAACGCGGAACTGATTGGCGACGAGATTACGGAAAACTCGCTGGTCAAGGCGTCGGTGTTCAGAAAGGAATCCGTATGAAAGAAAAGCAAGGGCTGTTGAAGAGCCTGCCCGGTTCGGTGCGGAAGATCCTGTCCGTTTACATTACCTTCTTCATTTTTCTGGTTGCCACCGTGGCGGTGGATCCTCAAATTTTCTCCGGCGGCAACCGCCTGTGGTCCCTGTCGCTGCAATATGCTCCGCTGATGCTGTGCGCCATGAGCCAGAGCGCCTGTATGCTGGTGGGCGGCATCAACCTGGCGCTGGGCACGGCCATGTCCCTGATGACGGCTGTGTGCGCCGTTACCATGGCTCCCGGCCCCATGGGCATGGTACAGGGCATTGTGTGCACCGTTGGCGCAGGCGCGCTGGTGGGCCTGATTATGGGCGCTATCGTGGTGTACGGGCGCCTGCCGGACATCATTGTTACCCTGGCCTTCTCCTACATTTGGAAGGGCGTGGCGCTGATTATTCTGCCGTCGCCCGGCGGCTATGTGAATCCGGAGTTTTCCTCCTTCTTGGCCAACGGCGGCTTCATTCCTCCGGCTATGGTGATTGTGGCGCTGGCGCTGATTTTGTGGAAGCTGTTTAAGAATACCAAGGCTGGTCTGGACATTTACGCGGTAGGCGGCAACCCCCGCGCGGCCTATGAAAGCGGCCTGAACGTGCAGCGCTCCAAGATGCTGGCGTACCTGGTCAGCGGCATTTTCCTGGGCGTTGGCGGTCTGCTGCTGGCCGGACAGATTAGCTCCGGCGATCCCACCATCGGCGCTTCTTACCAGATGAACTCTGTGGCGGCTGCGGTGCTGGGCGGCGTAAGCTTCCTGGGCGGCGTTGGCCAAATGAAGGGCGCTGTCATGGGCGCGTTCATCTTTACGGCTTTGGTCAACCTGCTGTTCTTCTCCGGCATGAACGCCTTCTGGCAGTATGTGGTGCAGGGCCTGATTCTGATTGCCGCCATTGGCTTCAAGGCAATCGGCTACTATCGAAAGGGTGGTGACAGGGCATGACGCTGGAAAAGCTGAAAAAGAACTGGAAAGACCCTACGTTCCTTGCCTTTGTCGTACTGATTGTGGCCTGGATTGGCACCATGCTGTTTATTCCCGGCTTTAATACCTGGAATCATAACATGACCTTCCTGAAAACGGCGGCCTATGTGGGCATGATCGTAATTGGCCAGGGTATCTGCGTTATTTCCGGCGGTATTGACTTGTCGGTTTCCAACGTGGTAACCCTGTCCAGCGTTGTGGCTGCCGGCTGCGTGAAGGCCGGCTGGGGCGATGGCGCGGCCATTGCGGTGGCTTTGCTGGCATCCGTGATGGTGGGCGTTATCAACGCTACCGGCGTTACCTTCCTGCGGATTCCCCCCATCATTATGACCCTGGCCATGCTGAGCCTGCTGGAGGGCGGCCTGCTGATTGCCACCGACGGTACTCCGCCCAGCGGCTGCGGCGAGGTCATCAAGTGGCTGTGCAAGGGCAAACCGTTGGGCGTGCCCAACGCGGTATTCGTGTGGATCATCTTTCTGGTGCTGGCCCTGCTTTTGATGAACAAGAGCAAGTTTGGCCGCCATATCTACGCCATCGGCACCAATGAAGCCGCCGCCAAGCTCAACGGCGTGAAGGTGTTCGCCACCAAGTACATGGTTTACTGCCTCAGCAGCCTGTGCGCCGGCATCGGCGGCCTGCTGATTCTGGGCAACATGGGCAGCACCTATCTGACCATTGGTCAGCAGTACCAGCTCATGTCCATCGCTGCGGTGGTCATCGGCGGTATTTCCATCCTGGGCGGCAAGGGCAAGTTCACAGGCATTATTGCCGGTACCATGCTCATGATTTTGCTGCGCGACATCCTCAACGTGGTGAAAATGTCCAACGCCGGGCGTGAAATTTTCCAGGGTGTGCTGATTCTGGCCGTGCTGTTGGCCTATGGCCGCGAAAAGAAATCCGTCTGACGGGAGGAATAAACGGTGAAGCTTGGTATGTTCGTCTATCCCTGGGATATGGCGAAAGCTCCGGACCGGCTGCTGGGGGAGTACGTTGATCTTGGCTGTAATATGATCGCCATCAACGGCGTGTATCACCAGTGCAATGTGCTGGAAACCCGCACCTGGCATGTGTATGAACGAAAAAATGCGGGCACCTCCTTCACTGTTCACCCGGAAAAATACGGCCGTCTGTATCCGAAGGCCGAAGCAGAGCTCACACAGACCTATTTGGGTCTGCGTGAGCTCTGCGAAAAAAAGGGCGTGGAGTGGCGCTGCTGGATGGTGAACCTGCATAACGATCAGGTGGGCGAGCAATGGCCGGACACCACCGTGCAAAACGTGTGGGGCGACCGCTATCCCTCCTCCCTGTGCCTGAACCACCCGGATGTGCGGCAGTATGCCGTGTCCCTGCTGGAGGATGTGATAGCCACCCTTGCTCCCAAGCATGTGGTGATGGAAACGGAAAGCTGGATGCAGGCTTTTCATGGCCGGCATCATGAGTTTATGCTGCCCAGGATGACGCCGGCAGCGCAGTATTTGCTGTCGCTGTGTTTTTGCCCTCACTGCATGCAGAAGGCGGAAAAGGAGGGCGTAGATGCGGGGGCAGCCCAGGCTGTAACGGACCGGCTGCTCAAACAGCTGCTGTCCGGCGACACCACCTTTGGCAACAACGAGCACACGCAGGTAACCCAACTGCTGCTGGAGTATCCGGAGCTGTATGCTTACCAGCGCTTTCGCATGCGCAGCGTGACCCGGCTGGTGAAGCAAACAGCCGAAACGGCTCATGCCCAAGGTGTGCAGTATGATTACATCCCATCTGCCGCACCCTTTCCCATAAATGAAATGCACTATGAGGGCGCCGGCTTCCGGGAACTGGCTCCCTATGTGGACAGCTTTGTTCCGTTGTGCTATACTCCCAATCAAACCTATTCCATGATCCGCAAAAATGTGGATCTTTTTGCTCCCCAAACCCCGGTGGCGCTGGCGCAAAACCTGTCCCGGGCACGCTACAGCGGCAGGGACGCTTTTGTGGGAAAGGTGCTGGACGCCGTTCAAAACGGCGCTCAGGATATTTACAGCTATTGTTACACCATGGCGACGGACGAGTGCTTGTCCTGGGTAAGGCAGGCATACGGCCTCGCGCTTAAGGAAGGAAGGGAAAAAGCATGATTCGTTTCACGCCGTTTCTTTCTGTCATCGCCAGCGGAAGGCCGGGATACAACTTTTCCGACCCCTTTGACTGCGATGTGTATATGGTGGAAACCGGCGACGGCCTGGTACTGGTGGATGCAGGCGTAGGCCCTCGGGGCGACGCCCCGCTGGAAGCCATTCGTCAGTGCGGTTACCAGCCTGGCGACGTGCGCAAAATCTTGTTGACCCACGGCCATGCCGATCATTCCGGAAACGCTCTGTACCTGCATCAGCAGACTGGCGCGCCTGTCTATGCCCATCCCCAGTGCGCCCGGTATATCACAGAGGGCGATACGGAGGCTATTGCCCTGGGCGGGGCCATTCGCGCGGGCCTGTACCCGGCGGATTACCAGTTCGGGGCTTGTCCCGTGAACCCCATTCAGGATGGGGAAACCTTCACCCTGGGCAATACCCGCTGGACGGCGATCAACACGCCGGGCCATTGCAGCGGTCACATGGCCTACCTGATGGAGTGCCGGGGCCGGGGCTATCTTTTTGCCGGCGATTCCATTTTTGTGGGCGGCAAGGTGCATCTGCAAAATATTTGGGACTGTTCCATTACCGACTATGCTCAGACTGCGGAAACCCTGCTGAAGCTTCCCTTCGATGCGCTGCTGCCCTCCCATTTCGGCATCGACCTGTCCGAAGGAAAAAGCCATGTGGAAAAGGCCGCGCAAATCTTCCGTAACCTTTCCGTGCCGCCCCAGGTGTGCAGATAGGAGATAGCCATGCTGGATTGGATCATTCGAAACGCAACGGTGGTTGACGGTGTTCAGGGCGAGTTCCAGGCGGATATCGGCATTGAGGGCGACCGGATTGCCGCTGTGCTGCCCGCAGGCGCGCCCGCAGAGGCGGCGCGCACGCTGGATGCGTCCGGCCTGGTGCTGACTCCGGGAATCATCGATATTCATCGCCATGCCGACCTGATGCCGGTGCTGGACCAGCCCTGGAGCGAACTGCCTCAGGGCCTGACCACCATGATCAGCGGGAATTGCGGCTTCTCCCCGGTGCCCAACTCGCCGGAAACCTTTGCGGCGGTACGGGATTATGCCCTGCCCATTCTGGGGCGGATTCCCGATTGGGTATGCGGGCTGACCACTGAGCAGTTCTATGCGGAAATTGCGAAGCGGCCCCTCAAAATCAACTGCGGCTATCTGGTGGGCAACGGCGACCTGCGCCGCAGCGTAACCGGTTTTTCCGACGCGCCGCTTACGGAGAAACAGCAGGATATGATTTGCGGCCGGCTGGACGAGGCCCTAAGCGCCGGCGCTATGGGCCTGAGCATGGGCATCATGTACACGCCGGAGTGTTACTACGATACCGATGAGCTTAGCCGGGTGGCCGCTGTAGCCGCCGAGCACGGGAGGCCCGTGACCTCCCACATTCGCGGCGAGGGCCGCAGCGTCGTTGCCAGCGTGGACGAGATGATTGAAATTGGCAAACGTTCCGGCGCTCATATCCACATCAGCCATATGAAAGCCGCTGGCACGGATATGTGGGGCCATGCGGTAAACGTGATGCTGGAGCACATCGACCGCGCCCGCCGCGACGGGCTGGAAATCACCTTTGACGCATATCCCTACACTGCCGGCTCCACCACGCTGCTCAGCCTGTTTCCGCCTGAAACCCTGGCGCAGGGTACCGAAGGCGTGCTGAAGCAGATTGCGGATCCCAAGGGACGCGCCTACATTCTCAGCCAGTTTGCCACTCAGCGGGAAGGATGGGACAACTTCATCCAGACGTTGGGATGGGGCCGGGTAATTGTATCCGGCTCCTCCAACCAGGCGGAAGTGGGCAAAACCATTCAGGAACTGGCCGACAACGCAGGCTGCGCTCCGGGAGAATACGCCCTGGACCTGCTGGTCCGCGAAAACGGCTGCGTGCCTACGGTGCTGGAGGAAATGGACCCGGACGATGTACGGAAGATTCTTACCCGGCCGGACTGTATTGTGATTTCCGATTCGCTTTACTCCGCCGCCGGGATGCCCCATCCCCGCAAATATGGCTCATTCCAGCATTTCCTTTGCCAGTATGTGAAGGAGGAAAAGCTGCTCACCCGTCAGCAGGCCATTGCCAAAATGACCTGCCTGCCTGCTCAGCTGTTTGGCCTGGAAAAACGGGGCCGGGTGCTGGAGGGCTATTATGCCGACCTGACTCTGATGGACTGGGATGCGCTGCGCGACCGCGCCACTTATACTCATCCCATTCAGGACAGCGAGGGCATTACTCATGTGTTCGTCAACGGCCAACTGGCCTTTGCCGATAAACAGGCTACCAACTGCGCGGCAGGCAGGCTGCTGCGCCATCAAGCCTGATACCCGTTACCAGACAGAAAACGAAAGGGGTATACAACCATGAAAGACGTTTATGAAAGAATGAAAGAGCTGGGCTATGAACTGCCGGAACTTCCCCCTCCGGGCGGCATTTATAAGCCCGTAAAGCAGGTGGGCAACATGCTTTACGTATCCGGCCAGGGCGCTACCGTAAAGGGCGTGCCCGCGGTTGTGGGCAAAGTTGGCGGCCAGTGCACCCTGGAGCAGGGTCAGAAAGCCGCCCGTATGTGCTGCCTGAACGCCCTGTCCACCCTGAACCACTACCTGGGCGATTTGAACCGCATCAAGGGTGTGGTAAAGATTCTGGGCTTCATCGCCAGCGCGCCGGATTTTAACATGCAGCCCAAGGTGCTGGACGGCTGCTCCATGCTGCTCAAGGACATCTGGGGCGAGGACGGCGTAGGCGCCCGCTCCGCCATCGGCGTCAGCGAGCTGCCCGGCAATATCGCCTGCGAAGTTGAATTCATTTTTGAAATCTGAGAGAGGCAAACCATGAAGCTAGAAACCTATCAGCTGAAGGATGCGTCGTCCATCGTTTCTCCCGCGTTGATTTATTACCTGGATATCATTGAGGAAAACGTGGAAAAAATGGCCCAAATTGCCGGCGGAGCGGAGCGGCTGTGGCCCCATGTGAAGTCTCACAAATCGGCCGATCTGGTGCGGCTGCTCATGCAAAAGGGGATTCGCCGCTTCAAGTGCGCCACCATTGCCGAGGGCGAAATGGTGGGCGAATGTGGCGCGGATCAGGCTATTATTTCCTATCCCCTGGTGGAGCCCAACATCGAGCGCTTCATCAAACTGATGCAGGCTTTTCCCGGCACGGAGTTTTTCGCCATTGGCGACGATGAAGGCCAAATCCGCCTGCTGTCCGATGCGGCAGTGCGCGCCGGTGTGCGCGTACAGTTCCTGGTGGACATAAACGACGGCCTGAACCGTACCGGTGTGCCCACCAAGCTGGCGGGCGACCTGTACCGCAAGGCGGCTGCCATGCCTGGCATTGCCGTGCGCGGCATGCACGTGTACGACGGCCATCATCATGAGCCCTCCCTGACTGACCGGCAGCAGAATGTGGACAGCGACGTGAAGGACGTATACGCCCTGCGGGACGCTTTGCGTGGCGAAGGAATGGACTGCTCCATCATGGTGATGGGCGGCACGCCCTCTTTCCCCTGCCATGTGAAGCATCAGGACGTGTTCCTGTCCCCCGGCACCTGCCTGATTCAGGATGCGGGCTATGCCAGCACCTTCCCGGATCTGCCCTTCCAGGTGGGCGCAATGCTGCTGACCCGGGTTATCAGCCATCCTGCTCCCGGCGTATTCACGGTGGATCTGGGTTACAAGGGCGTGGCCGCCGATCCGGCCATTCCCCGCGCCGTGCTGCTGGGCTATGAAAATGCCGAAACCGTGATGCAAAATGAGGAGCACTGGGTGCTGCGCATGCCTGCGGGCCATGAGGACGAGCGTCCCGCCGTGGGCCAGGAGCTGTATGCCGCGCCAAAGCACATTTGCCCCACCAGCGCCCTGTACCCGTCCATTCTGCTGGCTCATGACAAGGCCATCGTAGCGGAGTGGCCCGTAACGGCCCGCAACCGCAAACTAAGCATTTGAAAGCAATAGAGGGAAAAGCACAATGAAAAAGGTAGTAACGTTTGGTGAAATCATGATGCGACTGAATCCGGAGGGCTACGGCCGTTTTGTGCAGGC
>CAKTUS010000052.1 GCA_934621485.1 uncultured Clostridia bacterium
TTGATATAGTCTGAGCAGTCGATTATCGCTTGCTGAACTGCGGAGCGCGACGAGCTGCTTTGAGACCGTACTTCTTGCGCTCCTTCATACGAGGATCGCGAGTGAGGAAACCAGCCTTTTTCAGGCTGTCGCGCAGATCAGGATTAGCCTTAATGAGGGCACGGCTGATGCCGTGACGAATAGCGCCGGCCTGGCCACTGAGACCGCCGCCGCAAACATTGACGATGATATCCATGTCGCCGCCGGCCTTGGTGAGTTCCAGGGGCTGACGCACGGTCATCTTCAGCGTTTCGAGACCAAAATACTCATCCAGATTGCGTTTGTTAATGATAACCTTACCGTCGCCGGCGACCAAACGGACACGGGCGATGGCCGTCTTACGACGTCCAACGGCATTATACTCAACTTTCGCCATTTTGTTTCGCTCCTTCCGCGTCCTTACTTGATTACCAGCACTTCAGGCTGCTGGGCAGCGTGCTCATGTTCGCTGCCGGCATACACCTTCAGCTTCTTCGCCATCTTGCGGCCAAGGGGACCCTTGGGCAGCATGCCTACCACGGCATGCTCGATCACAAATTCAGGCTTTTCGTTCAGCAGACGGCGATAAGGAGTTTCCTTCAGGCCGCCGGCATAACCGCTATGCTTATAATAAATCTTCTGGTCGAGCTTCTTGCCGGTCAGCACAACCTTATCGGCATTGAGCACGATTACATAATCGCCAGTATCCACATGGGGGGTATAAGTGGGCTTGTTTTTGCCGCGCAGAATGCTGGCAACCTGGCTGGCCAGGCGACCCAGAACCACGCCCTCGGCGTCCACGACGTACCATTTGCGCTGCACGTCAGAGGCCTTCGCCATGTACGTATTCAAGTTAGTGTCCTCCTTCAAAGGGGTTCTCTTGTTGCATGTGGCGTCTGATGGTCAGCAAACGCGCACGGGTTACAATAGCATTCCGGGGCTAGCGGAGTCTATTGATGCCATTGATTATTTTACTAAATGCTTGTCCGCGTGTCAAGAGCAAAAATGGGATTTTAGGCGGCTTTTGGGCGGCTTTTGGACTCTTTTTTCAAAAAGAGCCTTTTGGTCGGTTAACTGTCAAAGATTCCTTTGCGAGCCAAAAGGCGGCCGCAGCGTCGCTTCCATTGCCGCCGTGCCTTTCAGCTTCATCTCAATGAGCAGGTCGTAGCGTTTGTCTCCTGCAAGCTGGGCGGGGAACAACTGCACGCTTTTCTCCCCCCAAGGGAGACTGAACGTCTGATGAAACAACGCCGCGATTCTTGAAACAAGAGCTGGGGGAACGGGCTCCGCCCATTTCACGAGAATCGCGTGCCGCATCAAAAGCGCTGAATGGATTCGTCGGTCACATAGGCGTGAATCAGCTTGCAGGGCGGCGCCTGCTGCGCGCTGATAGCCACGCAGCGTTCAATTGCGCTGGCAGCAGCGGCGGCTGTGGCTTCGTCCTTGGCATACAGGGTGGCGATGGCCTGCCCCGCCTGTACCGGCTGGCCGATGCGCTTGTGCAGCACAAAGCCTACGCTCGGATCAATGATATCCGCTTTCGTTCTGCGTCCTGCCCCCATGGCTTGAGCGGCGTTGCCAAGGCCAATGGTATCCATGTGATGCACATAGCCGTTGGAAAGGGCGGGCACATCGCGAATGATTTTGGCCTGAGGCAGCAGGGAAACGTCGTCGCAGCAGGCGGGATTTCCCCCCTGCGCCGCAATCATCTGGCGCAGTTTTTCCATGCCGCGTCCGCTGTGCAGCGCATCCAGCAGCCGCTCCTTGCCCTCTTCCATGGTGCGGGCGGCATCGGCCAGCACCAGCATGTGCGCGCCCAGTTCCAGGGTTACGGTGAGCAACGGCCCTTCCGTGCGGCCGGCCAGCACGTCGATGGCCTCCTTTACTTCCAACGCGTTGCCGATGTGACTGCCCAGGGGCTCGCCCATATCGGTCACCAGCGCCACCATGCGCCGGCCTGCGTCGCAGCCGATGCGCACCATGGCTTGCGCCAGTTCAATGCTTTCCTCCAGGGTTTGCATCAGCGCCCCTGCGCCGGTTTTTACATCCAGCACGATAGCCTGCGCGCCGCTGGCCAGCTTTTTGGAAACGATGCTGGAAGCAATCAGCGGCAGGCTGTCTACGGTGGAGGTTACATCCCGCAGAGCATAAAGGGTTTTGTCGGCTGGCGCTAGGTTTTTGGTTTGGCCAATGACGGCCAAACCGATTTTCTGTACCTGCTCTATAAAGGCGTCTTCGCTCAAATCCACATGAAAACCAGAGATGCTTTCCAGCTTATCCAGCGTTCCGCCGGTATGACCCAGGCCGCGGCCGCTCATTTTGGCGACCGGAACGCCGCAGGCCGCTACCAGCGGGGCCAGCACCAAAGTGGTGGTATCGCCAACGCCGCCGGTGGAGTGTTTGTCCACGGGAATCCCATTCAAACGGCTTAGGTCGCACACGTCGCCGGAGGCCGTCATCGCCAGGGTTAACTGAGCGGTTTCCTGACGATTCATGCCGTTGAGACGAATGGCCATCAACATAGCCGCCAGCTGGTAATCCGGCACGCTGCCCGTTGCCGCGCCGTTTACAAAATACGCAATTTCCTCTTGAGTAAGGGCCTTGCCCAGCTTTTTCTTTTCAATGATGGAAACCATATCCATTGTAACTGTCTCCTTTCAAAAAAGCACAGGCTGCCGTATCAAAAACGGCAGCCCCAGACGGTCGAAAAAAACGAGCGGTATCGGAGGGCCGCAGCCTTCCGATTTTTATTCCGAACCCGAAGGCATGTACGTCGGGCTTTGCAGCCTTGCGCAGCAAGGCTCTGGTTGCTGAAGAAGTGGGGGCGCAGAAAGCGGTGTCTCCTGCGGGGTTTTAGGGTGGAGCCCCTAAGACTTATGCCGCAGCACTTTCCCTGCGAACCAGCAAAGCGCTGCTTCCAGGCACTGGCGGCCAATTAGGGATTTTTCGCCAGACCGAGCCTTGCGCAGCAAGACGCGCTTTGCCGTCCGGCGAGCTGCAAGGCGAGCAAGCAAAACGCGCCATTTGGCTGAAAAGCTCGCCGTCAGGCGAACCTTTTGAACGACCTGAGGCTGCCGTATCAAAAACGGCAGCCCTAGTAACGTACAATCCCTCCAAAGCAACGGCGGATTATTGAATAATGAGCCGTCCGCAATTCTCACATTCAATGTACTTGGCGTCGCCCTTGAACTTGCGCAGGGTTACCTGGGGCAAGCTCATATTGCAGCCGCCGCACTGGTCGCCATACAGCTTGGCCACAGGGGGAATACAGTGCTTTTTGATAATGTTATATTTCTCCAGCAATGCAGGCTCCAGGCTCTTGGCCTGTTCAGCAGCGGCGGCGCGCTTTCTTTCCAGCTGCTTCATCTGCTCTTTGTAGGCAATTTCGTAATCCACCTTCTGCTGGTCATAAGCGGCTTTCACCTTGGCGTACTTGACGCGGATGTCCTTTTCCTGGTGCTCCCGGTCGGAGGCGTCTTTCTGGATGCGCTGCATTTCCCGCTCGTAATCGCCCAGGTCGCCAAGCAGCTTTTGCGCATCGCGGCTCATTTCCTGCGCCTGGGGCAAATCGGCCGGAGGAGCGCTTTCCATGCGTTTTTGCAAGTTGTTCAGCTGCTCCTCAATACGGGAGATGGCCAATTTAATCACATCCACCCGGTCGGCCATTTCGGCAATTTCCTGCTCCATACGTTTTACGGCATTTTGCTGCTCCACCAAAAACTCGCGATTCTTTTTCAGCGCAATACGGGTGGGATCGCGCTTGATTTCGTTTTCAAACGCATCCGCAGCCATGTCGGCCTGCTGATAGAGCCACAACAATTCAGTCTGTTCCATGGAGTACCTCCTTCGGGTCGTAGGGGAAGCCTTGCGTCACAAGGCAAGAAGCGCGCCCGCGTATGGGGCGTTGCAATGCAGATGGGCCTCAACCGGCCAGCCGGCCAGGGCGGCGTCTGCCAAAAAGCGTTGATAAAGAGCGCAAATGCCAGGCAGCTCAGTAGCAAAATGACCGGCGTCATACACAACCAGTCCCCGGGCGCAGGCATCCAGCAGCTCGTGATGACGGATTTCGCCTACCACGAAAGCGTCCGCCCCGCGGCTGGCGGCCAGCGCGCCCGCTTCGCCGTAAGCGCCTCCGGCAACGGCCACACGGCGAATCAGACCGTCATGAGTTCCGAGCACGCGCGGCTCTGTCCGCAGCGCCTTTCGCACGGCGGCAGAAAAATCGCTTTGGGATAGGGGGCGAGTCACTTCCCCCAAACGCAAAAAATCGTCGCACCGCTCCACGTGGGTCAGTCCCAAAGCTTGGGCCAGGGCGTCGCTGACGCCGCCGGGGGCTTTGTCCCAATTGGTGTGAGCGGAAAGCACGTTTATTCCACGGGCGGTCAGCTTGCATAGGGCGCGGCCCTGGGGCCCTGTATAGTCTATGCTTTTCAACCCATGAAAAATGAAGGGATGATGGGTAATGATGAGCTGCGCATCCAGCCGGACGGCTTCATCCGCCACTTCTTCCGTAGCGTCCAGCGCAAAAAGAACCGTATGCCACTGCGCGTCCATGGAGCCCATCAGCAGCCCCACGTTATCGAAGGATTCCGCGCTGTCGAAGGGCGCTTTTTCATTCAACCATTGCCAGGCGTCACGTACCTTCACAGGGATTCCCTCCTTTCCGCTTGCGCGTGGCAGTCCATGCGGCTTAACATATGGTTCACACAGGCCAGTTCCCAACTGGCCTCTTGCAGGCGTTCCCGGTCTTTTTCCCGCGCGGACAGACGCATGGCCTCTACGCCCTTGCTTAACAGCCGCTTGCGGCGTTCCAGCACGGGCAGCCAGTTTGGGGGCAGCGTTTGCATCAGCACCGGTCCCAGCCACAGTTGCTCCTGGGTATAAACAGGCTCGTCCGGCAGGGCGGGAGTAGAACGCAGCAGGAGATAGTCGCGATGATGATCATGAGCAATGAGTTCCTGCCGAATCCGATAGCCGCTGTCGCACAGGGCCTGTCGTGCCAAAGATGCTTCTGTCTGAGGACTGATAATCAGCGCCGCTCCCTGCAAAAGCGCGCTTTCCCGGTGCAGAATACCGCTGATGGTGTCGCCGCCCATGCCCAGGATAAACACTGCATCCACAGGGCCGGGATAGCTTTTCAGCGCGGTGAGACCGTCTGCTACCGCAAAGGTAACCCGATTGTCCAGGCCCAGGCCGTGAATCCGCTGACGGGCCTTTTCCAGCGCTTTTTCGGAAATGTCAGCCACCACGCCGTGCTCTGCCTGACCGGACAAAAGCATAACGGCGCTCAGCCGGCCATGATCGGCTCCAATATCGGCAAAGGTATGACACCGGCCCGCCAGGTCCATAGCGGCCGAAAGCCGCGCGTCCAAAACGGGCGTGCGGCGGCTTGGCAGACTAGTCAAGGTAATCCTTCAGCTTTTTGGAGCGGCTGGGATGACGCAGCTTGCGCAAGGCCTTGGCTTCAATTTGACGGATACGCTCGCGGGTCACCTTAAACTCACGGCCCACTTCTTCCAGCGTGCGCTGGTGGCCGTCGTCCAGACCAAAACGCAGACGAAGCACCTTTTCCTCACGAGGGGTCAGGGTATCCAGCACATCCAGCAGCTGCTCCTTCATCAGGGTGAAGCTGGCGGCTTCGGCCGGGGCGGGCGCGTCGTCATCCGGGATGAAATCGCCCAGATGGCTGTCCTCCTCCTCGCCGATGGGGGTTTCCAGCGAAACGGGCTCCTGAGCTACCTTGATAATTTCCCGCACCTTGCTTTCGGAAATGTTCATGGCCTTGGCGATTTCGTCCGGAGTGGGCTCCCGGCCGTATTCCTGAAGCATTTGCCGGGAAACGCGAATCAGCTTATTGATGGTTTCCACCATATGCACGGGAATACGGATGGTACGGGCCTGGTCGGCAATGGCGCGGGTGATGGCCTGACGAATCCACCAGGTAGCATAGGTGGAAAACTTATAGCCCTTGCGGTAGTCAAACTTGTCCACCGCCTTAATCAAGCCCAGGTTGCCCTCCTGAATCAAATCCAAAAAGAGCATGCCGCGCCCCACATAGCGCTTGGCAATGGACACCACCAGACGCAGGTTGGCTTCGGTCAGCTTTTTTTTGGCTTCTTCGTCGCCTTCCTCCATGCGCTTGGCAATTTCGATTTCTTCCTCCGCGCTGAGCAGGGGAACCTTGCCGATTTCCTTCAGGTACATGCGCACAGGGTCGTCGATGCTGATGCCCTCCGGCACGCTCAGGTCAATCTGCTCCGGCTCAATCAGCTCGTCGGGAAGCACAGGATCAAATTCGTTGACCACGTCTACGCCCATGCTGTCGAGCGTTTCGTAGATCTTGTTCATTTGATCGGCGTCAATCTCCAGCTCCATGACCTGGTTGGCAATGTCATCTTTGGTGATGGTGCCCTTGCTTTTGGCGTCTTCGTATAGTTCGTTGAGTTTTACTTTGATCGCCTCGGGCGACTGATTCTGACTCAACTTTCTCACTCCTTTATCGTGCGCGCAGAGGAATTGTGGTAAGTGGGCAGCTGCTTGGAAAGGGCGTAGGCCTCCTCCAGGCTGAGGGTTTTGGCGGAATGGTCCATCTGCCGTTGCAGATGATGCTGATGCAGCGTTTTCAGGGCCTCCTGCGCCATTTTCATGAGCGTATCATCTTCCTCGTCGGTGATGCTCTCCAAAATGTCGCTGACAGCAGCCCGGCTTTGTTCGTCCGGCTGGCGTTCCAGAAACTCCGCCACGCTTTCGCCGCTGCACAATGCTTCACAGAAGGAACGAAACAGCCCGTCTTCAAATTCCTCCGGCGAGATACTGCTTTTTGGCAACCGGCCCGTAGCCAGCAGCGCCAGCAATACCTGAGCGGCCCTGTCGGTTTGCGCCAAAGCCCTGGCCTGGCGCGATACGCTTTCGCGCTTTACGGGGGCGGCCCTGGCCGGCAGAGGCGCTTGCCCCACCTGGGCCAGAAGCACTTCCCGGCTAAAGCCGGTTTCCAGAGATAAACGCTTCAAGTGGTTTTCCAGCTCCACCGGCTCCTTCACGTTGCGAAGGAACAGGGCGCAGGCTTTGGCGTATTCGGTACGGCCTTCCTCGGTGCTCATGTCATGCTTTTCCTTTTCACGCAGCATACGGTACTGCGCGCCGGAAATGGGCTTCAGCTGGTGAAAGGCATCCAACCCCTCCTGCCGGATAAACTCGTCCGGGTCCAGCCCGCCGGGAAAATCCAGCACCCGCACAGGCACGTTTTCGCCCTCCAGCACCTCCAGCCCCCGCAAAATGGCCTTTTGGCCCGCCCGGTCGCCGTCGTAAGCGATGTATACCTCGGGCGCAAAGCGGTGCAGCAGGCGCGCCTGATCCGGCGTAAGCGCCGTGCCCAGCGTGGCGGCCACGCCCTCCACGCCAAACTGCGAGAGCGCAATCACGTCCATATATCCTTCCACCAGAATGACCCGCGTAAGACCCTTGGCTTTGCGCAGCAAATTGGCTGCAAAAACGGTATACCGCTTGTTAAAGGCCGGGGTGTCGCCGGTGTTGAGATACTTGGGCATTGCATCGCCCATGGCACGCCCGCCAAAGCCGAGCACGTTGCCATAGGCGTCGATAATGGGGAAGATGGCACGGTTGCGGAACATATCAAACGCCCGTCCGTCCCGCTTAAGCAGGATGCCGGCCTGCACCAGCTCGTCCTCGGTAAAGCCCTCGGAAAGCAGGCGTTTTCCCACTTGACCTGACGGCGGCGTGGCCCCGATACCGAATCGGCGAATGACGCCGTCGCTCAGCCCGCGCTGTTGCAGGTAAGCAAGAATGTGCGCGCCCTCAGGCTCCCAGAGCAGCTGGTGGTAGATACGCGCGGCAGCCTTGTTGGCCAGATAAATGCGTTCCTTCAGGGTGCGGCGCTTTTCGTAGCCCGGGTCGTTTTGCATTTCCGGCAGGGGCATGTGCAGCTGATCTGCCAGAAAGGCCACGGCCTCCTGAAAGGAAAGACGTTCGATATCCATGATGAACTGAATCACGCTGCCTCCGGCCTTGCAGCCGAAGCAATGATACACCTGCTTTTGCTCGTCCACCGAAAAGGAGGGGGCAGTTTCGTTGTGAAACGGGCACAGACCAACATATCTATGCCCGTTCTTCTTCAGCGTCACATAGGAGCCGACAACCTTTACAATGTCGGCCCGGGCGCGCAGCTCATCCAGCCATTGCGGGGGATACCTTCCGGCCATTCATTCCTTCACCCATTCCTAAACATTCGCCACGGCGAGACTGTTTCCTGCAAAATGTTCAACAATTTCCGACAAACTCCTGCCTGTATCCTTATTTTTTGGCAAAAGCGCCGGGAATGAAAAGCTCGCTGAACGCATCGATGGCATAACGGTCGGTCATGCAGGCAACAAAATCGCAGGCAGCCCGCTCGGGCCCCTCTGTGTACACAATTTCCAAATACTCTGCCGGCAGCTGCTCCGGATGCGCCAGGTAATGCGCAAACAAAGCGGACAGAATATAGTCGCAGCGCTCCTCTTCCTTTTTGCGCCACTCATCGTGGTACACGTAGGCAAAGAGAAACTCGCGCAGCTCGTCGCTGGCTTGGGCTACCTCCTCGGACATGGCCACAAAGGGCTTGTCCATCGAGGTGGTCACGATATCGCGAATCATGGTGTCGATACGCTCCCCATGGGTCTGCCCCAGCACGCTCAGGCAGCGCTTGGGAAGCTCGAAGGGGCGAAGCACGCCGCCGCGAATGGCGTCGTCGATATCATGGTTGATGTAGGCGATACGATCGGCCCGGCGCACGCACCAGCCTTCCAGCGTGGCGGGCTCCTGCTCGCCGGAGTGGTTGCGAATCCCATCCAGGGTTTCCAGGCACAGGTTCAGGCCCTTGCCGTCGTTTTCCAGCCGTTCGGCCACCCGACGGCTTTGCGCGTTGTGCTGAAAACCGCCGGGCATCAGCTTGTTCAGCGTGCTTTCTCCGATGTGCCCAAAGGGAGTATGTCCCAGGTCGTGCCCCAGCGCAATGGCCTCTGTTAGGTCTTCATTCAGCCGCAGACAGCGCGCCAGCGTGCGGGCCACCTGCGACACCTCCAGGGTGTGCGTCAGGCGGGTGCGGTAATGATCCCCTGCAGGGGAAAGAAACACCTGGGTTTTGAACTTGAGCCGGCGGAAACTCTTGCAGTGAATGATGCGATCCCGGTCGCGCTGGTAACAGGTGCGCATATCGCAGGGACTAAGGGGCTTTTGCCGGCCGCGGCTGTTTGCCGAAAGGGCGGCATAAGGCGACAGCCTCTCCTTTTCTTCCTGTTCCTGGCGCTGGCGAATCGTCATGGGCTTGCATCCTTTCCTCAAAACGGACGGTTTTTTATGAAATGTTCCATTACACTATATACTGTGCCCGCAGGGGGAAGTCCTGCTTTTTTCTTGACCTTGCGCGGCAAAAAGGCTATGATAGAGACTGGAATTTTGCGTGCGAAGGCACGCTGAGGGAAGGTGCGCTATGGCTTATCAGGCTCTTTACCGCAAATGGCGGCCCCAAACCTTTGAGCAGGTGCTGGGCCAGACCGCCACGGTGAAAACCCTTCGCCGGCAGATTGAAGCGGGCCGCGTGGCTCACGCCTATCTTTTTTGCGGCTGCCGCGGCACGGGCAAAACCACCATGGCCAAGCTGATGAGCCGGGCCATTAACTGCCTGCACCCGCAAAACGGCGACCCGTGCGGACACTGCGAATCCTGCCGGGCCATCCTGAACGAAAGCACCATGGATGTGCTGGAACTGGACGCCGCCAGCAACAACAGCGTGGATAACATTCGCGAACTGCTGGAGCAGGTGCGTTATCCGGCTCAGATCGGCAAGTACAAGGTATATATCATCGACGAGGTGCACATGCTGTCCACCGCGGCCTTTAACGCACTGCTCAAAACGTTGGAGGAGCCGCCCAGCCACGTGGTGTTTATTCTGGCCACTACCGAGCCTCAAAAGCTGCCGGCCACCATTCTGTCCCGGGTGCAGCGTTATGATTTCGGGCGGATTCCCACCAGCCTGATGGTAGGACGCATGCAGGAAGCCCTAACTGATATGGGACTGACAGCCGAGGAGGAAGCCTTGCAGCTGGTGGCCCGGTCGGCGGAAGGCGCCATGCGCGACGCTTTCAGCATTTTGGATATGTGTGTGGCCGGGGCGGAAGACGGCAGGATTACGGCTGCACAAACCCGAGAAATGCTGGGTGTGAGCGATAAGGACTTTCTGTTTGACTTTTTTGACCGGATTTGCGCAGGCGATGAAAGCGGCGTTATGCAAAAGGTGGACGAACTGATGCGCTCCGGTCGGGAACCGCAGGTGTTTTTGAAGGACTTGAGCGCTCATTGCCGGGCTCTTTTAACCGTAAGAGCGGTAAAAACCGACGCTGCTTCCATTTTGGATGTAACCCCGGAAATGGAAAGCCAATACCGCAAGCAGGCGGAGGGCTTTTCGCAGGAAAGGCTTCTGCGTCTGCTGGATTTGTTTGTGCGGGCTGAAGGCGAGCTGCGCTTTGCTTCCACGCCCCGCATCGGTCTGGAAAGCGCCGTTTTGCATGCTTGCGAGGAAAACAGGGGGCAGGATCAGGCGGCGTTGCTGGAGCGAATCGGCGAGTTGGAGGCCCGGCTTCGCAAGATGGAGCAGGATGCGGCCGGCGGAAAGCGGATGGCAGCCGCCCCGGCGGCAGCCGAAAGCGTAAAGCCTGCCGCGAGGGCTGATTCGCCCAAACCTGCGCCTCAAGCCATCGTGCCCACCCAGGAAAAGGATATCTGGAACCAGACCCTGGACGCGCTGGCCAAAACCGATCCGCCGCTGCTGGGCCTGCTGAAACGCGAGCGCTTTATCGGCGAAAAGGACGGCGTTTTCCGCGTGCTCATTCCGCTGGAAAAGAAGGAGTTTTCATTTGTGCGGCTCAATCAGCAGCCCAGACGGGAACGTGTTTCCCAGGTGCTGAGCCAGGTGGCGGGAAAACCGCTGCGGTTTGAAGCGGTTTTGGAGCAAAGCGCGGGAGATAAGCGTATGAACGCCCTGCGGGAGGAAAACCAGGCTAGCCTTGTGGAAACCTTCGGGCGTGAAAACGTGCAGATTGAAGAAGGAGAAAAGCCGTGAAAAAGTCCTATGCGCAGGCTCGCCGGCGAGAGGCGGAGGGTATCCGCTATAAGCATGATTTGGGTCAGCATTTCCTCTATGACGAGGAGTTGCTTACCTCCCTGGTTCAGGCCACCGGCGTCACCCAAGCGGACGGTGTTTTGGAGATTGGCCCCGGGGCGGGCACGTTGACCCGCTGTCTGTGCCGGGCAGCCAAAAACGTGGTAGCGGTAGAGGTGGACCATGATATTCTGCCCTTTTTGCGTGTGAATACCGAGCCGTTCGACAACCTGACCATTGTGGAGGGGGATGTGCGCAAAATCCATCTTTCAGAGGTATGTGCGCCGCTGGGTGATGGGTTTCTGGTTATCGCCAATATTCCCTACAATATCACCACCCCCATTCTGGAATGTCTTTGGGATAGCGGCTTGCCCATCCGGCAGATTTCCGTGATGGTTCAAAAGGAAGTGGCGGACAAGCTGATGGCCGCCCCCTCCACCGCCGCTTACGGCGTTACCAGCGTGCGTTGTCAGTATTTGTCGCAGCCGTCTCTGGTGGCCGTTGTGCCTGCGGAGCGCTTCACGCCCCCGCCGAAGGTGGACAGCGCCTTTGTGCGTATGGATATGCGCTCAGAGCCGCCCCTTCCGGTACAGGATGAAAAGCTGCTGATGCGCCTGGTAAAGGCGGGCTTTTCCCTGCGGCGCAAAACCCTGACCAACGCCTTAAAAGGAGTGGTGGATGGACAAAAGCTGCGAAACGCTCTGGAAGCATGCGGCCTTTCGCCAACTGTGCGGGGGGAAGCGCTTTCCGTGGAGCAGTGGATTAGCCTGGCCAACGCCTGCGCCGGGGAGCCGTCTTAAGCGCGACGGCGTTTTTCCAGCTGCCGCAGGCGGCAGGAGGCGTAAAGCGCAAAGCATACTCCCGCCGGAATGGGGTAATAGGGCAGGCGGGTCAGCAGCGCCAAGACGCCAAGGCCCACGCCGTACCAGAAATAGCGCCGGGCACGTCCCGGACTCAGCATGGCGTCAGCCCATTCCGCTATTGTGCGGCGCTTGCGTTTTCGGCGGCCGATGCGGCGGAGGTCCTCGTCCGTAGCCGGGCTTGCCAGCCCGGCGAAACGAATCATTGCTTCCCGGTCAAAAAGCCGCAAAGGCATGTCGCAGGTTTCCACATAGGCTGCGGCATCCCGGCACAAAGGCGCGGTGCAGCACAAAACGCAGATGTCTGCCGCCGCCTGCCGTGCCTCTCGGAGACACTCGATGATTTGCTGCACGGTGACGGGCTGGCTTTCGTGCTGGGCAATCAGGCGCACCAGCGCGGGTTTTCCATCCAGCTGGCCGGTTACTTGCCAGTCCAGCGCCTTTTGCATCACAACGGGCGCCTCCGGACCAATCCATAGGGCCGCTTGAAACGCCGCATGTCTGGGCGGCAACAGCAGCAGCTTTTCCAGAGCCAGTTCGCCGCCAATGACTTGGCGCATCTGCCATTCGCGGCGCGCTACCCGCTTTTTTCCAAGCAGACGTGCGCATAGCCAAAGCATTACGCCCAAGGCGGTGCCTGCGGTCAGGGCCGGCAGGCTTACGCCCCACAGCCATACAAACCACGCCAGCCCAACGGCCCAGGGAAACAGGGCGCGCAGCAGGTGATCGGAAAAGCTGGAAAGCGGCGTTTTGGGGCGATACTTCTGCATAGAACCTCCTCATGGTTGGAAGGGATTCCCTCCTCATAAACGAAAATTCTTCCCCTTTTTAGGAATTTTTAGTATTCTGATTCGGTAATGGCAAGCAGTAGGGAAAGGAGGCACATGGGTGCCGAAGGAACGGATAGGGATCATGGGTGGGAGTTTCAACCCCATTCATGAGCGCCATGTGGAAATGGCTTTGGCGGCTAAGGAAGAGTATGGGCTGGACCGGTTGATCTTTTTGCCGACGGGCAACCCGCCGCACAAGCGCGAGGGCCTGGCCGGAGCGGAGGAGCGCTTCGAGATGACGCGCCTGGCGGTTTTTGGCAGGCCGGGCTGCGTCGCTTCGCGCATGGAAGTGGAACGCACGGGGGTTATTTACACGGTGGATACGCTTAGCACCATGCAAAAGCAAATGCCGGACGCGGAGCTAAACTACATCATCGGCGAAGATACGCTGATGAATTTGCCAAATTGGCGCAAACCGGACAAGGTGTTCTCCATGTGCCGCTTTCTGGTGTGCTGCCGCACATCGGAGGACATTGAAAAGCTGCCGGTCGTTCAGGAGCTTTGCCAAAGGGGAGGCCGCTTTTCTTTCCTATCCCTGCCGCCCAGCCAGGTTTCCGCCACGGTGGCGCGGCAAAAGGTGGCGGCGGGGGAAAAAGCGGAAGAGCTTGCCCCTCAGGTGAGGGAGTATATTCGGGTTATGGGGCTGTACGGCTGCCAGCCGTTGATTCTCAACGGCCGGGAAACTTACACCCGTCTGAAGCAGGCCCTTTCGGACAAACGACTGTTCCACTCCCTGCTGGTGGCGGACACGGCGCGGCAGCTGGCTCTGCTTCACGGCGTGGACCCGCAAAAGGCGGAGCTGGCCGGGCTGCTGCATGATTCTGCCAAATGCCTGCCTCTTGGCGAAATGCAGCGCCTTGTGCGGCAGCAACGGCTGCTGCTGGACCGGGAAACCCTGCAAAGCGGCAATTTGCTTCATGGACCGGCAGGCGCGGTACTGGCCCAGGAGGAATATGGGGTAACCGACCCCAACATTCTGTCCGCCATTCGCTGCCACACCACGGGAAAGGTGGGCATGCTTCCTTTGGACCTGATTGTATACCTGGCGGACAAAATCGAGCCCTCCAGATGCGCATATCCGGCGCTGGATCAGGCCCGTGCCCTGGCTGACACCAACCTGGCCGCAGCGGCCAGACAGCTGATGGAATCCAGCATGGCTTATGTGCGGTCGCAGGGCGGTCAGCCTCATCCGGTTACACAGCAGGCCGCGGAATGGCTGAAGCGCCTGGACAAAAGCGGGCGGAACAAAGAGAGAGGAGAAAATCCAAATGAATGAAATGGTTCAAAAAATGGCGCAGATTCTTTACGACAAAAAGGCTCAGCAGATTGTGGCGCTGGATGTACGGGGCATGACGGTGATTACCGACTGCATGCTCATTGCCAGCGGCCGCAATGCGCTGCAGGTGCGCAGTCTGGCTGAGGAATTGGAAGACCGCATGGCGCAGGAGTACGGCTTGAACCCGGTGCGCCGGGAGGGACAGCAGGAGGGCCGATGGGCGGTGCTGGACTATGGCGATGTGCTGGTCCACATTTTCCATACCGAGGAGCGGGAATTCTATCGGCTGGACAAGCTGTGGGAAAACGAGAATAATCACATTTCCCTGCCCTTTGAGGAAGAGAAATAAGCTTTTCTGGCAGCCTTCAGCCTTTCTTCATCTGTCGTTCACCTGTCTTTGCTAGGATGGGGATGGGAAAGGAGGCGGCCAGAACATGAAACGCAAAAAGGCGTTCTGTATGGGGCTGTTGCTAAGCATGGCATTGCTGCTATGTACGGCGGCCGGTTTCTATTTCGACGTTCATCAGCCAGCCGCTTTCCCGAGCGATACGTGGGGAATGTTGCTGATTGATATTGCCGACCAGGACGCGGCCACGTTCTATCATGTGGACACGCTGGGCGTTTATGTGCTAACGGTGGATGAAAAAAGCATGGCGTATCACGCCGGCGTTCGTCCGGGCGACCGGCTGGTAAGCATAAACGGTATTGCGGTGCAAAGCGCCTCGGAATGGAGCGACTTGCCTGCCGGTGAGGTAACGCTTCAGCTGGAGCGCTCACCGGGGGAAAGCCTGAACCTTTCGCTGAAAATAGAGGACGAAAACAAGGATGGTGGAGACAGTGCGTCTGCTGATTGTGGATGATGAAGAACGAATCCGGCAATTGCTTGCAAAATATGCCAGCTTTGAGGGCTATGAAGTATCGGAGGCCGTGGATGGCATGCAGGCTGTGCAAATGGCTCGCGCCACAGCCTACGATCTGATTATCATGGATATCATGATGCCGGAGCTGGACGGCTTTGCCGCCGCCAAGGAAATTCGCAAAACCAGCCAGGTTCCCATGATCTTTCTTTCCGCCCGGGGCGAGGAATACGACAAAATCCTGAGCTTTGAAATAGGTGTGGACGACTATGTGGTGAAACCCTTTTCGCCGCATGAACTCATGATGCGCGTGGCAGCTGTGCTGCGCCGTGCCGCTGCGGCTGCGCCCAGGCAGGAAAACGATCACGAATGTATTACCATCGAAAAAATGGTGGTGGATTTTACCGCCAGGCAGGTAACCATTGACGGCGAAACGTTGGAGCTGTCGCCAAAGGAATATGAACTGCTGTTTTTCATGGTGCGCAACAGAGGCATTGCCCTGAGCCGTGATCGCCTCATCAGCGAAGTATGGGGCTATGACTTTTTTGGGGACGACCGCACTTTGGATACCCATATCAAGCTGCTGCGGAAACAGCTGGGCGAATATGCCAGCTACATTACCACGCTCAGAGGGGTAGGATATCGCTTTGAAAAAGCCAGGGGATAACTTATGCGAAACCGCGGCGGCTGTGAAGCAAAGGCGTTTTTTTCGGCAAAAGCCAGGAATTCGGCAAGGGATTTTTGTGCATTTGCTGTTGTTTGCGGCGATGCTGCTGCTGATACTGTGGTTGTTTGAAATCGTTCTTCTGGATGATTTTTACAAAATGCAAAAGCGGGATGCTTTGAGGGCTTCCAGTCAAAGCATTGCGGATAACATCGGCAATGAAAATCTGAACCTGCTTGTGGACCGTATTGCGGAGCAAAGCGATATCTGTGTTACCATTGTGGATGAGGATTTTCATGAAAAGCTGCGGGCGGAAAGCGGGCATGGCTGCGTGATTCACCACATGAACCGTGGCGATATGCGGCGTATTGCGGGAGAGATGGAAAACAGCGCGAAGGAGACGGCGCTGCTGACCATTCCCCTTGGCGGCTTTCGCAACCGGGATTACGACGCCCGCAAGTTTTCGGGCCCGGTTCCTCCCAGCGACGATGGCGACGCGCAAAGCATGATTCTGATTCGCAGTGCGCAAACGCCGGATGGCGAAACGTGCTATGTGTTTTTGAACGCGCTCATTACGCCGGTTACCTCTACGGTGCAAACCATTCGGAACGAACTGTACTTTATTTCCGCGATGATGATTCTTTTGTCGTTCGCGTTGTCGCTGGTTCTGTCGCGGCGTATAACGCAGCCGCTGGTGGAAACTACTCAGGCGGCTCGGGAACTAAGCCGCGGCCGATACACGCCCGTCAAGCGGGCCGGTTATCGAGAGGTGGAACAGCTGAATTGTCAGTTGAGCCAGGCGGCGAAGGAATTGCACCGGGTGGAAAAGATGCAGCAGGAGTTGATTGCCAACATCAGTCACGATTTGCGCACGCCGCTCACGCTTATCGAGGGTTACGCAGAGGCCATGCGCGATTTGCCCGGCGAGAATTCTTCGGAGAATATGCAGGTGATTATCGATGAAACGCAACGCCTGAGCACCCTGGTAAACGCGGTGCTGGACCTGAACAAGGCGCGTCAACAAACCGATATACAGGCAACGCGGTACAATCTTACCCAGGATATTCGCCAAACCATCGCCCGCTACGGCAAGCTGATGGAACAGGATGGATACCACATTGTGTTTGAACCGTCAGAGGAGGTTTTTGTAACGGCCGACCCGGTAAAGATGCAGCAGGTGATTTGCAATCTGCTGAACAATGCCATCACCTATACCGGTGCGGACCGCACGGTGCGAGTGGAACAAAACGTGGCGAATGGTCAGGTACGCATTGCTGTTCGGGACAGCGGCGAAGGCCTTGCAAAGGAAGAACTGCCCTTCATCTGGGACCGTTACTTCCGTGGAAGCAAGCCCCACAAGCGGGCCGCCGTCGGCAGCGGCCTGGGCTTAAACATTGTGAAGGAAATCTTGGAAAACCATCATTTGCGTTACGGTGTGGAAAGCGAGCTTGGTCACGGAAGCGTTTTCTGGTTTGAAATGCCCCTAACATAAGGAAAATCGCGGCCGCTTTTTCAGCGTGAAGTGGTCAATCGTTAGTAGACACAAAATATGTTAAGCCACCGATTCTGTTCTAAAGAGGACCGGTGGTTTTCCGTTCAGCTTACGAACAGGGCGTTCGTTGGTGAAATAATCGCATAAAATCATGGTAGCACTTTCGTGTCTGCCAT
>CAKTUS010000053.1 GCA_934621485.1 uncultured Clostridia bacterium
TCGCTGGTTCGCGGGGAAAGTGCTGCGGCATAAGGCTTAGGGGCTCCGCCCCTAAAAACCCGGCAGGAGGCAGTGCCTCCTGCACCTCCACTTTTTCAGCAACCTGAGCCATGCGCTCTTTGCCGCCCGGTGAGCCGCAGGCAAGCAGGCAAAGAGCGCTTCTCGGCAGAAAAGATCGCCGTCAGGCGAGCTTTTTTGACGGCCAAAGGCTCCCGGCACATTGTGACCGGGAGTCTTTGGCTTTGCTGCTTATTCCGCCCGAACGCGGGTTTTCACGCCGTTTACCTCCACATCGCCGTCGGCCAGCACCAAAATGTAGGGCTTGCCGTCGATGATGCGGGTTTCAATCAAATCGCGGTGCTCCGGGTCCACCCGTATGGACACGCTGGGGGTGTCCACATGGAACTGCTTGGGGGTAACCATGTTAATAGCGGGAATCTCCGTCTGCGCGCCAAAGGTATCGGCACATGCCTGGGCAAACGCCTCGCTTTTCGCGGGAGACACGCCGCAATCCGCCAGCACGTTTTTCATATCGAAGGGCGTGAAGGCCAGCGGCTCGGCTTTTTTATCGGCCTTTTGCTCCTCGATCATGGCGGTGACCGCCTCGTGCATGGCCTGCATCACGTTCATATCACATTCGCTTTCCAGCGTTTCTTCCAAAATGGCGTGAAGCGTTTCCTTCTGCTGGGGCGCGGTCATGCCAAGCCCGGCTCCAAAAACGCTGTCCATAAAGGCGGCGTGAGGATCGGCTGCGTCGTGGGTGTAGTACAGCGCCCGGTGAATATTCGCCCCGCCCTCTTCAAAGGTCGGGTACAGGAAACCCAGCTCCGGCGCGGCCACCACCCAGTCCGACGCGCGGCTGTGGAAGTCGTTGTCAGCGTTTTCATACCGCAGCGCGGGCTTGGACTGCTTTACCGGGCACAGGGCGCACAGCACATAATGAAACACATTGACGGATTGCTCCCGGTCCATTTCATCATTGCTGTTGCGCATGGGCACGTCGTACCCGTCGTGGGTGAGCAAAATGAGATAGTTGCTGGCCGCCTGCTGCTTTTCCACCGACTGGGCCTGATCCTCATGCACGGCGCGCACATGGACAATGGCACGCTCAAAAAAGGCGCTGACGGCCTCCTGATCCTGCAGCCCGCTTTCGCACAAAGCCAGCAGCAGCGCCTGCTGGGAGGAAACCTCGCCGTCCTCGCCCGTCAGCTCCACATGGTGCAGGTTTTGCCCAAAAGCCCCGGACAGGCTGCGCTTGAACAGGGACATGTATTTTTCGTTTTCTTCCTGCGGCATGTTGCCAAAGGAGCGGGTAAAGGTGGAAATAACCTGGCCCTCGTCGCTGACATAGCAGCCGTGCAAAATGGTAGGATTGCGCTTTTCCGGGTTTAACCGGCGGCGGATTTCAGACAGCTCGCGCTGGTTCATAAAGGTCACCTCATTTTTGCAAAATGGAATCACAGCCAATGAAAACCGGCCCGTCTTCGGGAGCGGGAGAAAGACGGCCAACCCGCGGGGCGATGGGGTCGCGCTTTCGCCCTCATTCGCAGAAAAGGAACCGCGCCTCGTTCACGGTTCCTTTTTCTTTTGGCTTAGGGCCGTCTGGAGCGCCGGCGCACAGGGCGGGGCGCGTCAGCGGCAGGCCGTTCGCCGGGAAGCTCAGGGGGCGGTTCTGCCGGGCTTTCCGGAGCAGCATCCGCCGGCGGCTCGGGCGGAAGGGTCGGCGCAGGCGGCTCAGAGGGAACGGGGCGCGACGGCTTGGGGGTCTTTGCCTTTCCCTTTCTGCGGCCCTTGGAGTCCTTTTCCGGGGGCTTGATGTTGAACGTCACCCGGTAGGTTTTCGGCTCCTCATGCTGCACCTGCGTATCCAAGGCGTTATAGCAGTTTTTGCCAAAGCCGGCGCTAAGCAGGAAGCGCAGCTTGCGCCATGGGCCTTGGCCCTTGTAAAAGGCGCGGAAGGTGCTGCGGGCCTTGTCCACTTCCCTGGACGTAATTTCCATGCCGCCGTAGCCGCACAGGGTCATCATACGCCACAGCGGAGCTACCGGCGTGGGGAAAGCCTTCTGCCGGTCCATGCGACGGGCAAACAGCATGGGCGTTTCTCCGGGACCGGGCTTTCGGCCGTTCAGCCGCATCAGGGTGGCGCAGGCGCCGCCGTACACAAACAGGCGGTCCTTATCGGTGTCTTTCTTTTTGGCTGTCGCGTCCGGCAGATGCAGGCAGATGCGCGCAATCACCGCCGCCAGAGCTGCAAGCGCCAGCAGCAGCCACCACCAGGGAAAAGAATCGTTGTTGCTGTCGGGAGTATCGTCCGGTTCCGGCTCATCGTCCTGAGGCGAATCTGGATTGGGGCTGGGGGTGGGCACGTCCTCCTCCTGGGGGGGCGGCGTGGGCGTAGGCGTGGGCGTAGGCTCCGGGTCGCTTTGCGGCGGAGCGTCGTTGTCGCGGTTTTGCTGGCTGGGCGTCGCGTCAAAGGGAACCCAGCCGAAGTTTTCAAAATACACTTCCGTCCAGGCATGGGCGCTCTTGCCCGTTACATAGGCGAAGCCGTCGCCGCCGGGCTGCGCCACAAAGCCCTCCACATAGCGAGCCGGCAGGCCCGCCATGCGGCACAGCACCGTCATGGCGCTGGCAAAATAGGTGCAGTATCCTTCCTTGCCCACATACAGGAAATAGGTGACAAAGTCCTGATTTTCAGGCGGGGTATCCGGCTGCAGGGTGTAGCGGTAATAACGCTGCAAATGCCGCATGATGGCGCAGGCTTTTTCATAGGGCGTGGAGGCCCCGCTCACCATGGCCTGCACATCCTGAAACACCTTTTCCTCCATATGGCCGGGCAGCTGCGTGTAGGTTTGCACAATGGAGGCGTACTGGCTGTCCTCGCCCTTGGGCGCAGCGTCGATCAGCGCGCCCAAAGCGCTGTCGCCGCCCTCCAGAATGGGGGCGAACACGGTGTAGCGGTCGTCGCGCACCAAATCGCGGGTGATGAACAGCTCGCTGGCGTCGTTGAAATAGGCTACCATGTCGCTTTGCGCGCTGAAGGAGCGCAAAAACGCCGGAGCAAATACGGTGGAGGTGGCAGTATTCTGCATCTGCACGCTGATGGCCTGGCTGTCCAGCAGGGTGCTGGCGCCCCTCACTCCGGCGGGGGGCAGATCCTCCAAAAACACCTGATTGCGCAGGCGGGCCCAGCGGGGGTTCACATACAGGTAGCGCTTGCCGCTGGAGGTATCGCGCCAGCTGCGGCCGGTGTATTCATCCTTGGACACGGCGCGCAGCAGCGTGCGGCCGCTGGTTTTAACGGTCATTACCGGTGCGTCGGAGGGCTCGGCCTCGCCGCCCAGCTTGCCGGAGCCCATGGGATAATAGCCGTAGGTTCCCAGGGTGAACACATTGCGCGGCTCGGTAAAAAACAGGTAGTCGGAAATGGTTTGCTTCAGGTCCATGGCCCTTTCATATAAGGGCTCGATGACGGTTTGTCCTCTGGGCAAAATCAGCATGGACAACACGCACACCGCCACCGCCATGGGCAGCACCTGAAACAGATTGGTTTTTTCATGAGACGTTTGGCTGATCAGCAACAGCAGGGCCACCAGCGAAGGCAGGCTGGCCCACAGGTATTCCGCCTTGCCCAGGCTCCACATGCCAAACAGCGTCAGCACCACCAGAATGGTAGCGGGCAGAAAGCCCACGGTGCGGCTGGTAAAGGCGTAGCACACCACAGCCAGCGCCACAGCCAGCGTAACGGCGATTTCCGTAGCGAACAGCGGCGCGGCGGCCGGCACGCTGCTAAAGAACAGCGAAATGGCTTTCAAAGCCTCAAAGGCCATGCCAAACAGCCCCATATCGGGCAGAAACAGTTGACAGAGCGCTACCGCGCCCGCCAGTAGAGCCAGCCAGAGCCGGCCCCGCTTCATGGACCCCAGCACCATAAACAGCGCCAGCAGGACCATGCTTGCCACAATGGCCAGCGCCAGCTGACTTTGCGCGCCAAAGGCGAGCATCAGCGGCGTTAGCAGACCCAGGCACAAAAGGGCGCTTACCATCAGGCGCGAAAGCCGTTCGTTGGTCAGAAAGGGAAGTTTTTTCATACCCGCGGTAAGCCTCCTTTCCCCGGTTTATACATGAATGGGGTTTTCAACCGCCGGAGGGAGTCACGTAGTTCACTTCCACCGACGCCTGCTGCAATTTTCCCACCAGCGGGGCCATGGCCGGGTCGTCGGCCACAAAGGTAATCAGATACAGCCGCACATTGGGACCCATGCGTTTCATGCGCACAATCAGGTCGCACAGCGCGGAGCTGAGCCGGGTGGTCATAATGACCACCGCGCCGGTTTTGCGCAGCTCGGCCAGCTGCATCATGACCACGCGCTCGAAACGCTCCGTTTCGTTAAAGGTGCAGCGGGCCAGTTCTTCCAGCAGCACGGGCAGCCCCATGCGGCTGGAATACTCCATGGGCCGGTCGCCCACCAGGGGCATGCGTACCGGGTTGTCCTGGCGGATCTGGCAGGCAACCACGCTGGCGGCGGTTTCCAGCAGCGCATCGCACAAAAAAGGCCGTTTTTCCTCCGGTAAGCCCTCGGTAAGCAGCGGGGGCGAGGTGTCCAGCAGCACCAGCGCATCGGGCAAAGCGGGCTCCTCAAACTGACGCACCATGATTTCCCGCTTGCGGGCGCTCATTTTCCAGTGGATGCGCTTTAACGGGTCGCCCTGCTGATAGGCGCGTATATCCGCCGGGCTGGAGGGATCCTCCATGGCGCGCTTCATGGTTTCCACGCCCATGTCGCCGGCGGCAAAGGTCAGGGGCTCCACATCAAAGGGAACCGGCAGCACCAGCAGCTCCTGACCGGCGGTATCCGGCTGATGCTCCCGTTTGAAAAAGCCGAAAACATCGCTTACGGTGTAGCTTTCCATGCCGGGAAACATGGCTCCCACGTGGTCGGCGGCAAACTTGTGCACCACCCGCTGGCGGCGTTTGCCCAGCTGGGTCAGGTGAATGGTGCCCGCCGGGGTGTTGCTGGTGGCCCGCATATGCAGCGCCACAGGCGCGATGGGCAAAAGGCCCTTGTGGCTGACGGCAATCTCCATGCTTACCACATCGCCCCGGTTCACCTTTTGGCCGCTGAGGCCGCTGGTGACCCGAATGGTTTTTTCCGCCAGCCGCACGCTGAGGAAGGAAAACACCCAGGCCACGAAAATGATGGTGGCAATCAGCAGATAGGTGCGGTTGCCCATGGACAGGGCGCAAAGAAGGAAAAAGCTAAAGCAAATGCCCAGGGTTACGTTGGCGCGTTTCATCGGCGGTTTCCTCCTTTCTGCGGGGTGTGAAAAGTGCGCGGCATGCGAAGCCGGTAAGATCTAAAGCAAGCACCTTTGGAGCGGCCCTGCGGCCCGGCGCAGGCAAGGCTGACACGCGCTCCGGGTTCGAAAAGCCCTTTTGGGAGTTTTTCAGCAAGGACAGCGGCATCGGCCGGCGGCAGAGAAAAGCGTCGCTGCCAGGCAAGCTTTCAGCCTGTCGAAAAACCCTTTTCTGGGAATTGTCAGATGGGCTACGGCCTCTCTGACGGTTATCGTATCGCCTGGCTTTGCCAGGCAGGCGGGGAGTTTTTGGCTCTGCCGAAAACACTGGTTGCTGAAAAAGTGGAGGCGCAGGAGGCGCTGCCTTTTGCCGGGGTTTTAGGGGCGGAGCCCCTAAGCCTTATGCAGCGGCACTTTCCCCGCGAACCGGCGAAGCGCTGCTTCCGGGCGATGGCGGCAAACCGTCCTTCGGCAGGTCAGCTTTTGGGTCGGCCTGAAAGCATCGCTGCCAGGCATACGTTGCGAATCTGCGCCCCTTATTGCAGCCTCAGCGGCACAGGCACGTTTTCCACCACGGCGATCAGGATGCGCTCGGCGGATACGCCCTTCATTTTGGCCTCGGGGTTGGGGGTGATGCGGTGGGCCAGCACAGGCAGCACCATGCGCTGCACATCCTCCGGCAAAATGTAGTCGCGATCGTTCAGCAAAGCGCAGGCCTGAGCACCGCGAATCAGGGCGATTGCGCCGCGGGTGGAAACGCCCAGCTGCAAGCTGGGATGGGTGCGGGTCATGGCGGCGATATTGGCGATGTAGTGGCGCACTTCCTTTGAGCAGTACACCGTACCCACCATATCCTGCAGGGCGATGATATCCCGGGCGGAGCACACGGGGGCCAGTGTGGCCTGAGGCTTTACCGTGCCGGAAAAGCGCTCCAGCACAGCCATTTCCTCCTCCATGGTGGGATAGCCCATGGACACTCGCAAAAAGAAACGGTCCATCTGGGCCTCGGGCAGGGGATAGGTACCCACAAACTCCGAGGGGTTCTGGGTAGCCAGCACCATAAAGGGCTTGGGCAGGGGATGCGTCACGCCGTCCACCGTCACCTGGAACTCCTCCATCACCTCCAGCAGCGCGCTTTGGGTTTTCGGAGAGGTACGGTTGATTTCGTCCGCCAGGGCAATCTGGCACATGATGGCCCCGGGATGGAACTCCATTTCACCGGTTTTGAAATTGACCATGGTAAAGCCCGTTACATCGCTGGGCACCACGTCGGGCGTAAACTGGATGCGGTTAAAGCTGCAATCCAGCGATTTGGCCAGGGCGCTGGCCAGGGTGGTCTTGCCGGTGCCGGGCACGTCCTCAATGAGCACATGGCCCTTGCACATCAGCGCAATGAGCAGCAGCTCGATCACCTCGTCCTTGCCGACGATGACCTTTCCGATATTCTGTTTGAGGGAGGTGATGACCTGACGCGGATTGAGCATGTGAACGCCCCTTTTTCATAGCATAATCAAGAACGGCTGAAAGCCATACACGGCTATTATAACGGAAGGCCCCTATTTTTACAAGTCTATGACAAATGTTTTACGTTCCTGAGCACAGGGTTACAAGCCCTGTTGGACAAAAGAAAAAGGCAGAGACATGAGGACGCCAGCCGGCCATAGTGAAGCTGCAACAAGCCCAACCGAAAGGCGGCTCATGGCCCGTTTATCTGCCATGGGACATGAAACGCCGCTGCTCTCTGCGCATCGAACCGGTGGGAGGAGCGGCCGGCAAAGGCCTTCCGTTCCTGAGACTATCCGGCAGCGCGCCCGGAGGGCCTGTTTGTTTCCCTGCTTTCGCAGGCAGTTTTCTTCAACAGGCCGCACCCGCTAGCGCGCCTGTTGATACACGTACCAATCGTCGCCGTCCGTCTCCATCACCACATCGCCTTCGCCGGACAGAAACACGGGAATCCCGCGGCTTTCGGCCTGCACCAGGGAGGCGTGGGCCTTGGAGCGAATATTGGTCATCAAAATGCACTCCGGGTCTACGGCTTTCAAAAAGCCCACGGTCATGGCCGTTACCCCGTGGTGGGGCGATTTCACAATGTCTGCCTTCAGCACGCCCTCGGGCAGGTTCTGCGTAAGCCAGGTCTGGGTTTTGCCGATAATGTCGGCCGTCAGCAGCAGCACCGCGTCCCCAAACTGCACCCGGGTTACCAGGGACCGGCCGTTGGTGGTGTCGCTTTCGTCGTTGCGGTACAGGGTCAGCACCGCTTCGCCCAAAAGCAGCTCGTCTCCGCTTTTTACCTGCCGGATGGGAATCCCGTTGCGGCGGGCCTGGGCCAGGGTATTGGCATGGCGGGTAATGATTTTTTCGGCATAATCGGTATAGGGGTGCAGATATTCGCCGGCGGAAAAGCCATAGCGCATCAGCCAGTACAGGCCGGAAATATGATCCTCGTGATAGTGGGTGTTCAGCAAATACTTGAATTGGGTAATACCCTTGGCCTCCACCGCGTTTTTCAGGTATTCGCGAAAGGGCTCGCTGCCGCCGTCAATCATCATGCTTTCTCCGCCGCACTCCAAAAGCAGGCAGTCGCTCTGGGCGGTGTTCAGGGCGGTGAGACGCAGAAGCGGGCACTGATACCAGTTATCCCTGGGCTGCTCATAGTAAACCTGGGCGCTTGCGCGAAATGCGCACAGCGCCAGCAACAAAGCCAGCGCTGTAAAAAACGAGCGTTTTTTCATTACGGTTCGCCCTTTTGGTAGTCGCTGCGGCTTTCCCAATGGGCCTGCTCCAGGGCCACGTCCCGGTGGTTTACCGTGGTGCGGTAGCCCAGGGCGGAAAGCTGCTCGCTGACGTACTGGGCAATGGCCACGCTGCGGTGCGCGCCGCCGGTGCAGCCGATGGCGATGACCAGCCGGTGTTTGCCCTCGTTGATGTAATTGGGCAGCAAAAAGGCCAGCATGTCCATGCACTTTTTCAAAAATTCCTGGGTTACCGGGTGGCCCAGTACAAAGTCACGCACATCCTGGTCCAATCCGGTGTGGCTGCCCAATTCGGGAATGTAAAAGGGATTTGGCAAAAAGCGCACGTCGAACACCAAGTCGCCTTCCCGGGGAATTCCCCGTTTGAAGCCGAAGCTGAGAATTTCCACCCGCAGGGAGGGCTGAGCGTCCGCCCCCTGCACAATGCCGCTCAGCAGCCGCTGAAACGCTCTGGGCCGCAGGCCCGTGGTATCAATCAGGTGGTTGGCGGTTTCCCGCAGGGGCTGCAGGCGGTTGCGTTCCTCGCGAATGGCCTCCTGCAGGGTGAGGCCCTCGGCACTCAGGGGGTGATCCCGCCGGGTTTCCTTGTAGCGGTTCACCAATACCTCGTCCGAGGCTTCAATAAACAGCGTATCAATCTGGAAGCCCACCAGCCGCGCCTCGTCAATCATGCGGGTAACGGCCTTCGCGTCGAAAAACTCGCCGCTGCGCACATCCGCCGCAATGGCCACCATCGGGTTATGCAGGCTGGCGTTTTGGCACGCCTCCATAAAGGGCACCAGCATCATGGGGGGCAGGTTGTCCACGCAAAGAGCGCCCAGATCCTCCAGGTGCCGAATGGCCACGGTTTTGCCCGCGCCGCTCATGCCCGTTAAAATCAAAAAGTGCATTGAGGGTTCCTTCTTTCGTAGAATGAATCACAGAGCTGTTGCGGGACTCTCCTTGCCGATGACGCGCACCTCCGGCTCCAGCCGCACCCCGGTTTGCCGCAAAACTTCGTTTTGCACATGAGCAATCAGGGCCAGGTAATCGGCGGCGGTGCCGTTCCGGTCGTTTACCAGAAAGCCCGCGTGCAGCGTAGACACGCTGGCCCCTCCGATACGCGCCCCTTTAAGCCCGCACTGGTCGATGAGCGTGCCCGCAAAGTGTCCCTGCGGCCGTTTGAAGGTGCTGCCGCAGCTGGGCTGGGAAAGGGGCTGCTTTTCCTTGCGGCGCATGGCAAAGTCCCGCATTGTGGCGCGAATGGCGTCCGGGTCGCCTGGGGTCAGGCAAACCGTTACGGAAGTTGCCGCGCAGGGCGGCGGCAGCTGGCTCAGCCGGCTGCTTCGGTAGCCAAAAGCCATTTCTTCGTTGGTAAACGTCATGGCTTCGCCCTTTTCGTTCATCAGGGTTACGCCGGAAACCACATCCTTCATTTCTCCGCCATAGGCCCCGGCGTTCATATACGCCGCGCCCCCCACCGTGCCGGGAATCCCGGCGGCAAATTCCAGGCCGGTCAGGCCGTGGGTCAACGCCGCGCCCGCCAGCTTTTGCAGGCTTGCGCCCGCCTGGGCCGTGATGGCAACGCGGCCATCCGGCAGGGAAACCGGGTCGCTGATGTGGGCAAACAGGCTGCCAATATGCACAACCAGGCCGTCAATGCCGCCGTCCAGCACCAGCAGATTGCTGCCGTTGCCCAGTACGGTGACCGGCGTTTGCCTTTGGCGGGCGATGCGCAGGGCGGCGCTGAGCTGCTCCAGGGAGGTAATCTCCACCAGCACCTGGGCCGGCCCACCCAGGCGAAGGGTGGTATAGCGGCTCATGGGCGCGTTTTCAAGCACCTGCTTTTGAGGAAAAACACTAAGAAGCTCGCTTTGCAGGCTGTCCGTCATGCCCCGTTCTCCCCTTTCCGAAAAACCTGTCGAAAAAATTGTATCGCACTTCGGTTGCGATGTCAAAGGCAAGTGCGGGATATTGTATGCTCTTTTCCCCAAAACCATACGAAAAGACGGATTTTCACCCAGGGCGGCAGCCGCCCGAATTTTGGCGGCGCATCAAACGATGGAGTGAAATTTCTAAGTTGCAGCTTCGAAAAAATGAAACTCGCCCATTCGCATTGGTCAATGCGGCGCATGCGCCTTCAACTTCTTTGAAGCATGCCGTAAATGCGGTTGCGCGGTTTTCACCGGCGGCTTGACCCGCTCGGCAAAAAGGGTTACAATGCTTTGCAGAACCGTACGGGCATGCAAAAACAATCAAGGAGGCTCCTTTGTAAATGAGCATTACGTCCAGACCCTTTGGCCACACGGCCGCCGGCGAGGCGGTTACGGAATACACCATTACCAACGCCAGCGGCGCCAGCGTTTCCATCATGGATTTTGGCGGAGCCATTAACCGGCTTCTGGTGCCGGACCGGCAAGGCCGTCTGGGCGACGTGAACCTGTCTTACGACCGGGACATCGCCACCTTTGAGGCTCCCGGCAACGGCAACCTGGGCGCCCTCATCGGCCGCTACGGCAACCGCATCGGCGGGGCCAGCTTTGAGCTGGAGGGCAAAACCCATACGCTGGCCAAAAATGACGGGGAAAACAGCCTGCACGGCGGAAGCGTGGGCTACAATCACCGCATGTGGCAGGCCCAGCCCCTGGAGCCGGACACCCTGCGGCTGACCCTGACAAGCCCGGACGGCGAGGAGGGCTTCCCCGGCACGGTGCACATCACCGTGGACTACACCTTCGACAATGCAAACGCGCTGCGCATCCACTACCGGGCCGACACCGATCAGCCTACCCTGATCAACCTGACCAATCATGCCTATTTCAACCTGAACGGCCACGACGGCGAGGACATTCGCAACCACGAGCTGGTCATCCATGCCGACTGCATCACCCAGGTGCGGCCTGGACTGATTCCCACCGGACGGCTGATTCCTTCGGACCAGACGGTATACGGCTTCACCACCCCCACCCCCATCGGCCAGGTGCTGGCCCATGTGGAGGACGACCCGGAGCTGAAGGCCGCCGGCGGCGTGGACTTTAACTACTGCGCCGGGCGCGACCGGGAAACCAAGGTGATTGCCACACTGTATTCTCCCAAAACCGGCCGCGTGATGGACGTGATTACCGACCAGCCCGGCGTGCAGTGCTACACCTCCCAGTTCCTGGACAGGCCCGGCAAGGACGGCGTGCATTACCATCCCTTCCAGGGCGTGTGTCTGGAAACCCAGCATTATCCGGACAGCATCCATCACCCCCATTTCCCCAGCGTGGTGGTGCGGCCGCAGGACACCTACGACACCTTTACCACCTACCGCTTCAGCGTGCGCTGAGGAAAGGAAGCTCCCATGCCATACGAAAGCCAAAAACAGCTGACTCCCGGCGACCTGCTGGATGAAAAGGGTATGCTGCGCCAGGCAGGCTACGCCACATCCCTGGTGCGCCGCTATGATCGCTCGGCCATCGGCGCAAGCGGACTGCGCATCAAGGAATGGGATTATTACTGCATCACCTGCGGCGGCGTGGCGCTGGCCCTGACCATTGCGGATAACAGCTACATGGGCCTGGACAGCGTAAGCCTGCTGGATTTGAATGCGGGCTTTCAGCACACCTGGAGCGCCATGCGCCTGCTGCCCATGGGTAAAACCCGGCTGCCCGGCGACAGCAGCCGGGGAAACGTGGTTATGGAGCGACCCCAATACGCTCTGCGCTTTGAAAACGACGGCCAAACCCGGGTGCTTACCGTGCGGGTGAACAACTTCCGGGACGGAAAGCCGCTTACGGCGCACATGGAGCTGACCGAGCCGCCCCGGGACAGCATGGTCATTGCCACGCCCTTTACGGGGAAGCCCAAGGCGTTTTACTACAACCAGAAAATCAACTGTCTCAAGGCCGAGGGCGACATTTCCTTCAACGGCCGTACCTACCTGTTCGACAAACACAGCGCCACGGCGGTGCTGGACTGGGGCCGGGGAGTGTGGACCTACGCCAACACCTGGTACTGGGGAAGCGCCAGCGGCTATGTGCACGGCGCGCCCTTTGGCATGAACCTGGGCTACGGCTTTGGCGATACCTCCGCCGCTACCGAAAACATGCTGTTCTACAAGGGCGTCGCTCACAAGCTGGAGCATGTGGATTTTGGAATTCCCAAAACGCCGGACGGCAAGGATGATTTGATGTCGCCCTGGCATGTAACGGACAATCACGGCCGGCTGGACCTGACCTTTACCCCGGTAATGGACCGGGCGGCTCTGACGAGCGCCCTGGTTATTGAGAGCGACCAGCATCAGGTATTTGGTTATTACGAGGGCAAGGCGGTTTTGGACGACGGCACGGCGGTGCATGTAAGCCGCATGCTGGGCTTTGCCGAAAAGGTGCGCAACCGCTGGTAGACAAGCCCGCCGGCAATTTGCTTCGCCCCTGGCAGGGCTTGGTATCGGCAAGGGATGCTGCATTGCGAAAAACGCCGTCTCCGCAAACCGCCGGAGCGTAAGCCTTTCCAGCGCTTCTTTTCTCGTGGTTTTTGAAAGGCCATTCGTCCTTTTCTGCCCGGCAATTTGCAGGCGAGCCGCAGGGGCTCTTTGGGAAAAGGAGGCTTTTTCAATGCTCTAAGCCTTGCTGTGCAAGGCTCAGGCAGCCAAGAAGGGGGCACTGCCTCCTGCCGGGGTTTTAGGGGCGGAGCCCCTAAGCCTTGTACCACAACGCTTTTTCTGCGAACCGGCGTGGCGATGTTTGCGAGAGCGCGCTCTCCTGTAGGGGGCGACAGCCTGAAGCTGGCCTGACGGCAGGCTTTTACGCTTTGCCTACTCGCCTGCGGCTGGCCGGGCGGCAAAGCGCATAAGGAAAGCCTTGCTGCGTAAGGCTGCAAAGCCCGGCGTTCACACCGCCGGGTTCGGAATGAAAATCGGAGGGCCGCGGCCCTCCGATTATTCTATCCTTTTTTTCGACAGCCTGAAACCCCGGATTGAGATGAGGTTCAGGAAAGGGGAAAGCGATTCGTCAACCCCTGTTCAGCTAAGCAGATCATCATCCTGTGCAGCACTGTATATAGAAGGCTTCAGCTGCTTTATCAGCGGTAGGGCAAAAGGCAAACTCTCAGAGCGCGTGCGCGCTGCCTCTCTTGTGCCCTTACGGGGCTTAGGCATACCTCCGGCTTCACCGCCGGGCATGCTTTTTTACAGTTCCTCGTCATTCAGCGCGTCGGCCAGCAGCCCGGCGCAGGCTTCCACATAACGGCAGCAGGGCCGCCGGGGACAATAGCCCTCTTTACCTGCGGCGGCCGCGGCATAGGCTTTGGGCTTTAGCTCCTTGCAAAGCCAGCTGCCAAACGCATCGTCAAATTGCAGCATCAACCTCTTCACCCCCGCGTAGGTATCCGCTTTGGAGCGCGGGTCCTCCGGGTCGTCATAGCCCCGTAACCGGCCATAAACCAGAACCATGCCGCTCACCGCGCCGCAGGTTTGGCCCAAGCCGCCCAGGCCGCCGCCCAGCCCGCTGGCCAGGAGAAGCGCTTCGCTTTCCTTCAGCCCCGCTTCCGCTGCAAAAGCGGCAACCACTGCTTGCGCACAGTTGTAGCCCTGCCGAAAATACTCTCCGGCTAACGCTGTTTTGGCTTGTGAATCCATCATAGCCGCCTCACAGGTCGCAAAGCGCGTCGGCAATCTTGTCCAGCCAATCGCCGTTAAACAGCTCAATCAGGCCCTTGTCCGTGCTGCCGGCCAGCTTGGCGTCCATGGGCAGGCGCGCGGTCAGGGGAATGTTGTACTTTTGGGCCATTTCATCCACATGGCTTTTGCCGAACAGCTCAAAGGGCTTGCCGCAATCCGGGCAAACGGCGTAGGACATGTTTTCCACCAGCGCCAGCACGGGAATGTCCATCATGCCGGCCATCTTCAGCGCCTTTTCCACAATCATTTCCACCAACTGCTGGGGGGTGGATACCAGCACCACGCCATCCACGGGGATGGACTGAAACACGGTGAGCATCACGTCGCCGGTTCCCGGAGGCATATCGATAAACAGAATATCCTTGTCGCCCCAGATCACATCCGTCCAGAACTGGGTGACCGCGCCGGCGATAACCGGGCCGCGCCACACCACGGGGTCGGAATCATTTTCCAAAAGCAGGTTCAGGCTCATTACGTCAACGCCGGTTTTGGAGCGCACGGGGTACACGCCCTCCTCGCTGCCCATGGCCCTTTCAGTGAGGCCGAAAGCCTTGGGAATGGAGGGGCCGGTAATGTCGGCGTCCAGGATGCCCACCTTCAGGCCGCGGCGCTGAGCCAGCACGGCCAGCAGGGCGGTCACCAGGCTTTTGCCTACGCCGCCCTTGCCGGAGCATACGCCGATGATCTTTTTAATGTGGGAAAGCTCATGGGGCTTTTGCAGCAGGCTTTCCGGTTCGGTACGCTCGCCGCAGCTCTGCCCGCAGGTGGAGCAATCATGGGTACATTCGCTCATTTTGATTCGTTCCTTTCTGTTTGAGGGGCCTGGCTTTGGCCGCACAGCTGGGCTGTCATGCGGGCCGCTTCGCGAATCAGGCTATCCAGCGGCTGCCGGCTCACCCCGGCAATGCGCAGGCCGCAGCGCTCCAGGGGCACCAGGATTTTTTCCCCCTCGCTCAGGCTGACGGCAGCCGCAATGCCGGGCGAAATTTCGCCCATCATGGCGTTGGCGTGCAGGATGCCCGTAACCCCCAGAATCACATCCGCGGATTTGCACTGATACCGAATGGCGCTTTCACCGGTGGCCGCCATATCGGCCCCGGCCCGCAGCATGGCCGTGGTGGCCTGGGCGTTGGCGCCCAGCGCAATGACCGGCTGATGGGGCATCAGCTCTTTCAAAGCGGCCACCAGGCTTTTGCCCACGCCGCCGCCCTGACCGTCGATTACGATTACCTTCACCACATTCCCTCCCATTGCAGCGTCAAATCTGCGCTCATGGGAATATGATACGCCTCTGTATAGCATTTTTCAAGGGGAATCCAATGCTCCAGGAACATTTGCAGTCGCGCGGGGTCGCGCCGCTCCAGGCGGCGCAGCTGCTCGTCCGGTTTGATAGACAGCCATACTGTAACGGGGCGCAGCTGTTCATACGCCTGCGCAAAGGCAGGGTGCAGGCTGTAAGAGCCCTCGATGATGGCAACCGGCGATGACATATGCGTTTTTTTTACCATGCGGCCGGTTTGACAGTCAAAGCGGTTGTACGCAAAATCGCCTCCGCCAAGCAGGGGCGTGAGCACCTGGCTGAGAAATCGCTCGTAATGCACATTGCCTCCAGGCTGAGAAAACCGCTGCGGCGTACGCATCTCCGGCGGCAGAAAAAAGTCGTCCATGGCCAGCGGCCGGGTGTGGTACAGCCGGGCAAGATACCCGGCCAGCGTGGTTTTTCCGGCGGCGCAGGGGCCGTCCACAACCACCGCGGCCCGGCCCCGGGCGGCAAGACGCTCATCCACAACGGTCAGCAGGGGCAATAGCTGAGCCAACGCTGTTTTCACCACCCGATAGGCGGGAGCGTAGGCCCGGCGATAAGCCGCGCTGTGGCTGACGGGCGGGCAGCCCTGGGCCCGATAGGCGGCGAGATACTCCTGAAGCGCTTCGGCGGAAAAGGGCGTTTCTCCTTGGACGGCCAGGGCTTCCAGCTGGCCGAGGGTTTCCTCAAACGCCGCCGGCTGGCCGGGCGCCTCGGCGGACAGCAGCATCAGGCTGGCAATGCGTTCGGGGCACAGACGGCGAACCTGCGGACAGGCCAGGTTCAGCCGGCACTGGCCTCCGCCGATGGGCGTATAGGCCGGCATGGCCGGATCCGGCAGCACGGTTTCCAGTTCCCGGCACACTCCGGCTGCGCAGTCTTCCGGGCTGCCTAACAAATGGCCGCAGCCAAACGCGCTTTGGAAAGCCAGTTTGACTGCGTCCGTGGGCTCCATTCGCGGAGCCGCCGCGATATGCTTTTTCAAAAGCTGCTCGTTCATGGGTACTCCTTTGACAAACAAAAAGAAATCCAGTGAGAGAACAAGGAGAGTCGCAGGGGCAGGGCCCTATCCATCAGCTTCAAACCGTCAGAAAAGTGGAGGTGCAGGAGGCGCTGCCTCCTGCCGGGGTTTTAGGGGCAGAGTCCCTGAGCCTTGTGCCGCAGCACTTTTCCCGCGAACCAGCGCAGCGATATTCGCGGGCGCTGGCGGTCAATCATGGGTTTTCGGCAGTCTGAGACCGGCAAAGCCAGTCGATACAAAGACAATCAGAGGCGCTCCTCTGACGACTCCCCCGAAGGGGTTTTCGACAACCCGGCGCAGGGGCAAGGCCCGTCCCTGCGCTTGGTGAAAAATCCCAGGGGGCTCAGAGGGCCGCATCCCTCCGATTTGGCAAATGGGCTTTTGGGAGATGAAAAGACGCCCGAAGATCAGAGACAGGCAAAAGCGCTTTGACGGAAACCGATGGAACGCCGCTGCGCTTGCTTTTTTGCTTTCACCCTTTGCCGGCTGCCTGAGCCTTGCGTTTTTGACGTCCGCAAGTTGCGGAGATACCATTTCGCCGAGGCGATCAGCGCTCCTTCAGGGGCAGCAGCTTGGCCCGCTCCAGCGCCGCCACAATGGCGGGCACCAGCACCAGCTGCAACACCATTCCCGGCCAGGCCCGCACGAAGCCGCCGGTCCAGAAGGCCGCCAGCGCAAAGCTGTTTTCCGTCAGCAGCGCATAAATAGCCCAGCTGGCCAGGCCCCAAACCACCCGGCCTGCCAGCATGGCGCAAATCAGGGCCGCGTACACATAGGGAACGCCCTTGGGTAGACGGGCATACAGCAGCCCGGCCACCGCGCCGTAGGCCGCCATTTCAAAGGCCATGGCCAGGGCCGTGGGCACCATGGGCGGCATGCCGAACAGCAGGCTGCGCAAAACAGGCAGAACAAAGCCCACAGCCAAGCCCCAGGGCCATCCGCATACGAAGCCGCACAACAGCGCGGGCAGGTGCAGAGGCAGCAGCATGCTGCCAATTTGCGGAATTTGCCCGGTCAGAAAAGGCAGAACAAAACCGATGGCCAAAAACATGGCCGAAAGAGCCAATTGCAGAATATGATTTTTTTTCATAGCAGAACATCCAAATCCTTTCCCAAAATCGAGTATACGAAAGTGTTGCCCCCGCCCCCTTTTCTTCGGAAAAGGAACGGCGCCTTCGTGACACCCGTATCTGTGGAAAGAGGCTGAAGGGATTGTAGCATATGCCGGCCGGAAATGCAACCCGCTTTGCGGA
>CAKTUS010000054.1 GCA_934621485.1 uncultured Clostridia bacterium
AAAATTCGCGAATTTATCGCCAAGCTGGTTCGGGGCAAGCTGGACGACGGTCAGCTTAGCGACGCGCCCCTGACCCTGCGGGATATTACCCGGGTGTGCGATGTGTTTGCCACAGTGCTCAACGGCGTGTTCCACGAGCGCATTGAATACCCTGCCATCAGCCCCACGGCGGCGGCCCATGTGGCGGCGGCGCAGCAGGCCCATTTACAGGCCAGCGAAAGCCCGGTGGAAAGCCGGGAGCTTCAGCCCAAGCCCCCTGCGGAGCCGAAGACGGACGAGGGAGACAAAACCGCCCCCACGGAGGAGAGCGACGAAACATGAAGATAGACTGGGAGCAGCATGTACCGTTGAAGCCGGGCGTGCCCTTTGCCCTGGTGGCTGCCTGCTGTCAGGCGGCCGAGGGCGTGCGCCTGCCGCTGGGCGTGCACCTGCTGCTGACGGACGACGCCTGCATTCATCAGGTGAATCAGCAGTACCGGGGCATTGACCGGGCCACGGATGTGCTTAGCTTTCCAGCAGTAAACTATCGCCCGGGTCATACTGCCCGCAACAGTGAAAAGCGGCTTCTGAGCGAGATGGACCCGGAAACGGGCGCGTGCATGCTGGGGGATATCCTGATCAGCTATGAGCACGCCAAGGCGCAAGCCGCCGAATACGGCCACAGCGTGCGCCGGGAATTGTGTTATCTGTTCGCCCACGGGTTGTTTCACCTGATGGGCTACGACCATATGGAAGAAAGCGAACGAAAGGAGATGCGAGCAATGGAGGAGAAGGCCATGCACATGGCCGGGATTTCCCGGGAGGACACCGCCCCCATGGCTACGGACGAGGAACTGCTGTCGCTGGCCCGCCAGGCCATGGAAATGAGCTACAGCCCCTACAGCCGCTATCCGGTGGGCGCGGCGCTGCTTTGCAAAAACGGACGGGTATTCTTGGGCTGCAACATCGAAAACGCCAGCTTCGGCCTGACCAACTGCGGCGAACGCACGGCGGTGTTCAAGGCGGTAAGCGAGGGCGAGCGGGAGTTTGAAGCCATTGCCATCGCCTCTCGGGATTCCGCCCCCTGGCCCTGCGGCGCCTGCCGCCAGGTGCTCCACGAGTTTGCTCCGGAGCTTCGTGTGCTGGTTACCTGGGGCGATGGGCAAACGGATCAGGCTTCCCTGAAGCAGCTGCTTCCCCACGGCTTTGGCCCCAAGGATCTGCCCGATTAAGCAACCCAAAAGAAGGAGAACATTCATGGACACATTCCATTCCGGCTTTATTGCCATTATCGGCCGCCCTAACGTGGGCAAAAGTACGCTGATGAACGCCATGATTGGCGAAAAGGTGGCCATTGTATCCAACCGGCCTCAGACTACCCGCAACCGCATCATGGGCATCTGTACCCAGGAGCACAGCCAGATGGTATTTTTGGATACGCCGGGCCTGCACACGCCCCGTACCAAGCTGGGCGAATACATGATGAAAACGGCGCGGGACGCTTTGCAGGGCATCGACGCCCTGATTGTGATGGTGGACGCCACTGCCGTTGGCAAGCAGGACCGGGCTGTGGCGGCAGACATGAGCCGGTACCCGGTAAAAAAGGTTCTGGTGCTGAACAAAATCGACCTGCTGCCCCGGGAAGAGCTGCTTTCACTGATTGCCGGCTTTGCCGATGCGGGTTATGACGATATCATGCCCATCAGCGCCCGAACCGGCGACGGCCTGGAGGAGCTGAAAGCCCTGCTGACAAGCTACCTGCCGGAGGGCCCGCAGTACTTTCCGCCGGATGCGATTACCGACCAGCCCGAGCGGCTGATTTGCGCCGAGCTGATTCGGGAAAAGGCGCTGCGTCACTTGAAGGACGAGGTGCCTCACGGTATCGGCGTGGAAATGATGTCCATTCAGAAGATCAGCGACAACCTGACGGAAATTCACGCCACCATTTATTGTGAGCGCCCGGCTCATAAGGGCATCATCATTGGCAGGCAGGGCGCTATGCTGAAAACCATCGGCCAGGAGGCCCGTCAGGACATTGAAACCCTGCTGGGAACCCATGTGCATTTGCAGCTGTGGGTAAAAGTGCGGGAAAACTGGCGCAACCGCATGGAAGACTTGCATACCTTGGGCTATGACGAACCCGGCAAGGACTGACCCGGCAGCCATCAAAGAAAAAGCAAAACGGGCCGCCTTTTTCTGCAAGGGAAGAGGCGGCCCGCGTTTTGTAGGAGCTTAAGTTTGCAAAAAGCGGTTCTCAAAAGCAGGGATTTGTCTAAAAAACGTTTTTTTAAATCGAAAGAAACATGCTTCGCTGATGCTGCTTCTTATGTTGACAGCGAATGCTTTCAAGTGACATCAAACAGGCAAAATGTCTACATTGGAATAGGACAAGATAAATCCCACATGGCCGAAAAACGGAAAAACCGCTATACTGAAATGGCTTTAATTACAGCCATCTTGTCTGAAGGGAGGCGAAAGCGGCATGTACGGCTCCCCCAAGACCCTGCCGGCGCAGGTTGGGCTTTGGACCCTGGTCGCCCTTTGCGGCTGCGCCTTGCTGATCACCCACTATGGCATGTGCGCCGTCATTGCCAAAAAGCCCTTTTGCCGGCGCGGGCTGCTTCTGGAAAGCCTGCTGATGATTCTGGAGCCCATTGCCGCTAAAAGCCTGGGCATGAACGCCTGGGTCAGCCTGGCTGCAATGGCCGCTTTTGCGCTGCTGATTTCCTCCGCTGTTTTTGAAATGCGCGGGTTGGAAATGGTGCTGTTGTCCATTAAGCTGATTGCCGGCTGGACGGTGATGGAAGTGGTGGTGACGGCGATCATCCGCCCCCTGGTGGCCCTTGGGCTTCCGGTTAGCAATGTGGGCATCTTCACGCTGAAGGATTTTGCCAACCCCTGGAAGGATTTGTGCACGTTTGGCTTTGGCACGCTGGGCCAGTTGGCCATGGTGGGCCTCATCAAGCTGTTTCGCTGGCTGCGCGGCCTCACCCTGCTGCATCGAAAGGGCTGGCTGTATATCAAAATTTATGTGCGCATGGTGGCGTTGGTGCTGCTGGGAGGCTGGTCCGTTTTTCTGGGCGGCCGGGCCTGGGGCCCTCGCTTTCAGTTGGGCGATTTTTCGGGCGAAAACGCGCAGTACCTGCTGTATACAGCGCTGGCGGCAGGCTTGTTTTTGGTGGCGGCCTCGTATTTTACTCAGGATTACCGCTACATCGATCAGCTGCGCAACAATGAAACGCTGGAAAAGCAGCATGCCCTTTCCACCTCCATGCTGCAAAACCTGCGCTACTTCCGCCACAACATGATTAACATGCTCTACGGTCTGGAGGGCGTGATGCTCAGCGGCGATACCGAAGCCCTGCGCTCCTATTATCAGGAAATGGTGCGCCGCTGCGCGCTGGTGAACAACGAAAACATTGTATCGCTGGAGCGCGTGAGCGACCGGGCCGTGGCCGCCGTGCTGCTGCACGCCATCGACCGCGCCAGACAAAAGGAAATGCCCATAGCGCTGTATGTGCAGCAGGGGCTGGCGTCCGCCCGCGGGCTGGGCAGCGCGGAACTGTGCCAGATTTTGGGCGTGCTGCTGGACAATGCGCTGGAGGCTGCCCAACAGGCCAAGGAGCCGTATGTAGGGGTGGAAATGCGCAATGTGGACGGCATGGCGGAGGTCATTGTGAAAAACACCTACGGAGGGCAGGTGGACGCCGCGCTGCTGACGCAAGGCGGCCAAAGCACCAAAAACGGGCATATGGGCCAGGGTCTTTCCAGCTGCTATGACATTTTGAAACGCAGGCGCACCGCGTTTTTGAACTTTGACATAGGCAGGCAGTATGTGCGCGCGCAGCTGCTGATGAAACGATAAAAGGGGCTGGACCATGATTCACTTTGTCCTGTGCGACGATAACCCACGGCATAACCAAACCCTGCGCACTCACCTGGAGGACATTCTGCCAAACCTGCCTGTGGAGGCGGACATCGCCCTGGTAACCACTTCGCCGGGCAAGGTGATTCGCTATGCCCAGGCCCCTCATGAGCAAACGGTGTTTTTGCTGGATTTGGTGCTGGAGCAGGAACAAAGCGGACTGGACGTGTGCCGGGCCATTCGGGAGGCGGACGACCAGGCGCTGGTGATTTACGTTTCCGCCTATGCCGAGTATGCCATGGACTGCCTGGAAACCCACGCCTATGATTTTGTGCTCAAGCCCTATACCGCCGAGCGGCTGGAAAACGCCCTGCAGGACGCCGTGCGGGCCATGATTGCCCATAACGATATTGTGCCACTGCAGGTTACCTCCGGCAGCGTGACCCGGGTGCTGGACCAGAAGGAGATATACTATCTGCAAACCCAGCGGGAGTATGTGACGGCATACACGTCCAGAGGCCCGATGACCTGGCATGAAAGCATGACGCGCCTGATGGACCGGCTGAACCCGGAATGGTTTGTTCGTATCCATAAAAGCTATACCATGAACCGCCTTCACCTGAAAAGCGTAGACGCAGCAACGCAGCAGGTTTCCCTGGAGGACGGTACGGTTTTGCCCATTTCGCGCCGCTGCCTGAAAGCCTTTGACAGCTTTTGTAAGAAGCAGGGAGACGCTCAGTCGGAGGAATAAAGAAAAACGTTTGACGCAGCGCTTGGAAAACGCGCCGGCCGATAGCGAAGGACTGGCCCGTTGGGGCAAGCCCAAGGCCGTCCCAAAAGCTCGCCATAAGGCGAGCCCGGGTTGTCGAAAAACCCTCTGCGAGAGAGCGCGTCCAGGCATACGGCCGCGTTTGTTCGCAGGGAAAATGCCGCGGCATAAGGCTTGGGGCTTTGCCCCTAAAACCCCGGCAGGGGCAGTGCCTTCTGCGCCTCCACTTTTTGATGGCAAGCCCTCAGCCTGTCGAAAAAAACCTGGGAGGTATTGGAGGGCTACGGCCCTCCGATTTTGATTCCGAAACCGGCGGCGTGTACGTCGGTTTCGGCTGCCTTGCGCAGCAAGGCTTTCCTTATGCTCTTTGCCGCCCGGCCAGCCGCAGGCGAGCAGGCAAAGAGCGCTTCTCAGCAGAAAAGCTCGCCGCCTGGCGAGCTTTTTTGACGGCCTGAGGGCTTGCCGTCAGGGCAACCCCTTTTGCGATTTTGGAATGATTAATCGGCGCTTATCCCTTGCAGCAGGCGGCTGAAAAAAACGGTCAAAGCGGCGTCTGCCGGCTGACGGACGTTGCGATAATAGGCGGTCAGATCCAACGCTTTGCCATCCTGCACGGCCTCGGCCAGCAGGTATTCTCCCTCTTCATCCTCCAAGCGGAATAAATAGAAGGGCAGATTGCCGCCCGGCAGGACGCACAAAAACTGAATCCGGCTGTCGCCGTAGCTGTCCAACATGTCCGCTACATAGGCGTTCTGTTCGTCCGGCGTGGCCTGGGCCAGGTCGGGCGTGCGGATGGTAAGCGGCAGCAGCGACACATCCACAATGCATTGCTTGTCGTAAAGCATCAGCAGCCATTGCCGGTCGGTGGTGCAGTCGTCCGCATAGGTTTCGTCGTCCAGGGTCAGGCTGGTTTCGTCATAGGTAAGGCGGAACAGGCCCGGTACGGCATACTGCGCCGCCAGGGCCGGAGGGGCCGTCAGCGCCAGCACCCATGCCAGCGCCCATGCAAGCCAACGCTTCACGCGGACATTCCTCCCTTCTGGGCAGGTTACCGACGGGAAATTACCTGGCCCCGGGCCTTGTAAATGCTGTTGGCCGGTACCAGGCCGCGCACGCTGCTCAGGGGGTAGATTTGGCTGCCGCGACCTATCACCGTACCAGGGTTCAGCACGCTGTTGCAGCCCACCTCTACAAAATCGCCCAGCATGGCGCCCATTTTTTTCAGGCCGGTTTCCACCGCCTCGCTTTCGCTGCGAACCACGACCAGGGTTTTGTCGCTTTTCACGTTGGAGGTGATGGAGCCTGCTCCCATGTGAGCCCTGTAGCCCAGGATGCTGTCGCCCACATAGTTATAGTGGGGCGTTTGCACATTGTCGAACAGAATCACGTTTTTCAGCTCCACGCTATTGCCCACCACGCAGTTTGCGCCCACCAGCGCCGAGCCGCGTACAAAGGCGCAGTGACGTACCTCCGTGCCTGCGCCGATGATGCAGGGCGCGCCCAGATAGGCGGTGGGGGCCACCGCGGCGGTTTTGTGCACCCATACCTGGGGCGATACCTGGCGATATTCGCTCTCAGGCAGGGTTTCGCCCAGGGCAGCAATCATGGCCTTGATGCCGGACAGCGCCTCCCAGGGGTAGGTGAACTGGCGCAAATAGTCCGCCGCCAGGGTATGGGTAAGGTCATACAAGTCCAAAATTGTGAACATTTCAGAGCTTTCCTTTCCGTTTTTATAGCTTGGAGCCTGCAATCAGCAAGCAGGCAAACATGCCCACGGCCCACAGGCCGAAAGCGCCCCACTTTAGCATAGCCAGCAGAGAAGAAAGGCGGGCCTGTTTCGGGGAGATTTCTCCCCGGCTGAGATGCAGCAGGCACAGCGTTTCCGAAAGGCCCAGCAGGGCGCGCAGCAGGGAAAGGCCGTACATGGCCAGCCGCACGGGCCGAAACGCCGCCGCCGTATTGTGGGCCACCGCCGCCAGGGCCGGGGCCAAAGCAATTTCCAGCGCCAGGCTGCACCACAGGAAGCTGCGGGCCGCCATTCCCGCCTTTTGAAAGCATGTCCGCAAATCATCGGCGTCATACTTCAGGCGGGCGTTAGGCCAGTCCGCCAGGCGGATGCTCATGCGCTTGGTTTGCCGCAGCATTATCAGCAGCAGCGCGCCCACGCAAACCAGGCTTGCATAGGAAACCGCCTGCCATAGCGTTTGGTTCATTTATGTTCCTCCAGTCCCACGCCCAGCCGCGTGCAGGGGGCGGCTCCGCTCATTAAATCGCCGATACGATAGCGGGCGTGGCCGATGGTTACATTCGCCCCGTGCTCCACTGCCTGCATGGCGAAGGCCAGCTTGGCCCGGGCCCCGTTGGCGCCGGCACGGCTGGCGCCGTTGCAGTGCTCCATCAGATCCTTCACCTGAGTGCGCACCTGTTCTATGCTGCCGCCGGTAACCAGCCGTACCAGGGTGGAGGGATCGTCCTTGTTCAGGTAGATGCCATCGGCGCTGGTAAGCAGCACCAAATGGCGAGCGCCCACCAGCTGGGCTACCACGCCGGCGGTTTCATCATTATCCACGCACTCCACCACCTCGTCGCCGTGCGCCCGGCGGCTGGCCAGCTCCATTTTGCGCACTTCCTCGTCGCTGACAGGGTCGTTGTAGTTGATGATGGGGATTACGCCCTGGCCTGCAGCCCGCTCCAGCAGCCGGTGAATATGCTCCCGGCGGGGGGCGTCGTTAAAGTGATTGTGCTCCACCAGCACCTGGCGGATGCCGTATTCCGGACGCACAAACTGGCGGTAGGCGTTCATCAAAATGGTTTGGCCCTGGGCGGCGTAGTCCACCTTATCCTCCTCGGGCAGGCCGCCCAGCTCCCGGCCGGTGCGGTGCATATAGTCCAGCCGGCCAATTTCCACAGCGCCGCTGGTAACCAGAATCATGCCTGGGCGCAAATCGCCGCCCAAGCGCTGAAACACGTTGTAGTCAATGGCGTTTTCCTGTTTTTGAATCAGCGCCATGCTGCCGATTTTTACCACCACGTCCAGCTTCATGCCCGTTCCTCCTGTGTAAGCACATTCATCCATTTTCGACTTTTGAAGTGAGGCACGCCGATAACCATCTTTACGATCTCCTCCACAAAGGTGCACATGTACACCCATTCCATGGGCCAGTGCAGCGCCAGCGCGGCAACGCCCGTCAGCGGCACGCCCACCAGCCATAGTGTGCCCACGTCCAGCACCATGCTGAACAGCGTGTCGCCGCCGCTGCGCAAAAGGCCCACTACATTTACCGTGTTAAAGGCCCGGAACCAGATACTGGCCCCGCCAATCAGCAAAATGGTCTGCGCCGTGGAGCGCACTTGTTCAGACAGCCCGCCAAACACGCTGACCAGCGGCCCGCGGATGAAGATGACCGCCACGCCCAGCGCTATGCCCGCAGTCATGGCTCCGGCCAGCATGCGCTTGCCGTACAGATAGGCCCGCTCCTTGTCGCCAGCGCCCAGGGTTTTGCCAATGATGATAGCGGTGGCGTTGGTTAAAGCAAAGATGACCACCCATACCAGGTCGTTGATGGTGGTGCACACCCCCATGGCGGCTACGGCTACGTCGCCCATGCGGCCATAGTACACGCTGTATACCGTGGTGCCGATGCCCCACAGCCCCTCGTTGAGAATTACCGGCAGCACCGTTTTCATAAACCGGCGAAGGAAGCCCTTTTCCCCTCCCAGCCATTCGGACAGCCGGGCGCCTGCAGGCAAATGCAGGAAGTAGGCGAAGCTCATGTTCATCAGCATGGAGACGGCGGCGGACAGCGCCGTAGCGATGGCCGCGCCTTCCACCCCCATGGCCGGAGCCCCCAGGTTGCCGAAGATGAAAATCCAGTTAAACAGGGTGTTTACCCCAATGCTCACAAAGCCGGAAAGCATGGGCAACCAGGTTTTTTCACCTGCCTTCATGGTGGTGGCGTATACGTTATCCACAGCGGTAAACAGATAACCGAACACCACGATGCGCAAATAGCGAACCGCCTGCTCAAAGCTTTCCCCTTCCTGCAAAAACAGGGATATGATTTGCCGGGGAAACAGGCTGGCAGCGCAGAAAAACAACACGGCCACCAGCATCGAGCAGCCCAGCGTGACGCCCATGGCCTGCCGCATACGCCGAATATCCTGCGCGCCCCAATACTGGCTTAAAAAAATGGAGCCGCCTGTAGCGGTGCCAAAGCAAAACAGGTTAAACATAAAGGTAACGCGGTTGGCCTGGGTAACGCCGCTGTAGGCCGCGTCGCCCAGTGCGCTCACCATCAGGCCGTCCACAATATGCAGCGAGGAAGCCACCAGCTGCTGAATGACCATGGGCAGGGCCACCAGCAGCACGTTTCGGGCAAAGGACCGATCCCACCGTAAACAATTCAAAACAAATGACAGCGCCCGCCTGGGCGCACACGGCCGTTTTTCCATACATCCTCCATCATGATCAAATCCCTACGTATCATACCCAGCCAGGGGGCAAAAGTCAAGCAGCGAGCGGGCGGAAAGCAGGCCAGGCGGCATTTCCGTCATGCTTCAGAGCAAATCGTATGAGAATATGCTTTTGTGCCAATTGGAACGGACGAATCGCAGTTGCTTCGGAACATCGGTTTGCATTTTGCCATACTTCCCACTACATACTTACGCGATGCAGGAAAAAAGAAAAGGACTGTTGCTTCGGGGCGGAAAGATTGAGGCTGCGCCGGGGAAAGAGCGGCTTTAGGCCGCTTCAGACTGTCAAAAAAACCTGATTGGCCGCCGTCGCCCGGAAGCAGCGCTTCGCCGGTTCGCGGGGAAAGTGCTGTGGCATAAGGCTTAGGGGCTCCGCCCCTAAAACCCCGGCAGGAGGCACTGCCTCCTGCGCCTCCGCTTTTTCAACAACCTGGGGCGGCCTTAGGCCGCTCACAGACTGCCGAAAAAAACTGGGCGTCATCGACGGGCTTCCGACGCCGCCCAGGGGGCAACAGTCTGAAACCGCGCCGGCGAAGGCGCGGCCCAAATCGTTTCACCTTTCCGGCAGCTTTTGCCACTGCTGCCGGTCCTGTAAATACCGCCGCAGAAACAGCGCGGACAAAGCCAGACACAGCAGCTCTGAAAGCGCGGGCGCTCGCCAAATGGCGGCGCGGCCAAAGGCGGCGGCCATCGTCAGCAGCACGGCTCCCTGAATCACAAAGCCCCGGCCCAGCGAGATGGAAATGGCCCAGCGGGAACGCTCCTGGGCCGTCAGGTAGCCGGCGGCAAAGATGTTGAACCCCATCAGCCCAAAAGCCGGGGCATATTGCCGAAACGCAAGGATGGAATCCTCCAGCAGCTTTGGCGTAGCGTTTGTCAGATAAACATGAACCACCTGAGGCGCAAACGCATACAGGCCGGCAAAGCAGAGAAGGGACATCAGCGCCACGGTTATCAGCCCGTAGCGCAGCAGGCTATGGCACTCCTTTTGGGCGGCCTTTCCATAATAAAAGCTGAGCAGCGGTTGGGTGCCCTGCGCCACCCCCAGCATCAGGTTGGTCAGCAGGGTATTCACATAGGCAATCACTGTGTAGCTGACCACGCCGTCCTGCCCGATGCAGCGTAACACAGTGCGGTTAAACAGCAGCGTCATGGCTCCGGAGCACAGTTCGATAGACGCATCTGAAACGCCAATCGGCAGCAACCGGCCGTAAATGCGCCAGTCAAACCGAAACCGGGACAAATGAAAGGTGTTATGCCTGCCTACAAAATGACGCAAAAACAACAGGCAGCTCAGCAGCTGAGACACACCTGTTGCCAGCGCCGCGCCAAGCACGCCCATGCCCAGATGAAAAATGCTGATGTAATCCAAAACGCAGTTGGCAACGGCGCCCGCCAGCACATACAAAAGGCTCAGGTGCGGATAGCCGTCCACCTTCACCAGCACCTCCATGTTGTAGGAGAGCATGTAGCAGCAGGCGAAGGGCGACAGGCCCAACAGATACTGGCGCACATAGTCCCGGGTAATGTGGTTTGCGCCCAGCATGCGTCCAATGGGTTCTTCAAACAGATATATGGCCAGGGTGGCGGCCAGACCCAGCGACAGCAGCACCAGCAGGTTTTGGGAAAACAGCTGATTGGCTTTGGAAAGCTCGTTTCTGGCCTTGTAAATGGCGATAAGGGTGGAGGTTCCCACTGCAAACATTACGCCGATGGCAAACAGCAAATTGGTGAACGGCAGCGTCAGATTAACTGCGCTCATGGCGTATTCGCCCACCCCGTAGGAAACCATGAACCCATCCACCATTGTGTACAGCGCATAAACCGTTAACGAAGCCATGGTAGCCGCCACATAGCGGAAGAAATCCTTCAAGAGCGTTGACCCCTTGGAACCCAAAATAACAAATCCTTTCTCTTGCTCCTGCCGCCTTCAGCCCGTTCAGGCGACGCCAGATTGATTTTATCATACCTCAAAGGAAAAGGCAATTTTGCTACAGGCTTCTCCTCAAAACGGGAAAAGTCCCCCGGCTATACCGGGAGACTCATGCCGTCCAAAAAGCTCGCCAGACGGCGATCTTTTCTGCCGAGAAGCGCTCTTTGCCTGCTCGCCCGCGGCTCGCCGGGCGGCAAAGAGCAGCCTTCAGACTGTTGAAAAAAACCCTGATTGGCCGCCAACGCCTGGAAGCAGCGCCTCCTGCACCTCCACTTTTTCAGCAACCTGAGCCTTGCTGCGCAAGGCAGCCGAAACCGACGTACACGCCGCCGGTTTCGGAATGAAAATCGGAGGGCTGCGGCCCTCCGATGCCTCTCAGGGGGCGATAGTCTGAGTACCCGACTATACTGGGAGACTCAGAGCGTTGCAAAAGCGCTTTTCGCTGCCTGCCAGCAACTCACGGACGGCAAAAAGCGGAAGGCAGCCTTGCTGCGTAGCACTTGCGAAACCAATGCGCACGCCGCCGGTTTCGGCGCTAAGCGCCGGGCGCTTGAGCTTGTCGGCAGCCTGCAAGGCCGAGCGCCCTTTGCCATTTGGTTCAGGCGGAAAACGGCGCAGCTTGCCGTTTCACTCAAACTGCGCCATTTCGCCAAGTACCCGGTCCAAAACCGTCTGCCACTTCAAAAAGTCCATATGCCCACAGTAGTAGGCTTCCAGCTGGTCGTGCAGCTGTTTGGCAGCGGAAAGCTGCTCTACAGCTCGCTGAAGGAGCAGCTCATAAGCGTTGCGGTCAAAGCTTAACTGCTTGTCGTCGGTCAGGGTAAACAGCGCTTCGGCGTTTCGCCAATCAGTGATATCCTCAGCAGGGCGCTGTCCTGAACAAACTGCCAGGTCATGGTCCGGCAGATAGAGATGGTCGATTTCCTCCGGGTTCAGCGGGTTCAGCAATTCAATAACGTCCAGCCCACGACTGACCGCCAGCTGTGAAAGCCGTTTCAACAGCGCGGTGGGACAGCGCCCGAAGGGACAGTCCAGCCGGGTCACATGGGTTACGGCGGCCCAGTTCAACACATCCACACGTCCCTTGGGGGTATAGGCAGATGCAAACAAACGACGCACCGTGCCCCTGCCCCCACGCAGCGGCAGGCTTTCGCTGATTTCCCGGGCCAGGTTGTCAGCCTTGGCCGGGTCTAAACAGCCGGTATCCGGCGCCAGCCATACCTGCCGCGCCGCCGACAGATAGCGGTAGCAGCGACGAAAGCAGCCGCTGATTTGCGTTTGCAGCGCTTCAATGTCTCGAGCATGCGGCCGCAGGGCGGCTTCATCCAAAAAATCTCCCAGGGCCAGCAGGGTATCCCTGGCTCCGGGAACAACAGGGTCGTAGGTATGGGGCGCAGTGCCGTCCATCATGGCCAGGCCCTGGTCCGGCAGGCACACGCCGTCCAGACTGTCCGGGTCGGATGAGCAGTGAAACAGTTCCACGCGCATGCCGCGCCCCTGCGCATAAGCGGCTGCCCGGCGCATCAGCGTGCTTTTGCCAACGCCTGGTCCTCCCTTTAGATAAAACATGCGCTTGCGTTTTTTCCGGGGCAAAATGTCCTCAAAGCAGGTGTAAAAACCATCGGCCGTGTTGCCGCCTGCAAAATAATGGGGATGCTCCATCCACATGCCTCCTTTGGGTTTCTTCCCAAAAGGATATGCAGAAAACGTCCCCGCCAAAACTGCGGGGACGTCAGACCGTCACAAAAGCTCGCCGGACGGCAAAGAGCGTAAGGAAAGCCTTGCTGCGCAAGGCACAGGCTGCTGAAAAGGTGGAGGTGCAGAAGGCACTGCCTCCTGCCGGGGTTTTAGGGGCGGAGCCCCTAAGCCTTATGCCGCAGCACTTTCCCCGCGAACCAGCGAAGCGCTGCTTCCGGGCGATGGCGGCTAATCAGGAGTTTTCGGCAGTCTGAGCCTTGCTGCGCAAGGCAGCCGAAACCGACGTACACGCCGCCGGTTTCGGAATGAAAATCGGAGGGCTGCGGCCTTCCGATACCTCCCAGGGGGTGCTGATTACTTGCACAGGGTGGGCCAGAGAGTCTTGGCATAGTTGTAGGCCGTATTGATAGCGGCCTGGTGCCGTTCATCCGGACTGGTGCCGCTGTGGGTTTTGGATCCTACAAAATGCACGCACATCATGCCATAGTAATTGTTGTTGGCATAGAAGTACTGGCCGTTGTCCTTAAACTTGGACTTGGAGAAGCTGTCCGTACCGTTAAAGCCGTGAGGGAAACCGTAGATGCTGACCGCGTACACCTGACCATCCACGTTCAGCAAGGCAGGACGGCGGTCCCAGGCGCTGCCGATGTTTTTGCCTCCGCCAAAGCTGTTTTTGAAGTCCGGCCAGGTATAGGTAACGGTGGAAGAATCACCGTCTGCCTTAATTCTGGCCAGCTGATCGCTGGAGGGATGGTTGCTGTTGTAGGGGAAGCCTACGATATCGCACATGGTGCGGGTATCGCTGGTGCTGGCGGGCACGCAGTCGGCATGGCTGCCGCCGGACCAGCGGTAAATGCGGAACACCTTGCCGGTTTGTACATCCATGACGGTAGCGTAGGTATTTTTGGGGAAAATTGCACCGCCGTTATCGTCGTAGTTCCAGGAGGCCTTCTGCACGCTGTTCACCGTGCCGAAGTCGGCTACCACAACGCTGCCGCCGCCACCGCCGCCGCCGCTGGTGCCAAGCTGGGCCTGAATCTTGGCCCAGGTATTGCTTCCGCAAGCGCCGTCCACGCTCAGCTTGTTTTTACGCTGGAAGTTGCGCACGGCGCTTTGAGTTTCCGTGCCATAGGTGCCGTCCAGCTTACCGGTATAGTAGCCCAGTTTGTTCAGGGCGCATTGCAGCGCATACACGCGAATGTCGCCTACCAGGTTCAGCTGCCGCTTCAGGGATGAGGTCAGGCTGGCGCTCCACAGCGACTGCACATAGGAGGACAACTCGCTGGAGGACATGATGCCGCCCTTCACATCGCTGTATACGGCGTTGTATTGCTGGTTGTTGTAATACAGGGTGCAGTACTCTACGCCTCCCTCCGTATAGGTGGAGGTGGTCACCATTTGCAGCACGGTGCCGGCGGACACATTGTACCCGCCGCTGGAAGGACGGGTGCGTGTGGTAAACAGCAACGTGTTTGCGGGCAGGCGAACGAACACCTTGTCGCTGGTAACAGGCACGTCGCTGTTTCCGCCGCCGTTGGAATTAACCGTGGCGCAGTCGCCGCGCACAAAGCCCACCAGGCCGCTGGAGGTGCGAATATTGTACCAGGTATAGCCGCCGGCCTGTACGCCCTGGGCCAGCAGATTGACGACCGTGCCCTTGGCCAGCACGGTGCCGGTCTTTTTGCCGTTGGCGGTTTTGCGCACGCGGGTGGAGGGCATGGTAATGGTTACGGTGCCGATGGGCGTGGTAGAAGAGCTGCCGCCGGAGGAACTGCCGGAGCCACTGGCCGTTACATAAGTGCCCATGACCCAGCCGGTAATGCTGTTGTAGCGCACCTTGTACCAGGTAACGCCGTTCTTTACGGCAGTGTCGATGTAGCTCATGTTCAGCCCCTTGGGCAGAACCGCCAGGCGGGCGCTGGAGGTGGAGGTGCTCTTGCGCAGGTTCACGCTCACCTTCAATTTCAGCGTGCCGGTAGTAGAAGAACTGGAGGAACTGGAGGAACCGGAGGAGCTGCCGCCAGAGGAAGAGCCGGAGGAGCCGCCGCCGGACACGGTGCCGCCGCTGGCCAGCGTATAAATGACCGGCTGGGTTAAAACGCCCGCCGCGCCGTCGGCCTGCAGACCGTTAGCCCGCTGGAACTGCTTTACCGCCTTGGTGGTATTGTCGCCATAATTTCCGTCCAGCTTGTCGTTGTAATAGCCCAGCTTTTGCAGCGCCAGTTGCAGCGCATGCACCCGCACGTCGCCCACCAGATTCATGGACTCCTTCAGGGTGGTATAGCTGGCCTGCTTCCATAGGGTGCCGGTGATGTAGGTTTCCAGCTCGCCAGCGGACATTACATCGTTCAGCACGTCCGTGCGCAACACATTATAGCGCGTATTCATATAATACACGCTATAATAGGTAAGCCCGTCCGAGCCGGTATAAAAATCGTCGGTATACAGCTGACACACTGCGCCCAGCGTAGGGGTTACAGTGGAGCCGTTGCCGTATAAATCGCCCGTGAAAAACAGCACGGACTTGCTCAGCTTGATATAAACCTTGGTGGCGGAAGGCGTGAGGCTGGAGGAGGTGGAACCTGCCGAAACCGTGGCCGCCCCCGCGGGCGCCAGGGTGGAAAACAGCAGGCACACCGCCATAACCAGGGCAACCCATACCCGCGTTATCGTCCGATGCTCGCTTCTCATGATTGAAACCTCCGTATATTGCGGCTTTTGCCGGTAAATCCGGTCTCCATCCAAACGGATGATCGCTGTGATAGCATGCTCATAATATTACAAATTTATTACGTTGTCAATGCTTTTTCCTTACTTTTTGTTGCGAAAGCCCGCAAAAACGAAATCTTTGTTTCAAAAGCATAAGCGTAGCTGCTCCAAAAGTGCCTCCACCTCTTCCGCACGGGTGGTTGCAGAGGTGCAAAAACGCACGGCGGTGTGGGTTTCATCCATCGGCTGCCAGCTGGAAAAGCAAACCGTTTCGCTCAGCTTTTTCAGCACCCGGTTGGGAACGATGGGAAAAATCTGGTTGGTGCGCGTGTCCGCCAGCATTGGGCAGCCGTATTCTTCAAAAGCCTGCTTTACCCGCTGAGCCAGTTCATTGGCCCGGCCGCAAAGAGCGGTATACTCGTTTTGCCGCAGCATGGCCTCAAACTGCACGCCCAGCAGCCGTCCCTTGGCCAGCAGGCCGCCCCGCTGCTTGATTTGATACCGAAAGCCTTCGTTCAGCTTCGGATTGCACAGCACAATGGCCTCGCCAAACAGCATGCCCGCCTTGGTGCCGCCAATGGTGAACGCATCGCAGCAGCGGCTCAGGAAGGGCAGATCCACCTCGGGCTCGGCGGCCAGAGCATAGCCCAGGCGAGCGCCGTCCACATAGAGATACAGCCCCAGCCGCCGGCAAACCGCCGAAAGGCCGCTCAGCTCCTGACGGGTATACAAGGCGCCCAGCTCTGTGGGATGGCTGATGTAGACCAGGCCGGGACGCACCGTGTGCTCTGCGGTGGGATCGCTTCGATGCGTCTCCATGGCCCGCTGAACCTGGGCGGCGGTGATTTTTCCATCCTGGCCGGGCAGGGGCAGCACCTTGTGCCCGGTGGCCTCAATAGCTCCGGTTTCGTGCACGTTGATATGGCCTGTGTCGGCGCACAGCGCGCCTTCAAAGGGCCGCAGCGCCGCCGCGATTACGGTCAGGTTTGCCTGGGTGCCTCCGGTCACAAAATGCACCGCTGCTTCAGGAGATTGGCATTTTTGCAAAATCAGCTGCCGGGCACGCTGGCAGTATTCATCCTGCCCGTAGCCGCACACGTTGTCACCGTTGGTTTCCATCAGGGCGCGCAGCACGGGCTGGGCCGCGCCGCAGGCATAGTCGCACTCAAAATGAAGCATGCTTTTCATCCTTTCGCCGGGAGAATACGCTTCATCCTACCTTTGTAACAGAACGCTGTCAAGACTTTGAAGCCTTGGGGATGTGTGGTATAATCAAAGCTGTATGCGCGTGCCGGCGCAGGCCGTCTCCAAAGCGCGCCAGTCGGCTTTTTTTCTCAGAGCGCGCTTTGCCCGCCGGTCTGCGGCTTGCCGGGCGGCAAAGCGCGTAAGATGGCCGCAACCGGAGCGCCGGTTTCAGAACGAACGGCGGAAGTCCTTCGTACCACTTGGATTTTTCGACAGTTTGCCTGCGCCTGCGGCGCAGACAGGCCGTCAAAAAAGCTTGTCTGACGACAATCTTTTCTGACGAAGGACTGGAGGAATGTTTTCGGCAAAGCCGAAAACTCCCCGCCCGACCGGCAAAGCCGGTCGATACGAATCCAGTCAGAGGGGCTGCGGCCCCTCTGACAACTCCCCGAAAAGGGTTTTTCGGCAGTCTGGACAGAGGAACGGTAGTCCTCTGTTTTTTTAACCAGTTTCCATCGATTTGATGAATGTCGGCGGTGGCAT
>CAKTUS010000055.1 GCA_934621485.1 uncultured Clostridia bacterium
AGGGCCTGCGCTTCGCTATCCGTGAAGGCGGCCGTACCGTTGGTTCCGGCGTTGTGGCTCAGGTGATTGAGTAATTGACAAACCTGTCCGCCGTCCGCTTGGGCGGACGGCGGGCTTTCCCACATCGAGTAGGAGGTGGCGAACGTGGCAAGCGTTGCCCGTAACAAAGTGATGCTGGCCTGCACCGAGTGCAAGCAGCGGAACTACAATTCCATGAAGAACAAAAAGAACACCCCCGACCGCATTGAGCTCAACAAATACTGCCGCTTTTGCAAGAAGCACACGCTTCACCGCGAAACCAAGTAACAGCGCGATTGCATGAGCCAGGCGCTATGCGTTTGGGTTTGCGAAAGGATGGAAAACCATGGCAGACAAGAACAAGAAGGAAAACTTCTTCGTCCGTTTTGGCAAGGGTTTCGTTGGATTCTTTGCAAAGATCGGCAATGCGTTCAAGAACATGTGGCATGAGCTCAAGAAGGTCACATGGCCTACCCGTGAAAAGCTGGTCAACTATTCGGTGATCGTGGTTCTCGTCATGGTGTTTATGATGATTATCATTGGTTTGCTCGACACCGGCGCAAGCCAGCTGGTCAACCTGATCATGAGCATCTAAGGAGAGCGCTATGGCCGAAAACAGCAAAGAGCCTTGCTGGTATGTGGTGCATACCTACTCCGGCTATGAAAACAAGGTCAAGGATAACCTGGAAAAATCCGTTGAAAACAACGGCATGCAAAACCTGATTTTCGATGTGCGCGTTCCCGTTGAGGACGTGGTGGAAATCAAGGGAAACAAGCGTGTGAAAACGCAGCGTAAGGTTTATCCTGGGTATGTGCTTGTGCATATGATTGAAACCAGCGAAAGCTGGTATCTGGTGCGCAACACCCGTGGCGTAACGGGCTTTGTGGGCCCTGATTCCAAGCCCGTGCCCCTGACCCCGGCCGAGGTGGATATGATGCTGTCCACGCAGAAAAACAGCGTGGAATTTGGCATCGCCATCGGCGAGGAAGTACGCATCCTGTCCGGCCCGCTGGAGAACTTTACCGGCGTGGTGGAGGACGTGGATACCGTGCGCCAAAAGCTGACCGTAAAGGTCAAAATGTTCCTGGGCCGCGAAATGCCCGTGGAAGTAGACTTGCAGGACGTGGAAAAGGTTCAGTCCAAGTAAGCTTCCGGCATTTGTGCACAAAGAAGGATAACGGAGACCCCTCCGTGTCCGCGCCAGGGCCGGCGGGCAACCGCCCGGCCCCGGCCGCCCCGCAAGGGGCAAGTGGGAGGAACAGCTCCGCTGTTCCGCCATGACCACATCTAAGGAGGTGCCATTCCCATGGCAAAGAAAGTCAAATCCATGATCAAACTTCAGGTTCCCGCCGCCAAGGCAACCCCCGCGCCGCCTATCGGCCCTGCGCTGGGTCAGCACGGCGTGAACATTCCCGGTTTCTGCAAGGAGTTTAACGAGCGTACTGCCAAAGAGGCGGGCATGATCATCCCCGTCGTCATCACGGTGTACACCGACAACACCTTCTCCTTCATCACCAAGACGCCCCCGGTTCCCGTTCTGATTAAGAAAGAACTGAACCTGCAAACCGCTTCCGGCCGCCCCAACCGCGATAAGGTTGGCCAGCTGACCAAGGAACAGCTTCGCAAGATCGCCGAGATCAAGAAGCCCGACGTCAACGCCACCGATATCGAGGCCATCATGAGCATGGTCAAGGGCACCGCGCGCTCCATGGGCATCACCGTCGAGGAATAAGACGAGCAAGTTGTGGGAGGACATTGTGCCGTTAGCACCACAGGAAGGACAGTAGCATGAAACACGGAAAGAAATATGTAGACAGCGTAAAGCTGATCGATTCCCTCACGGCGTATGATCCCGCCGAAGCCGTCGCCCTGGCTTGCCAGACCGCGAAGGCCAAGTTTGATGAGACCATCGAAATCTCTGCCCGTCTGGGCGTTGACCCCCGCCATGCTGACCAGCAGGTTCGCGGCGCTGTGGTTCTGCCTCACGGCACCGGCCGCACCGTTCGCGTGCTGGTAATTGCCAAGGGCGACAAGGCCAAGGAAGCGGAAGCTGCCGGCGCCGATTTCGTGGGCGCTGAAGAAATGGTGCAGAAGATTCAAACCGAAAACTGGTTTGGCTTCGATGTAATCATCGCCACCCCTGACATGATGGGCGTTATCGGCCGCATCGGTCGTATTCTGGGTCCCAAGGGCTTGATGCCTAACCCCAAGAGCGGCACCGTGACCATGGACGTGACCAAGGCCATTACCGACATCAAAGCCGGTAAGGTTGAGTACCGCGTCGACAAGACCTCCATCATCCACTGCCCCATCGGCAAGGCCTCTTTTGGCCCCGAAAAGCTGGGCGAGAACCTGCAAACCCTGATGGACGCCATCAACAAGGCCAAGCCCGCTGCCGCGAAGGGCACCTACATCCGTTCGCTGTATCTGAGCTCTACCATGGGCCCCGCCATCAAGGTCAATCCGCTGAAATTCTAATTAGGAATAACGTGAAGCAGCGTGCCGCAGTTGCGGTACGCTGTTTTTTGCTGCATGAAAAAGGGAAAGTGGCAAGACGCCCAAAGATATGGTATACTAACCAATGCAACCAATCACAGAGAGGGCACGAGAATGATACTAATCTCCGTACAGGATATTGAAAAAAGCTTTGGTGCGCACGAGGTGCTTCGGGGCGTTTCCTTCAGCCTGCAAAAGGGCGAAAAAATGGGACTGGTGGGCGTGAATGGATGCGGCAAAACCACCCTGATGCGCATTATCACAGGGGAGATGGAGGCCGATGGCGGCCAAGTGCATAAAAACAAGGAGCTGCGCATCGGCTATCTGGCGCAGGTGGACGATATTGCTTTGACAGACACGGTTTGGGGCGCGCTGCTGCGCGTGTTTGAGCCGGTTATCGCTATGGAAAAGCGTTTGCATGAGCTGGAAAAGCAGATGGAGCAGAACGCCGATGCCGAAGCGGCCATGAGGCTGACCGGCGAGTATCAGAGGCTGCTGGAACGCTTCAACGAAGCGGAAGGCTACGCCTACGAAGGGGAAATGCTGGGCGTGCTCAACGGCCTTGGCCTGAAGCCGGAAATGCACCAGCGCCAGGTAGGCACCCTGTCCGGCGGTGAAAGAACCCGGCTTTCCCTGGCCCGGCTGCTGCTGCGCAAACCGGACGTCATCCTGATGGACGAGCCCACCAACCACCTGGATTTGGAAGCCATCGAATGGCTGCAGCAGTACCTGACGGAATACAAGGGATCGCTGCTGCTCATCAGCCACGACCGCTACTTTATGGATCATGTGTGCACCAGCATGGGCGAGCTGCTGGGCGGGCGTATGATAAAGTTCACCGGCAACTATTCGGAATACATGCGCAAACGCACCGCCGATTTTGAAACCCGAATGAAAGCCTATAACCTGCAGCAGAAGGAAATTGAGCGGGAAAAAGCCATTATTGAACGCTATCGTTCCTTCAACCGGGAAAAGAGCATCAAGGCGGCGGAAAGCCGGCAGCGCAGGCTGGACAAGTTGGAGCGCCTGGAAAAGCCCATGGAGGAACAGCATGTACGCTTTTCCTTTGATGTGCGCCGCCGCAGCGGCGAGGAGGCGCTGGAGGTGAAGGGGCTTTGTAAAACCTTTGACGGTGAAAAGGTTTTTGAAAACATCTCCTTCAAAATGCGCACCGGCGACCGTGTGGCGCTCATCGGGCCCAATGGAGTGGGCAAATCCACCCTGTTCAAAATTCTCACCCATCAGCTCACACCGGACCGGGGCAGCGTGCGCTTCGGCGTGAACATTGACGTTGGCTATTACGACCAGCACCAGCAAACCCTGAATCCGCACAATACCGTGCTGGACGAGGTGTGGAACAGCTTTCCCGCCATGGAGCAAAGCAAAATCCGCGGCGCGTTGGGCCTGTTTCTGTTCAGCGGCGATGATGTGTTTGACACCATCGAAAGCCTGTCCGGCGGCGAGCGGGGCCGGGTGGCGCTAACCAAGCTGATGCTGAAAAAGGACAATTTGCTGCTGCTGGACGAGCCCACCAACCATCTGGACATGGACAGCCGCGAGGTGCTGGAGGACGCTTTGCAGGACTTTCCGGGCACCATTCTGGCCATCAGCCACGACCGGTACTTCATCAACCGTTTTGCCGACCGGGTCATGGTGATGAGCGACAGCGGCGTTACCGAATACCTGGGCAATTTTGACGATTATATCGAGAAACGGGACCGGCCGCAGCCTCCCGCCTATGCGGCGGACGACGGCCCCACCCGCACCGCCGTGGCGCGGGAGCGCAAGCGGGACCGGCAGCAAAGCGCCCGGCTTCGGGAAATGAAAGCCCAGGTAAAAAAAGCCGAGGAGGCCATCGAGCAAAACGAAAAACGGCTGGCGGAGCTGGAAGCTCAGCTGGCAGACCCGGCCACCTATGCCGATGCAGACAAGGCGCGGGAGCTGAGTGAGCTTTACCGGGCAGAGCAGGACAAAACAGCCGCGTTATACGATGCGTTGGAAGCAGCCGAAGAAGCCGCCCAGGGGGCTGCGCGCCCCCTGGACCCCGCGCAAGGGCAATGCCCTTGACCCGGGGCGCGAAGATTGGCCTATAGTACATAACACAGGTTTCCGCGTGAAGCAGTTCAGGGGGCTGCGCGCCCCCTGGACCCCGCGCAAGGGCAATGCCCTTGACCCGGGACGCGAAGATTGGCCTATAGTACATAACACAGGTTTCCGCGTGAAGCCATCCATGGGACAAGGCTCCGGAGTTCTATTCAACACACATCCATTGGCGTCGGCACAAGGCTTATTACAAGGAAGAGAAGAGAGGAAACGTTGCCATGCTCTTAGGGGAAACAGATTTTTCAGTACAGCTAACCCATTGTTCGCCTCAGGCAGACAGCTTATTTGTGGCGTTTCAAGGCCGAAAACTGTGGCTGGCGGGCCAGGGGGAAACTTTGCGACTGCCCACCTGGGCGGAAGCTGAACCGCTTTGTCCAAAGGGGTTTCAGCCTTTTGAACTGGCGCATACGGCCGGACGATCGCTGTTTGCGCCTCAGCCGTTTGAAGCGTCTGCTCTGACGAAAAAGGCGGGTTTTTCCTGGCAGGATGTGCAGGTTTTCCGCACGCTGCCCGCGCGGCTGGCTGGGCTGATTACGTCCTGCTGGCATTTATGGAGCTGGTATCAGAGCCACCGCTATTGCGGCAGCTGCGGGCACACGCTCACGCCGGACGGGCAGGAGCGGGCCCTGGACTGCACCCGGTGCGGCGCGCAGGTGTTTCCGGTCATCGCTCCGGCGGTTATTGTAGCCATCACCTGTGGGGACAGCATTTTGCTGGCCAAAAACAAGCGGTACGATCACTACGGCCTGGTAGCGGGCTATGTGGAGGTTGGCGAATCGCTGGAGCATGCGGTTCGCCGGGAAGTGCGCGAAGAGGTGGGGCTTGAGCTGGGAGCGCTACGCTATGTGGGCGATCAGCCGTGGGGCATCAGCGGGTCGCAGATGGTGGGGTTTCAGGCGGAGGCACCGCTGGGGCAAACCATTGTGCTCCAGAAAAGCGAGCTGAGCGACGCACATTGGGTGCGTCGGGCCGATTTACAGCCCTGTGCCCGTCCCTTCAGCGTGGCGGCGGAGCTGATTGAACGGTTCCGTCTTGGCATGCTCTAAGCACAAATGCGCCGATTACGGCTTGCCAAATTCCCTGTTCATGATATAATAAAAAAGTTATTGATAGCAGATCCATAACCAAGAAAGGGAAACCGATTTGAATAGGGGGGAAAAACCCCGTGAAGGGTCGCAGAAATCTCCTGCTGATTGGCAGCCTGGCGGCCGTTGCGTTGCTATTGCTGCTGTTTTCCGCTTTGGAGAGACCCGAAACTGGAAACATCGTCATCGTTACCGTGGATGGTGCGGAGTATGCACGTTTGCCGCTGGATGGGCCTCAACGCCTGACCATCTCCCTGGAAAACGGCGAGCAAAATGTGCTATTGATCGAGCCGGACGGCATTGTCATGGAAAGCGCCACCTGCCGGGATCAGCTGTGTATGAAGCAGGGCAAAGTGACGTTGGAAAACAGCCCGTCGCGCGCTCTGGGAAACCAAATCATCTGCCTGCCCCACCGGGTGGTGTGTACCTTGGCGGGGGCCACGCCGGAGGACGCCGTGCTGCCGGATATCTAAGCGGAAAACAAAGGAGGACTTCATATGAAAAATCAGAACCTGAAAACGCTGCTGCCGCTGGTGGCCATTTGCCTGATTGCCGCGCTGCTTTTGGGGGTATTTAACCTGATTACCGAAGGACCCATTCGGGAAAACAGCCTGCGTACAGCCATGGAAACCCGCCAGCGCCTGTTGCCGCAGGCCGCCTCCTTTGAGGAAGAAACCGTGCAGGAAAACAGCGGGATTCGCAGCTGCTTTAAGGGCATAAACGCCGAGGGAGAAACCGCCGGCTATGTGGTGGAAACCGCGGTAAACGGCTTTGGTGGCGAAGTAGTGGTGACCGTGGGTGTGGATACCGCCGGAGTCATTACCGCAATCAATGTGGGCGGCGACAATTTCAGCGAGACCGCCGGTCTGGGCGCGTTGGCGAAGGAACCCGCCTTTACCGATCAATACCAGGGCAAAGCCGTACCGCTGACCGTGGTAAAGGGAAATGCCGACCGCAGCGACAGCACCATCGACGCCATTTCCGGCGCCACCGTTACCTCCAGCGCCGTCAACGGCGGCGTGAACCTGGCCGGCCAATATGTGAAGGACGTCTATGGAGTAGCGGCGCAGTAACACAGCGCCACAGGCTGTCGAAAAACCCCAGCGGGAGGAGCTGCCAGCGGGTCGCAGTTTCATATCGACCGGCTTTGCCGGCGGGACCGGGGCTTTCGGCTTGGCCGAAAACAGCACAGATCGTTTCTGTCAAAAAAGAGCGACGCTGTCTCATGCGGGGTTTTGAGGGCGGAGCCCCCAAGCCTTGCGCCATAATGCTTTCCCCAAAACCAGCGTAACCATGTTTACGGGTACTCTTACGGAGCTTTTTTGAAAGGCTGAGCTGCGAGATTTTCCGCAGCTCTTTTTTTGTCTCCCTTTTTGGGGTGCGGCTGAAGGCAGGGCGCTCTTGACAGACCAGCTAAACAAAATATAATAAAAACATATGTTGCAAAACGCCGGTTTTGAAATAACGCAAGGGAAAGGAGAAAACGCTATGCCGCCAAAACCCAAGTTTACATGCCGGGAAATTGTGAACGCCGCCGTGGAACTGATTAATGAAAAGGGCCCGGAGGCTCTGACGGCCCGCGAACTGGGCCAAAGGCTGGGCAGCTCCGTTCGGCCCATTTTCACCGTGTTCCAAAACATGGAGGAGGTAAAACAGCAGGCGCGCCGGGAAGCGCAAAGGCAGTTTGAAAGCTATGTGGAGCAGGAGGTGCCGGGCATGCCGGCTTTCAAACAGGTAGGCGTGCAAACCGTGCATTTTGCAATGGAAAAGCCGCGGCTGTTTCAGCTTCTGTATATGCGGCAGCCGGGCGATACGCCGGATTTTGCGTTGTATTTCCATTTGAATGATACGGCGGCGCTGTGCATGAAAACCTTGCAGGAGGATTACCAGCTTACCGCGTCTCAGGCGGAGCTGCTGTTTCAGCAGATGTGGATTGACACCTTCGGCATGGCGGCGCTGTGCGCCATGCGCGTTTGCCGCTTTTCGGAAGAGGAAATCTCCCGGCGGCTCACCTTCACCTTTCGCGCATTGCTCATTCAGGTGAAAAAAGGCGAAAAAGAGAGCGCCGCAACTGCCGGTTGACAGATTTCCCGGTTGACTTTCTGGTCTGCAACCGCCGTTTCGAGGTAGTATGGCTTCGGGAATCTGGGCAAACGCCCAAACCGTAAGGAGGAATAACCATGATTTTGGCGGAGAAAATGATCCGGCTTCGGAAAAAAGCCGGTTGGTCGCAGGAAGAACTGGCGGCTCAGCTGGGCGTAACCCGGCAGTCCGTATCCAAGTGGGAAGGTGCTCAGTCTGTACCGGATGTGGACAAGGTGCTGCAGCTGAGCCGACTGTTTGGCGTAAGCACGGATTATCTGCTTAAGGACGAAATGGAAGAAGCGGACGTTACGGCAACGCAGGAAACGGAGGGCCTCCGCCGCGTAACCCTGGAGGAAGCCTCCGCCTATCTGGCGCTGCGCAAGAACGCCGCTCCCAAAATGGCGCTGGCCACCTTCCTGTGCGTGGTTTCGCCCATTCCGCTGCTGGCGCTGAGCGGCCTGAGCCAAAGGAGCGCCACGGCCATCGGCGAAAACGCCGCCGCCGGGCTGGGGCTGTGCGCACTGCTGGTACTGGTTGCGCTGGCGGTGGTGCTGTTTTTGCGCTGCGCCAGCCAGGCAAAGGAGTATGCGTTTCTTGCCGACCAGCCGTTTGAAACGGCATACGGCGTGGAGGGCATGGTGAAGGAGCGCCGCCGGGCGTACCGGGATACCTATTCTCGCCTGTGCATCACCGGCACCGTGCTGTGCATCCTGTCGGCTGTGCCGCTGTTTGCCGCCTGCTGCATCAGTGCCGGTGATTTGTGGTACATTGCCGCGGTATGTGTGCTGCTGCTCATGGTGGCCATCGGCTGCTATGCGCTGGTATACGGCGGCGCCTATCAGGCGGCCATGGACAAGCTGCTGGAGGAGGGAGACTATTCCCGCGGAAACAAAGCCCGCAAGGATGTGAAAAAAACGATCAGCCTGGTTTACTGGCTGGCGGCGACGGCTGTGTTCCTCGTGGTAACCTTTGGCCCCAGCGGAAACGGCAATCCGCAGTATTCCTGGATTGTATGGGCGGTGGCCGGCGTGCTGTACGGCGCGGTCATGGGCGTTGCGTCCCTGCTGAAGCGGAAGGAATAAAGCCCGCTGCGCATGAACCGCGGCAGCCGCGTTCTTCAGCGGTTTGGCAGATTTCCCCTTGTATGCGCCGGCACGGGATGGTATGCTGGAAACAGCGCGCCGCCCTGTGCCGGCGCAACCGCTTGCAAGCCCCCGGCGCAATCAGAACCCCTGGGGTTTTCGCTGCGAAACCGGCGGCGTGTACGGCGGGCTTCGGCATCCTTGATCGGCAAGGCCTGTCTTGCGTTTCTTGCCGCCCGGGCGTTTCGCCGGCAGGTAAACAGAGCGATTTTCGACAAAAAAAACCACCGCCGGGCGGGTTTTTTGAAGGCTTGTCCCGCCGCCTTGCATCGGCGCGACGTTTTGATACGGGAGAGTGAAAACATGGAGAGGGATTTTGAATTGAAATCTGCCCGGTTTATCGCAGCGGACTGCATGCGGCGTTTCCTGCGTCCCGGAGACCGGGCGGTGGACGCCACCATGGGCAATGGGCATGACACGCTGGCGCTGTGCCGCCTGGTGGGAGAAGCCGGCCATGTGTACGCCTTTGACGTGCAGACGCAGGCGGTTAAGAATACCCGCCTGCGCCTGCGGGAGGCGGGGGTGGAGGATCGGGCCACCCTGTTTCATGCAGGCCATGAGCAGATGGGGAGCCTGGTGAAGCCCGGCGTGCAGGCGGTGATGTTCAACCTTGGCTGGCTGCCCGGCGGCGACAAAGCGGTGACCACGCGCTGGGGCACCACCCAACAGGCGGTGCAGTCGGCGCTGGAATTGCTGTGCCCGGGCGGAATATGCGTCGTCTGTATCTATCCGGGGCATCCGGCAGGAGACGAAGAGAGGCAGAACCTGCTGAACTGGCTGCGTACCCTGCGGCCGCAGGAATACAACGTGCTGGCTCATCGCTTTCTAAACGCGGGCGGCGGCGCGCCGGAATGTGTGATTGTGCAAAAGCAGGGAGGCACGGCATGCTGAACGAAAGCGGAGCGCGGATGCTGGGAATGAGGATTCGTCAGGAACGGCTGAAACGCAGCTGGAGTCAGGAAGGACTGTGCAAGGGCATATGCGCCGTTTCCTGGCTGAGCAAGCTGGAACAGGGCAAGGCGGAAGCGTCGCCTCAGGTGCTTCGTTTGCTGCTTCAGCGGCTGGAACTGCCCTGGTATGGCGAGCAGATGGCGGAATGGCAAGCTCTGGTGGAGCGGCAGTACGACAGCCTGTTTTCCGGAGATTGGGATGCGTTTTCCCGGGAAAAGGAGCAGCTGGCAAACGCTATGGACCGGCTGACGGCCAGCCCCTTCGGCGGCGACGCGCTGGTGCTGTGGGCCGCGCACCAAAGCAATGCAGGCGCAGTGGAGCCGGATGTGGAAGCCTGTTTGGACAATCGCCAGCTGACGGTGCTGCGCGTTTTGCAGGACCGGGATGAGGAGGCCATTCGCCTGACGCCCTGCGCCTATTGCTACACACAGGCGGGGATCGGGGCCTATGAACGCGGCAGCGACGGCGCGGCCATCGGCTATCTGGAACAGGGCTACGCGCTGGCGTCTCAAGAGGGCTATGTGCATCTGATGCTTACCTGCAAGCTGTTCATTGGCAACTGCTACTGCAACCGGCAGGAACTTTCCCATATGGAGACCCAGTATGCGGTGGCCGCCCGCCTGGCCAGGCTGCTGGGCAAGAAAGAGGAACTGCGCCATATTCGCTACAATACGGCCGCGGCGCAGTTGGAGGCGGGCTGTTATGACCTGGCCTACGCTTATTTTGGCACGGTGGAAAACCCGGGCATGATGGAGCTGCACAAGCGGGCTGTCTGTTTGGAAAAGCTGGGCCGCCCTGCGGAAGCGCTGCGCGTGCTGGATGAGGCCGAAGCGCTGGAATGTGCGTTTCCCGCTACCGATTTGGCGCTGGCGATGTGCCGTGTGGCCCGCTACCGCCTCACCCATGCGGACTACCTGCAGGACGGGCGCTACGGCGAAATGCTGCAAGCCTGCTTCGACCGGTGCCGAAAGGAACTGCCTGTGGGCTATGCGGCCTTTCATCTGCCCTGGCTGCTTCAATGGCTCGCCGCCAACCGGCAGTACAAGCAGGCGTATGAGCTGCTGCTGCATTTTCCTGCCCATGTTAAATGGTAAGGATTAACAGCCGCATCATGGGGAAATTTTCGCAAAACAACGGGCTTTCTTTTGCAAAAATGCTGTGCTATGCTATCCAGGAGGTGATGGAAATGAACCGAAAGCTTTGGACGCGAAATTTTACGCTGCTCATGGCCGCTACCACCCTGGGGGCGGCAGGCGGGATTGCGGGCGGCTTCGCCCTTTCCTTTCTTGTGTTTGACGAAACCGGCAGCACTCTGGCCGCGGCTCTGACCGCGGCCATTCAGCTGATTCCCACCTTTCTGGTGCCGCTGATTGCCGCCCCCTGGATGGACCGGGTTCCGCGTAAGCCTGTGCTGGTGGGCGGCGATGTGGCCGCGGGGATCCTGTACTCGCTGATGGGCCTGTATTTGCTGCGCCGGCCCTTTTCCTACACGGGCTATTTGCTGTTTTCATTGCTCATCAGCACGCTGGGCGTGTTTGACGAACTGTCCTACGGCAGCATCTATCCCAGGCTGATTCCCAAAGGCATGGAGGAAAAGGGATTCGCTGTGACAACGACGCTTTACCCGGTGCTGCGGGTGGTGATGATGCCGCTGGCCGCCCTGCTGCTGGACAGCGTCGGCGTGGCGTGGCTATTGGTGTTTCAGGGCGGGCTGTGCCTGCTGGCGGCTTTGGTGGAAAACCAGATTCGCCTGGAGGAGGTTTGCCGGCCTGCCGATTCGGGCGAATCAGCCCTGAAGGTATGGCTGGAGGATATTCGGGAGGCGGTCCGCTATTTGAAAAAAGAGAAGGGGCTTCAGCGCATTTACGGCTACATGGCCGTGACCAACGGCCTGGGCAACAGCTATTCGCCTATTCTGGTGGCATTCTTTCGTACCTTTCCCGGCATGACCGCCGCCATGTACAGCTTTTTTTCCATGGCGGAGTTTCTGGGCCGCACGCTGGGCGGAGTGGCTCAGTACGCCAAGGAGATTCCGGCCAAGAAAAAATTCGGGTTCACATTCTTTGTCTATCAGACCTACGAGCTGATGGATATGTGCCTGCTGTGGCTGCCCTACCCGCTGATGCTGGTGAACCGGGCGCTGTGCGGCTTTTTGGGCGCCAACAGCGCCACCATGCGCCAGGCGGCGGTGCAGCGCCACATTCCCGACCATTTGCGCGCCCGCATCAACGCCTTTGAATCCATGCTCTATACAGCCAGCTACAGTATGTTTTCGCTGGCCGTAGGCGCTATGGGCGAAATCATGGATTATCGCCTGTGCGTGACCCTTTGCGGTTTTGTAGCCCTGACGGCCAGCTGGCTGCTCATCTGGGGCGGCCGCCGTCACGTTCGTCCGCTTTTTGAATAAGGCTTCGGGAATCTCTCCATGCGGAGAAGCCTTGCCAAAGCACATCCTGCGCCAACGCGAACCCGGGTCCGGGGGCTATGCCCCTGGCCGGGGATGCAAGGGGTGGAACTCCTTGCCGCTGGTCTATCATGGCTGGATGGACGCATAGACTGTAGCATCTCGGGCAGAGGAGGATGGGGATGCTGGATAGGCTCAAACGGGCGGATATTCCGCAGGAGCTGGTTTTCGGATGGCCGCGCTCCGTGCTGCTGGGGGATGAAAAGCTGGTGGTGGAACAGCATCAGGGCATTTTCGCCTGCACAGAGCAGGAAATCGTGCTCAAAACGTTGTGCGGCCACCTGGTGATTAGCGGACGGCAGCTGTCGCTGTCGCGCTACGATCAGGATGGGCTGGTGGTGTTTGGCAAAATTGAAAAGCTCAGCTACCGCCCGAAAGGATGAGGCTTGTGACGCGGCTGCCGTTGTTTACTCATCGCTTTGTGTTGTGCGGGCTCAATTTGGAGCGCTTTATGAATACTCTTCAGCGGCAGGGCGTGCCGCTGCTTCAGGCCAGCAGACGCGACCGGCGCACGTTGGAAGGCGTGTGCTATTCCGCCGATTTGCCGGCCGTTTTGGCGTTGGCGGAAGAAAAAGGCTGGCGTGTGCAGGAAACCGCGCCGATGCAGCTGTCGGCGGCGCTGAGCTGGCTGGCCCGCAGGCCCGGCGTGCCGGTGGGCGCAGCGCTGGCATTGGCGCTGATGATCGTTCTTTCCCAGTTTGTGTGGCAGGTGGAAATTCATCAGGCGGGGCCGTATCGGGCGGATATGGCCGCCTATTTACAGGAAAACGGCTACCGGCCGGGCCTGCTGCGGAAACGGGTGGACGCATCCGCTCTGGAGAGGGCGCTCACCGAGCGCTATCCCCAGATTGCCTGGTTTCATGTGTATGTGCACGGCGCAACGCTGGTGGTGGACGTGTCTCAGGGCGTGCCCATGCCCGAAGGGCCCAATACGCAGCCGGGCGACGTGGTGGCCCGGCGGGACGGAGTGGTGGAAATGGTGAACGTGTACGCGGGAACCGCCGTGGTGAAGCCCGGCGACGCCGTGCGCCAGGGGCAGGTGCTCATCCGCGGCGCTGAAAAGGACCGGGACGGCGCGGAAATGCCTGTGGCGGCCAGAGGCGTGGTACGGGCCCGGTGCTGGCAGTCCCACAGGGTCGCCATGCCGCTGTATGAAACCCTCAGCGGGGAAACCGGCCGGGAGACTACCTCGTTTCGCCTGTGCACTCCCTGGCTGTGCTGGCCCGGGCAACGGCAGGAAGCCCCCTATCTGGCTTCCAATACCTACCTGAGCCAAACTCCGGTGGGCGGTTGCTTCTTCCCCCTGTGGCAGGAAAAGGTAACCCGGCGTGAGGTGTGGCTGGAATACGCCCCCAGGGACGAGCAGCAGGTGCGGAAAGAGGCGGGCCAGGCGGCGCTCAAGGCGTTGGAGAATGGGCTGTATGGCTATGAACTCATTGACAAATGGGTAGATTATTGTATGATAGAAGATGACACATTGGTCGCTACCGCTACGGCGGAATGGCTGATGGATATCGGCGGCTCTGGGTCGCCGTGAAGCGGAGGCATGTCCTTTTGACACAAACCCCTTTGACGCGCATGGAGCTGAGCAGTCCGGACGCCTGCCTGAGCCTGTTGGGAGCCAATGGGCGCAACCTGTCCATGATAGAAAACGAGCTTTCCGTATCGCTGAGTCTGCGGGGCAGCGAGGTAACCATCGGCGGCCCGGAGGAAAACGTTGAGCGGGCCGTACAGGTGCTGGAAAAGCTGTGCGATCTGCATGAGCGCAAGGCCCAAATTGACCGCACCACGCTGCGTTACGCCCTGACCCTGGTGAAGGAAGGCAAGCTGGACCAGCTGGACGATATCGCCTTTGAGGTGGTGGCCATCACCCACCGGGGCCGTCCCGTTCGGTGCAAAACCATTGGGCAGTACCAGTATGTAAAGGCTATTCGGGAGCATGAGCTCACCTTTGCCGTGGGCCCGGCGGGCACAGGCAAAACCTATCTGGCCATGGCCCTGGCGGTGGTGGCTCTGCGCAACAAGGAAATCGAGCGCATTGTGCTCACCCGCCCCGCAGTGGAGGCGGGCGAAAAGCTGGGCTTTCTGCCCGGCGATTTAAGCCAGAAGGTGGATCCCTATCTGCGCCCCCTGTTTGACGCCCTGTATGACATGATGGGCGCGGAAAGCTATCAGCGGCTGCAGGAACGGGGCGTGCTGGAGGTGGCGCCGCTGGCGTATATGCGCGGCCGTACCCTGTCCGACAGCTTTATTATTCTGGACGAGGCGCAGAATACCACGCCCGAGCAGATGAAAATGTTCCTGACCCGTTTTGGCGCGGGCAGCCGCGTGGTGGTCACCGGCGACGCCACTCAGACCGATCTGCCCGCCGGCAAGCAAAGCGGCCTTTTGCAGGCGCTGCAGGTGCTGGATGGGATTCCGGAAATCGCCATTGTGCGCCTGGGCCAGAGCGACGTGGTGCGCCACGACCTGGTGCAGACCGTTGTGAAAGCCTACGAGGCTTACGAAAGAAAGGTGGAAAGCCATGAGAGGCGCTAAACACGCCATTCCCAAAAAGGGGCAGCCGAAGGGACGGGAAAATGCGGGACAGGCTCTTCGGTCCAATACGGCCCACTGTGCCTATGTGTTCCTGTTTGGCTTTCTTGTGCTCAGCGCGCTGTTTCTGCTGGCCATCACCCCTCAGCGGTACGACCTGAAGGTGGGCGATATTTCCCATTCCACCATTACCGCCAGCAAGGACGTGGTGGACGAGATTTCCACCGCGCGCCAGCGGGAGGAAGCCGCCAAGCAGGTGGAGCCCAGCTACATCTTTAAGGAGGATGTGGCCGCCCAGGTGATGCAAAACCTGAGCGCCGTGCTGGGCCAGCTAAACAGTGTGCAGCAGTATGGCCGCCGGGTGCTGGAGCAAAAGGAACCGGGCGATAGCCGGGCTCAGAGCGCCTATGCGTTTACCGATGCGGAAATGAAGTACGCCCGCTCGCTGCTCAGCCAGATGACCCTGGCGGATTACCAGCTGAATACCCTGCTGCACGCCAGCGACCAGCAGATGAGCGACATGAGCGAAAACATGACCGCCGCTGTGGAAAACACGCTGAACACCACCATCCGCGAGGGGTATGTAAACGAATCCATTCAGTATTTGCAGCAGATTATCGGCTACAAGACGGATATGGACCTGCTGCAAAACGTGGTTACCCCGGTTTTGCGCAAGGTCATTCAGCCCAACATGGTTATTGACCAGGAGGCAACGGAAAAGCTGCGGGACGAGGCGCGGGACGCTGTGGAGCCCGTCATATACAAGCAGGGGCAAAACATTGTGCTGGCTCGTGAGCGGGTAACCGCCAACCAGCTGGAAATGCTGCGCAGCCTGGGCCTGCTGGACGACGACAATGTGGATATCATGATGTACGTAGGCGGCGTGCTGCTGGTGCTGCTGGCCATGGGCGTGCTGGCGGTATGCCTGCACCTGTTTGACCCGGACACCCTGAAAAGCCCCAAGCGGCTCATGATTTTGATGCTGGTGCTGTGCGCGACCATGGCGCTGTGCATTGTGGGCCAATTGGTGAATACCTATATGACTCCGTCGCTGGTGTGCGCCATGATGCTTACGGGCCTTTTGGCCCCCAAAACCGCCGTGGCGGGCGTGCTGACCATCAGCGTGCTGGTGAGCGCCCTGATTGCCGGGGGCGACGGCACCTACAGCTCCGCTATGGTGAACCTGGTGTTCACCTCCTTTATCAGCGGCATGCTGTCCATTGCCATTGTGCGGCGTAAGCCCTACCGCCAGCAGGTGCTGCTCAGCGGCATTTTTGCCGCGGCGGCCAATATTCTCATCATTCTCACCATCGGCTTCATGACCAATACCTCCTTTACGGTGGTGTTTTCCAACGCCCTGTGGAGCGCAGGCAGCGCCATGCTGGCCTCGGTGCTGTGCATTGCCCTGGACCCCATTGTGGAAACCTTCTTCCACCTGGCTACCCCCGCCAAGCTGCTGGAATTGAGCAACCCCAACCATCCGCTGCTGCGGCGGCTGCTCATTGAGGCTTCCGGCACCTATCATCATTCCATCATTGTGGCCAACCTGGCGGAGGCGGCGGCGGAGGCGGTGGGAGCCAATCCGCTGCTGGCCCGCGCCGGCGCGTATTTTCACGATATTGGCAAGCTGAAGCGGCCTCTGTATTTTAAGGAAAACCAAATTGGGGAAAATCCTCATGAGCACACCAACCCCTATGTGAGCGCCGCCATTGTAACCGCCCACACCCGGGACGGCTTGCTCATTGCCCAGCAGTACCACCTGCCTCAGGAAATTCAGGATATCATTGTGGAGCACCACGGCGATACGCCGGTGATGTACTTTTACCACAAGGCCCTGCAGGAGGCGGACGGCCAGCCGGTGGATATTGCCGATTTCCGCTACGACGGCCGCCGGCCCCACACCCGGGAAAGCGCCATTATCATGATGGCCGATACGGTGGAGGCCGCTGTGCGCAGCATGCCGGACCCCACGCCGGAAAAAATTCGCGAATTTATCGCCAAGCTGGTTCGGGGCAAGCTGGACGACGGTCAGCTTAGCGACGCGCCCCTGACCCT
>CAKTUS010000056.1 GCA_934621485.1 uncultured Clostridia bacterium
CACTTGCATATTGTCATCCCGGCAAAATACGGATACCTGTTCCCAAGTCAGCACAATTTACACGTTCCTATTGATGAAAGAACTGTATATGCGTGTGGTAAATTTGAATGACGATGTCAATGCTGTTGGCCTGATGGCTTTCGGATAAGGCTTGACAGACGGCTGCTTGGCGGTTATGCTGTACATACGTATTATTTGGTTTTTTCTTGCTGGATTCAAATAGAAGCGGAGGCGTATGCTTTGAAAATTACCGAAATTCGTTTGGGAACCATTTCCGTGCCCCTGAGAGTGCCCTTCAAAACGGCGCTGCGCACCGTGAGCAGCGTGGAGGATGTGGTGGTGGAAATTCACACCAATACGGGCAATGTAGGCTATGGCGAAGCGCCGCCGACCGGCGTAATTACCGGGGACACCACCGGCGGCATCATCGGGGCCATTCAGGATCATATTGGAAAAGCCATTCTGGGCCGTGATGTGGACAACCTGGAGGATGTGCTTAAACTGGTGCAGGGCTGCGTGGTGCATAATACCAGCGCAAAGGCCGCTGTGGATATGGCCCTGTGGGATTTGTTCGGACAGCTGTACCGGATTCCCGTATACAAGCTGCTGGGCGGTGCGCGCAACAGTATCGTAACGGATATCACCATCAGCGTAAACGCCCCGGAAGAAATGGCTCGGGACGCTCTGAGCGCCGTCGCTCGCGGTTACGACTGCTTGAAGGTGAAGGTGGGCTCCAACCCTGCCCTGGATGTGGAACGACTGGCCGCCGTGCGCAAGGCCGTTGGCGGCGACGTGTGCATCCGGATTGACGCCAACCAGGCTTGGCGGCCCAAGGAGGCGGTGCGCATCCTGAACCAGATGCAGGACAAGGGCTTGCAGATTGAGTTTGTGGAGCAGCCCGTTGCAGCTCGCGACTTTGAGGGCCTCAAGTACGTAACCGAGCGAAGCTATGTGCCCGTTTTGGCGGATGAAAGCGTGTTTTCGCCGCAGGATGCGCTGACCATTATGCACATGGGCGCAGCGGATTTGATTAACATCAAGCTGATGAAGTGCGGCGGCCTGTATAACGCTTTGAAGATTGCTTCCGCGGCTGAGGTGTATGGCGTGGAGTGCATGATCGGCTGCATGCTGGAAGCCAAGATTTCTGTAAACGCGGCGGTGGAACTGGCCTGCGCGAAGAAAATCATCACCCGCATCGATCTGGATGGTCCCGTGCTTTGCAGCGAAGACCCCGTTTTGGGCGGCGCTGTGTTTGAGGAAAAGCAAATTACCGTTTCCGATGCGCCCGGCATGGGGATCCGCGGAATTCAAACCGGCAAAATTCAGTATTTGTAAGGAGAAACGGTCATGAATCAAAATCATGATTTTCAGTATTTGAATATCGGCCTGCCGGATGATATTCTCCGCCATAAGCAGCATGGCAACCTGAAAGAAGCTGTGCGCTTGATTGATTTGCGCCTGGCGGATGAAAACACGCCCCCGGCTCTGGCAGCCTGCATGCGGGCCCAGCGCGAAATGATGCTTCGCCTGCCAAAGGACTATCCTTTCACCAAAAGCCAGGCTTTGGATGTGGCCCGCCGAGAAATTGCCGATTTTTCGGAAACGGAGTTTGATGCGCTGGTGGACGCCCGACGTATCAGTTGGGTCTATCTGGATGGGAAAATGCACTACTTCCGCCGTTTTTTTGAAACCCTGTGCGCTACCGAGGCGGAAATCGCCAGACGGGCCGGCCGGCCTATTCCCGGAACCGGCGAACGGGCCGAAGCCCTGGCTCAAGTGCGCAAAACGTTGAAAAAAGAGGGCGTTCTCAGTCAACGTATGCGTCTGGAAAAAACCATCCGCTATCCAGACGAGTCCTTTACGCCAGGCATGGAGCTGAAGGCTTATCTGCCGCTTCCCTGCGCCTGCGACGAGCAAAGCGACATTGACATTGAGAGCGTTTTCCCGAAAAACGGCGTAATTGCCCCGGAGGATGCGCCGCAGCGCACCGTTTGCTGGCAGGGCCGTTATCAGGAAAACCCCACCTTCCGAGTGACCTACTCCTTTACCCGCACAGCGGTATACCAAGACCTAAGCGTGGACAGGAGCGCCGCGGAGCAGCCGTTCTTCGATACGGAGGAGCAGCCTCCGCACATTGCGTTTACGCCCTACATTCGTTCCCTTTGCGCGCAGCTGAGCGAGGGGGCGAAAACTCCGCTGGAAAAAGCGCGCCGTTTTTACGACTACATTACCTTGAATATGCGCTATTCCTTTATGCCCCAGTACTTTGTGCTGGAAGATATCGCCGCTTCCTGCGCCCGCAACCTGACCGGCGACTGCGGCGTACTGGCGCTGCTGTTCATCACCCTTTGCCGCTGCGCGGGAATCCCGGCCCAGTGGCAGAGCGGCCTGGAGGTGGAGCCCGGCGGCAGCGGTTGCCACGATTGGGCCCGCTTCTATGTGGCGCCTTACGGCTGGCTGCTGGCGGATCCCTCCTACGGAGTTTCAGCGGCGCAACGCGGCGATGAGGACTGCCGTCAATTCTACTTTGGCAATATGGACCCCTGTCGGATGGCGGCCAACAGCGTTTTCCAGGCAGATTTCACGATTCCCATGGAAACCTGGCGCGCTGACCCATGCGATAACCAAACCGGCGAGTGTGCCGCCTGTCGGGAGCAGTGCCCCTGAACCCCATCTTCCAAAGGCTGCTGAGTCTGCTTTCGCAGCTGCTTCCGGGGATTCCGGTGGCTGGCTTCGCGGATTTCAGGCCGCTTTGCAGAGGCAGGCAGCGAGTATGACGATAAGGGAGCCGGATTTTCTGTGCTTAGAAAATCCGGTTCCCTCTTTGTATTTTTTGGAAAAAACAGCGGCGGAACCAGTGAAAACACGGGGCTTTTGCTTCCAGTTCATTGGGCCGAAAAAAGAAACGGCTTTCGGAAGCCAGGGAAACAAAAACAGCGGGGATGGAAAGGCCTGTGGACAGCCGGTAGGTGGAAACCTTTACGGTTTGTATCGCAACAGAGGTACAATCGTCCGTTTTCACAACGCCAGCGGCGTTTGCCGGTATCAGACCCTGCTGAGGCCGAAGCAAGCCTGTGCTCGGCTGCTTAATAAGGCAACGATACGCTTGACGTCAATCCGCACTGCATTACATACAAGTCGTCCGTTCTCCGATGGGTATCAGGCTGTCAACCCATGCCCCCCGAAAGGAGCGTATGGCTGTTAATCCTGGTGATAATTGCACAGAAAACGGTAGGTGGCGCATCGCACGGCACAGGTCATCCCCGAAGCCAGGGGCAGTTCCTTGGCCATCGTATCGAAGGCTTGGGCCTGCAATTCGCAAAAATGGTCATACAGGGCCTCGGCGCTTTGTCCCTCCTCAGGCGTCACCAGGCGCTTCATTCCCTCTGCCGACACCGCCTGTTTCAGCATGCAAATCATCAGCAGTTGGGATAATGCTTCGCGGTCGTATTTTTTATCCACCGGGCGGCGCACCAGTCCCAGCTTCACATAGTTGTTCACCATGGCGCGGGTCAAAAAGTGTTCGCCTTCAGCATAAAGCGGGCTGCATTGGCGCTCAATGAAGGTAATCACCTGGTCCATGTACAAGCCCAGATCGGGAATTTGTTTCCAGGAAATGGGGGTGTAAGCCTGCAAACGCTTGGCAAAATCCAACTGGCGTTCTTGTTCAGTCATGGTATCTCCTCCTGCTAGTTAAGTATAACATGTTTTTGAATTTTAGGCAACACAGAATCAGTTCACGGTTGACAATCGTTTTCAGCTTAGGTATACTAGTATCGAATACCAGATATCACAAGGAGAATATCTCATGAACTATACAGAAATCCATATATGGGGAGACTCCGTAGCACGAGGCATTGTTTATAACCAGCCAAAACAGCGCTATGCAATTTCCAAGGAACGCTGTACGAATCGCCTGCAACAGGCGTTCAGCTGCCCGGTGGTGAATCACGCCATGATGGGCGCAACCATTCGCGACGGCCAGGAAGCTTTTTCTCACTTTTCCCCTGTACCCGGAGCGCTGTGCGCCATTGGTTACGGCGGCAACGACTGCGATCCTGATTGGGACGCCATGAGCATGGCGCCCGGGGCTGCGGTGCAGGCCCGGGTGCCGCTGGAAGAATACAAGACCCGTTTGACGGCCTTTGTGCAGGCAGTGCGCAGAGAAGGTATGATCCCGCTTCTGCTGACTCCGCTGCCCATTCACGCTCAGCGCTACTATGCCTGGGTGTGCAGGGAGCGCAACGCTAAAAATGTGCTGACCTCCCTGGGCGACCTGCACCACATTTACCGCTGGCAGGAGCGGTATGTACTGGCAATGTGGCATGTGGCGAAGGAGACCGGCTGCGAACTCATGGACTTACGAGAGCGCTTTCTGGCACTGGACGATTTCGACAGCTTGTATTGCCGTGACGGCATCCATCCCAGTGAAAAGGGCTATCAGGCTCTTTCACAAATCGTGCTGGACGAGGCGCGACTGGACAAGCAGGTTCCCTGGCGGGAAGCCGTCGGCGCATAGAATAAAGAAGTACGGTCAGACCGCTGACAAAGTCCCTTCTTCAAAAAAGGCATCCATAACCCCTGCAAAATCGCTCTGCAACCCAACGAAAGAAAACGCATTCTCTCGCGTTATAGGCTAAAAATCAATCTGAGAGGCACAAAATGCCAGCGGTTTTGTAAGCCGTTTTTGTGATTCAACAACCCAACCGTCAGAAAAAACCCATAGAAGATTGCGCGCCCGTAAACAAGGCTACACTGGTTCGCAGGAAAAACATTGCAGCGCAAGGCTTAGGAGCTTCGCGCCTAAAACCCCGACAGGAGCAGCGCCTCCTGCGCCTCCACTTTTCTGGCGTTTCTTCAGCATATCTGAAAACGCCCGTCCGCCTGTGTGCTGCACATAACGAAGGGAGCTTTTGCATTGGCCGGCCGCAGGTCAGCCCGGCGATACGATTCCCGCCAGGAATGCTACGGCCCCTCTAACCAGTCTGCCGAAAAATACCTGGGTGATGTTGGAGTACCACTGCCCTCCAGTTTTCGTTCCGAAACCCACGTGCATGCCGCCGGATTTGGCGGCATGCAAAGTGCGGTTCTCGGAGCAGGAACAGTCCGGCAGCAAAGAAAGCCTTCCGTTTGAGAGATTTGTAAATGTTCCTCCCACATCCGGCAAACCAGAAAAAAACAGACGTTTTATATCGTGGCGTGGTATGATAGCAGTGGCTGTTTGGCCGGAAAGAAGAGGATTGTTCATGAAGAAACGTTCGCTGCGCGCCAGTCTTTTGCTGCTGCTCACCGCGCTTATTTGGGGCCTAGCCTTTGTCGCCCAGGACGTAGCGGCCGATACGCTGGGTCCTTTCACTTTTAACGGCGCGCGCATGCTTCTGGCGGCGGTAGCGCTGTTGCCGGTGGCGTGGTTTTCCGATCGTCGCGCTCAAAAAAACGGCACAGCCGACTGGCAGGGTACCGGCTCCGGCGTTCCCTTCAGGCGCATGCAGCCCGCTCAGCGCAAAACGCTGCTCATCGGCGGCGCGGCCTGCGGCGTTATGCTCACGCTGGGCAGCGTGTTTCAGCAGGCGGGCATCACCCTTGGTACCGGCGCAGGCAAGGCGGGATTTATCACCGCGCTGTATATCGTGCTGGTACCCCTATGCGGCCTGTTTTTGGGCAAGCGCCCGGGCAAGGCCATCTGGCTTGCGGTAGTCCTCAGCCTGGGCGGTCTGTATTTACTGTGCATCAGCAGCAGTCTGTCCATTGATCCAGGCGACGGGCTGCTCATGCTCAGCGCCCTGGCCTTTACCGGCGATATTCTGGTTGTAGACTATTTTTCCACCCGCACCGACTGTGTAAAAATGAGTTGTCTGCAATTTTTCACCGGAGCCGTTCTTTGCATCCTTATGGCCCTGCTGCTGGAAAAACCCACCTGGACGGCGCTCAGCCAAAGCCTGATTCCCGTGCTGTATGCGGGCCTTCTGAGTTGTGCGGTGGGCTATACCCTGCAAATCATCGGCCAGCGGGACGCCGACCCTACCGTGGCCTCCCTCATTATGTCGCTGGAAAGCGTGTTTGCCGTGCTGGCCGGATGGCTCATACTGGGAGACGCTTTATCTCTGCGGGAATTTCTGGGCTGCGCCCTGATGATGGGCGGCATTGTGATTGCTCAATTGTTATAAGGCTGCAAAATCAGTTGCTCCGCCTGCTGATAGGTGCAGGCTGCATAGGTAGCGCCGTGGTCTTCCGGGACAGGCTTTCCGCCGGTAAACAGGATGCTGTCCACACCTGCGTTGCGCGCCGCGCCAATATCGGCGGTCATGCTGTCGCCCAGCAGCACGGCCTGCCACGGCTGTACCCGGGCCTTTTCCAATGCGGCCTGTACAATGCGGGCGTCCGGCTTTGCAAAGCCAACTTCCTGGCTGATCACCACGCCGGAAAAAAGCGGGGCAAGGTCACACTTTTCCAACCGGTTCCGCTGCACTGAGGGCACGCCGTTCGTAACCAAATAAATGGGCATCCGTGCGCTGATTCGCTGACAAAACGCCTTGGCTCCCGGCAGTACAAAATGCTGCCGGGCCAGTTTTTGGGCAAAAAAGGCGCTCATGGCCTGCGCATCGGCGCAATAACCGGTTTCTCGCAAAAAGTCCTGAAAACGGTCTATGCATAGCTGGGGCTGTGTGGTTTCACCTCGCTCCAGCTTTTGCCATTGCAGCCGGTTCAAATGAGCATATAGCCGGGCGTTTTCCGTTGTGTCAGGGATACCGAAGGTTTGAAAGGTTTGGCTGATAGCCAACGCCTCGCCCCGGGAAAAATCCAGCAGCGTGTCATCCAAATCGCACAATAGCACCCGATATTTCATTTTTTTCTTCCTCCAAAGCCACGGCGGCTCAGCGCTTTGGGCGACGCCACCGAATAGCCGAAAAAGCCCAGCGGCTTCCCAGTCGCATAGTATTTTCCGTGCACATAGCTCACCAGCTCCATAGCGCTTTCGTTAATGGACCCGTCTGGGGCAAAAAAGCAATCCTGTATGCAAACCTGCACAATGCGGGCCAAAAACAAGTCGTGGCTCCCCAGTTCCGTTATGGAATGAAGCTTGCAGCTCAAAAAAGCTGGCGCTTCCGCTACGGCAGGAGCGCTTTTCAACTCCGGAGCAGCCATCGGCGTTAAGCCGTTCTGCGCAAACTTATCCACATCCCGGCCGCTCTTTACCCCGCAGTAGTCCATGGCCCGGCACAGCTGCCGGCTGACCAGGTTCACGGTAAACTCGCCGGTTTCCAAAATGATGTCATGACTGTAGCGCTCTTTTCGTATGCTGACAGAAAGCATGGGAGGCCGGGTACACACAATGCCAGACCATGCAACGGTGATTAAATTGGGGCGGATTTTCTTTTCGGGGTTGGCGCACCCCAGCATCACCGCCGGGATGGGCCCCAAATAGGTAGTGGGTCCAATGGCCCGAAAGGCACTTTTTTCCATGGCAGTTCCCCCTTGTCAACCTGTTTCGCTCAGTGTACAATGAATGTCGAAACCTGTCAAATCGTGTCTTTTCTGAGGAGGAGCCCTTATGGCGCGCTATCATTACAAGTACCGCAAGCCCCAGCGGCGGCATTTTCCCATGCGCGGGCTGCTGCTGAGCCTGGTTGTGCTGGCCCTTCTTTGCTATCCTTTTATCGAAGCGCGGATGCTGACCATCGAAGAGCATACGCTCACCGTTCCCGGTCTTCCCGCTAACCTGAAGAACCTGAAAATCGTGTTTTTGAGCGATATTCATCAGGGTCCCTGGTTTTCCCAGCAGCGGGTAAACGACCTGGTGAATACGGTGAATAACATCAGCCCAGACCTGATTGTTCTTGGCGGCGACTATGCTGCGGACAGCGACGGCGCGATTGCCTTTTTCAAAAACCTGCCGGCCTTTCACGCCCGTTTGGGGGTCTTTGCCGTGGTAGGCAACCATGACCGCACCGAGCCGGAAAGCAACCTGAACCTGCTGGTGGCCGCCATGAAGGAAGCCGGCTGCGTCCCCCTGGTCAACTATGTCAGCCGCGTAAAGGTCGGCCAAAGCTATGTTTACATTGCCGGCGTAGACGACTACTACAATGGTTTTCCCGATGTAGATGGCGTAGCCGCCCAGGTTTCCAGCCAGGACTTTGTCATCTTTGTGGGCCATACGCCCGATCTGATGCCCGATGTGCTGGCCGCCAAAAGCAGCGATGGCAACAATCACTGGTTCGACCTGGCCCTGTTTGGCCACACCCACGGCGGCCAAATCAACCTGTTCGGACATACCCCCTTTGCCAACCTTTCTCCCGAAGTGGGCGATCGTTACCTGTCCGGCTGGCTGGAAGAAAGCCGAGCCGCAGTGTTGGTCTCCAACGGCGTTGGCACTTCTGTGGCGCCCATGCGTCTCTTTGCGCCCCCGCAAATCCATTTCATCACTCTCAAGGCAAAATAAACATTCTGCTTGTGCATGTTTAGCGTCTGGTTCTCCCCTGTTTTGACATCCAATTTCCAATATTTGAAAAACATTCCTTTGCAAACGTTTACGCATCATCCATCACCTGCCGCATAGCAAAAGTGGTGGATGAATTTTCAATTATTCACAAATATGACTTGACATCTTTCAACCTTTTCCCTAAAATGTTTGTCTGGAGCTTCACTCCCAATACGTTTTGTTATGGAGGCCCCTTCTATGTCGTATGTTACGTTTGTCCCCCATACCCCTACCGGCGAAAGCGCGGATCCCGGCATCTTTGTTCAGGGTACTCATGTGCCTGTGCCGCTTATTGAAAAAAGCGGCGTATGGATTGCTTCTGCCGGGAGCGCTATTTTGCTTCAGGAAAGCTACCGTCTTTCCACCTGCGAATCGCCTCTATGGCTGGTGGTGGAAGCGGGCCATGTGGTTTTTTCGAGCCATACGTTGGAAATGCGCGTTGGCGAGGGCGAGTGTGTGGTTATTCCTGCCCAGACGGACGGCTGCCTTCTGAGCGAAGCGCGGGATTCGCGCTTGCTGTGGTTCACGCTGGGCGGCCCGCTCACGGATGAATTTATGCAGCAAATGAACGCCCTGAACACCATTCCGGCCAAGCAGGGCGTTCTGCCAAGCATGGTGGGCATCATCCGACAGATTGTGCAGGTTTTGGTGCGCCATACCGGTACCGGCGACGCCAGTTTCCAGCTGCAACAGCTCATGTGGGGTCTCATCGCCATGCACTCCGGCCAAAGCGTAGCCACCAGCGTTACCCTCAGCCACGAAATTGCCCGCGTGGTGGATACCCTGCGCGCCTGCCGTTATCGCGATTCCTTCAGCTTAAGCGATATGGCCGCCATCAGCCGCATGCCGGTGGAAACCTTCCGCAAGCGCTTTACCGCCGAGCTGGGCATCCCGCCTCTGGCTTATCTGCAATTTTTGAAGATGGAGCGGGCCAAAACCCTGCTTCGCGAGGGCGTCAGCGTGCGCCAAACCGGCGTGGAAATCGGCATGCCGGATCCTTATCATTTCTCCAAGCAGTTTAAGCGGGTTGTCGGCATGAGCCCCACCGCCTACCTCAAGCACGTCGGCACTACCAGCGAAAAACGCCGCCACACAGCTCCCACACAGGCATAAACTTGTCATTTTCTCTTTTCGTTTTGGCCAAGCTGTGATATACTGATGCTTACGGGCTTGCTGCCCGTCCATAGCGGATGAAGGAGTGATCGTTTTGATTCGGAAGATTGGCATCCTCACCAGCGGCGGCGACTCACCGGGTATGAACGCGGCGGTTGTGAGCGTAGCGCGCTGTGCTGCCATGCACGGCATTGAGCTGTGGGGAATCAAGCGCGGATACAACGGCCTGCTGGGCCTGAGTGAAAAGCCTGAGGACGATCTGGATGTTTTGGATTTGGAAACGGTGCTGGATATTGCCGATCAGCGCGGCACCTTCCTGCGCACCGCTCGTTGTGACGCTTTCAAGCAGCCCGAAGTGCAGCGTCAGGCGGCCGACAACCTGCGCAAAATCGGTATTGATGCGCTGGTGGTTATCGGCGGCGACGGCAGCTTTACCGGCGCAATGAAGCTTTGCGAGCTGGGCATCCCCTGCGTAGGCATCCCCGGCACGATTGATAACGACCTGGGCTATACCGAAGCCACATTGGGCTATGATACGGCCGTAAACGTATGCGTGGAAGCCGTTCGTTCCATTCGCGCCACCAGCCGCAGCCACGACCGTCCCGCCGTGGTGCAGGTGATGGGCCGCCATTGCGGCGATATCGCCATGAAAACGGCCATGGCCACCGGCGCTGAAATGGTGGTGGTGCCTGAAATGGAGTGGGATATGGATCGCCTGGCCGCCCGTCTTAACAGCCTGATTAACAAGGGCAATACCCGCGCCACCCTGGTGATGAGCGAAAACAGCTGGGATAACATGAAGCCCTTTGACTGGCGCAAATTCCTGACCGAGCATGGCAAGAAGATTTATGATGGAGAGCCCATTTCCGCCGAACGCGTGGCCAGCATCCTAAAGCGCAAGTGCAATGGCACCGAGGTTCGCGCCACGGTCATCGGCTACACCCAGCGCGGCGCTCAGCCTACCGCTCAGGACAGTGCTTTCGCTTTTGAGGCCGGCCATTTGGCTGTACAGCTTCTGAACCGGGGCATCACCAACCAGGCCATCGGTATTCGCCATGGCCGGGTGTTCAATATGCCCATCGCGGACGCGCTGCTCATGAAAAAGCACTTTGATCGCGAAACCTACGAACTGATCAATTCTCTCTAAGCCTGAATGTCAGAATCTCTTTTCAAAAATCCGCCTGATGAAATCACATCAGGCGGATTTTGTAAACTCTCGAAAACCCGAGATTCTCTCCCCGCCGGTTTTCATTCCGAAACAGACATTCTGATTTCTGCAATCTTGTGCAGCAAGGCTTTTTTCCGTGAAGCATCGTAGCCATGTTTACGGACGCGCACTCTCCAGCTTTTCAACAGACTGAAAACTTGCTACAAAGCGATCTTTTCGGACGATCTGAAAAAACGCATCGGTTGGCGGCAGCGTTTGGCCGCTCTCCCTCTGGCAGGTTAGGAAAGCAGGTATGCGGCCAAAAGCTGAGCCTGTCGTTTCTTCTCCTCAATAAGGAAATTCCAGCGGGTATTTTTCCACAGCATACTCCAGTTTTTTCCCGTTTTGCTGCAAGGTCTTTACAACAGCCTCAATATTGGTATCCTTGGTATAAGGCGTGGGGGCAAAGTCGTTATAATCGGTGCGGCTGGAAATGCGGCAGGGAATAATGCGAAACGCTTCGCTGCTGGCCTGGCCCTCTTTTACCCGCATGCGAATCTGAAAAATGAAGGTAGACATGTCGTCCGGCTTTTTGTTTCCGGCAAAGCTGAAATTGCCCAGGGAATAACAAATGTACACACCGTTGTAGTACTCAATGGGATTAATTCGATGGCTATGATGGCCAATGACCAAATCAGCCCCTGCGTCCACAGCGGCCCGGCCCAAAGTAATTTGCGTTTCCGTGGGCGAATAGTCCTTTTCATTGCCCCAATGAAAGCTGACAATAATGACTTGGCACCCTTCGTCCCGCAGGCTTTGAATGTCTTTGGGCAGCTTCTCAAGCACCGTATCCCGACGATCCTTCCAGCCCTGATAGGCCAGCGAGCCTATCTTCACTCCCTTTACCGTCATTACGCAGGGTTCGTCTTCACTGGCATACGTAACGCCTGCGGAGAGCAGCGTTCTCTTGGTTTCCGCCAGCCCTTCCTCCCCCATGTCGTCCGCATGGTTGTTTTCAAACGAAACCGTTTCAATACCGGCGTTCGGCAGCATTTCCACATAGCTGGGATCTGCCCGAAACAGGAAAGAATAGTCCGCCTTGCGGGAATTGACGCCGGCCGTAGTCAGCGTGCCTTCAAAATTGACCATGGTCAAGTCATCGGCCTGAAAGATTTCCTTTACATTGCGGAAGGGGAAGTTGATATCCCCCTTCTGCTTTTTCAGTTCCTTTTCAAAGATGGAGCTGCCCTGCCGGGGATCGCTGCCGATGGTTACATCGCCGGTAAAGCTCATGGTAAGCAGAACGGAACCGTCCGCTTCATAAACAGGCTGAGCCGGATCCGGCGTAGGTTCCGGCGCAAGCTCCTCAGGCGCAGTCGTTTCCTCAGGGCCAAAAATGGTAATGGAAACCTCTTCCTCATCGTCCGCCAGGGCCGGCAGGCTCAAGCTAAGCAGCAGCCCCAGGCACATTGCCAGGCAAAGCATCTTTTTCCACATCAACAAGTCCCCCTCTCTTACAGGGTGGTCAGGAAGGCGCGCATGCGCTCTAGCGCTTCGGTCAGCTTGTGCAGCGCCGTAGCATAGCAGCAGCGAATATGGCCCTCGCCGCTGGCGCCAAAGGCGGTGCCCGGCACGGCTACCACTTGTTTTTCACGCAGCAGGCGAGTGCAGAATTCTTCGCTGTTCAGGCCGGTATGGGCAATGCTGGGAAACACGTAAAACGCGCCCAACGGCTCAAAGCACTCCAGCCCCATCTCCCGAAAGGCGTCCACCATCAGCCTGCGGCGCTGGTTGTAGCTTTCCCGCATGGTGAAAACGTCCTGATAGCCATCCTCCCGGCCGCGGCGCAGAGCTTCCTCAGCGGCCACCTGTCCCTGCCGGGGCGCGCACATAATGGTGTATTGGTGAATTTTGCACATCACATCCACAAAGGGAGCCGGCGCGCACAGATAGCCCATGCGCCAGCCCGTCATGGCAAACGCCTTGCTGAAGCCGTTAATCACGATGGTGCGTTCCTGCATGCCCGGCAGCGCAGCGATGCTTTCATGCCCTGTATGGCTGTAGCACAGCTCTGCATAAATTTCATCGCTCACCACAATCAGGTCACGGCGCCGAAACACCTCTGCCAGCGCTTCCAGCTGCTCATGGTTCAGGATTGCGCCGGTAGGATTGTTGGGGTAGGGCAAAATGATACCCTTGGTGCGCTCCGTAACGGCGCTTTCCACCGCTTCCGGGGTAAGAGCAAACCCGTTTATCCGGCTGGTAGGCACAGGCACAGGCACGCCGCCGGCAAAAATAACCCCCGGTGCGTAGCTCACATAACTGGGCTCTGGAATCAAAAATTCGTCGCCGGGCCGGATTAGCACCCTCAGGGCCAAATCAATCGCCTCACTGGCGCCCACCGTAACCAAAACCTCGTTTTGGGGGTTGTAGTCCAGGGAAAACCGTTTTTTCAGATAATAGGCAATCTCCTGGCGCAGGCTGAGCGTACCCCAGTTGGATGTATACTGCGTTTCTCCGTCCAGCAGGCTGTTAATGGCCGCATCGCGGATGTGATAGGGCGTTACAAAGTCCGGTTCGCCTACGCCCAGGGAAATCGCGTCCGGCATGGTGGCAGCCACGTCAAAAAACTTCCGGATGCCGCTTTTGGGCACGGCTACAATATCCGGGTTCAGATAACGAAGGGGTTCCATCACGCCTGCACCACCAGTCTCTTGTCGTCGGTTTTCTCATCGAATATCACGCCGTCAGACTTGTACCGTTTAAGCACAAAGTGCGTAGCGGTGCCGGTAACGGTTTCCAGCGTACTAAGCTTGGTGGATACAAAGAACGCCAGTTCCTTCAGAGAATGGGCCTCCACCAGCAACAGCAGGTCATACGCGCCGCTCATCAGGTACACGGTTTTCACCTCGTCAAAGCGGTAGATGCGGCGGGCGATGGCGTCAAAGCCCTGATCGCGCTGCGGTGTCACCCGCACTTCAATCATGGCCTCCACGCGCTCACGGTCCGTCTTATCCCAGTTGATAACCGGGGTATAGCGAAGAATCACGCCCTTCTTTTCCATATCGTCAATGGCGTCCGCCACGGTTTCCAGTTCACTGCCGGTCATCACGGCCAATTGTTCCATCGGCACCCGGCAATCCTGCTGAAGGAGCCGTAAAAGCTGCATCTGTAAGCTCTGCATGTTTCTATCCTCCGTCCATGGTTTTCCTGGCTAGTATACCCGAAAACGGTCAGTCTTTCAAGTGCCACCCCTTCAGGCGCTTCATCACGCCGACGGCGGCCAGGCCCGTCACCACGCCGCTGCAAAGCCCGATAGCCATCAGCACGGCCAGATAATACGTCAGTCCGGCCGTATGCAGCACCAGCATGGCCGCGGCAACCTGCCCCATGTTATGAAGCGCGCCGCCTGCCATGCTAACCGCCACAGGATGCAGCCCTCTCACCCGGCTAAGGCAGGCCATCGCCGCCAGGCTGAGCGCGCCGCCCGCCGCGGCATAGGGCATGGCCCCTACGCCGGCAAACAGCAGGCCGCTCAGCACCACCTTCAGCGCCATCAGCCCAAAGGCGGTGGGAATGTCCAGCAGATATACGGCAAAAATCAGCACACCGTTGCTCAGGCCCAGCTTTACCCCCGGCAGGGCGGCGGGACTGGGCAGCAGGCTTTCCACATAGCCAAGCGTCAGCATCAACGCCAGCAGCAGCCCGCACAGCGCTACCCGGCGGGTGGAAAGCCCAGCTTTCATATCCATCTCCTCCTTCCCTTTCCTTCATTGTAGCGAAATCCCGTTTCCTTTGCAACTCTTCTCAAGTCCAGCGGGCCGGCTTTCTCCCTGACGGGCGCTTTTTCTCCTTTAAGCGCGCGTACCTTTCCCGGCGGATCCGGCCCTGCCGCCGCCACCGCCGCCTCCTCTGGAGGAAGCCTTTGGCGCGTACTTGGCGTTAAACTCCGCCTGCCAGCGGGCTGCCTCCGCCGCTTCCTTTTCCAGTTGATGCTGGTATTCATACAGTTTCATGCTCAGTTCGTTCTGGGTTTTTCGCATCTCCACGCCGCGGTCGTATTCTCTGGCTTCCAGTTCATCCAAATAGGCCAGCACATCGCTTTGCTGCCCCTCGTTCAACTGGTTCAGCCGCTGGGTTAGCTGGCTGCTGAGCAAACCGCGTTGCCGGCCGATGTCCTCCTCCCTTCCGGTTTGTTCTTTTCGCAGCGCCTGCTGCGCCTGGTTGCCCGCCAGGCGAATATTGCCGAGGGTAGCGCCCAAATAGCTGGATCGCTGCATGCCTCTGGACAACGCCTGCCTGTCCGCCTGAAGCTGCGCCGCCTGATAATCCTTCGCGCTTTGGTCCCGCTGACGGTCGTAGCTGTCGGCCAGGCTTTCCAATTGCCGGGCCAGCGCAGCGTCCTGGGTTTCATAGCTTTGCCGCGCATCCAGCCGTTTTTGGTCATACAAGCTTTGGTAGCGTTGATTGGCCTGACGGCTCATCTCCTCCTGAGTCAGCGGCGTATAAGCGTTTTGGGTAGCGGAAAGTCGAGCAATCAGTTCGTCAAGTTCCGATGCCATTGTCTTCCTCCTCTTTTTCCAGCCCGTCTATTTTTTGCCCCAGGAGCCGCTTCATTTTTTGGGGAAAAGGCACGCCCGCCAGGCTCATGTTTTCCAGCAGTGATAGTCCTTCATTGGCAATATAAAACCAACAGGCCGCGTCTCGGCAAACTGCCGTCTGCGCTCCCATGGCCCGATCCAGCAGCGCCGCCACCAATACCACCAGCAGCATTAGGCCCTTGCGGGCCAGGCCCTGAGCGCCCACCTTGCTGGATAGCCCGCCATACTCCGTTTTCAGACTTTTGCCCATCGCGGCAACCGCGATTCCGCTCAAATAGTCTGCCGCCATCATCGCCATCAGCACGCCCAGTAAGCTGCTCCACCCGCCAAATAATCCGGCTGCTGCTCCTGCCGCAGCGGCTGCCGCTTTGATTCCCTTCTGAAATAACTGATTCAACTTTTCCTCCTTCTTTTTATAAACCGGCTTTATCCAGCCGTTCGCATAGTTTTTTCACCTGTGCCGTCAGTTCTTCCAGCGTCATGGTTTCCTGCTTTTCCCACGGGCTGGTCCAGTGTGTCCAGGCATATCCGTTCACGGATTGTCTCACCACTCCGTAGGCCGTTCCCCTGGCATGCACGCAGGTGCCGTCTCCCAAAGCCAATCCTGCGTGCGCCATTACCGCGGCGCTGCCTTTCTGCCGGCGAAACAAAAACACCACTTCTCCCATTGGCAGGGTATCCATGGTGTCTTTTCGCTTCCACGGTCCTTTTTTCCACTGGCTGGTGGCCCCGCTGGGCAGCTCCACCCCGGCGGCTTTGGCGGCGTACCGGGTCAGCTGGGCGCAATCCCACACGGGCACGCCGTCCCATTTCTTGCCCACATCCAGAATATACTTGGCCTGCTCCGGATATTGGTTGGCCTGCTGCCTTCGGAAGGCGGCGCTGCACGTTTGCCCCCTGGCTCCGTAAATGTAGCCCTGGCCTACCTTGCTTAGGGCAAAGGCGGCGGCTTTTTCGGCGTTCATCCCTTATCCCTTCCCTTGTGGTGCAGGGCGGTCACCAGGCTGTCCATCATGCCGCCACTTCCTTCCACAGGCTTTCCGTGCCGGTCGCGCCCGGTTCCCACACGTTGTTATCCACCAGGCTTTCCCAGGTCTTGCCGTCGTGCGTCACCTTATCGCCCTTGGCATATCCATTGTCGCTGCCCGGCTGCTCCCAGGGCAGGATTTCTCCGCTGGGGTCGGTCAGGACTTTTGCCCACAGGCTGGGCGCATCGGTGGGCTTCCAGCCTTCCTGGGCCGTGTGAGCCGTCCGGCACTTGTACAGCACGCCGCCATAGCGCGCCCGATCGCCCACGGCGTAGGTTACAGCCGCATCCCAGCCAGGGAAAAGCGCCGTCACCTGCGCCGCCTGTTCATCCGTCAGCATGGTCCCCGCCGCGTCCATCACCGCCCGGATTTTCTTTGCCGCTTCCAGATATACGCCCATTAGGCTTCACCTCCATCTACCCCCAGCAGCGCCAGGGCTTCCTCCATATCCCGGGCTTCCTGCCGGGCCTTTTCCAGGGGAGAGAGCACCCGCACGCCATCCCGGTAAAAATGCACCCCATCGTAGGTATCGCCTACAGCGG
>CAKTUS010000057.1 GCA_934621485.1 uncultured Clostridia bacterium
TCAAGTTATTGACTGTCGTTCTTGCGTTTCTTTCCTCTGTATCGTTTTCAAGGTTCGGCGCTCTCAAGCGAGCTTGTTTATAATACCACTGTCCCGTTTCTTTGTCAACACCTTTTTTCCGTTTTTTTACGAATTTTTTTCTTTCTTCATTGTCACGTCTTGTTTTCATATTTTTTCTTCCTATTTATAATATGGCAAAAAGCGTTCTTCTCTTCCGGTGTACTTTTGCGCCGGGTCTGGCAATTTCCGCTCATTCGTTGTACAATAGAGATACCAAAAAGCAGGAGGTTTCCACAGCCATGAAACGTGTTTTTCTGATTGTTCTGGACAGCGTTGGCGCCGGCTATCTGCCGGACGCCGCACAGTATGGCGATGTTGGGGCCAACACGCTGGGCCATATCATCGCCGAAAAGAATCCCCAGCTTCCCCACATGGCGCAAATGGGACTGGGACTGATTCCCGGCGTAGGCGGTCAACAGCCCAATGGCGGCGCAGGCGCCTTTGGCCGTGCCATTGAGGTTTCGGCCGGCAAGGATACCACCACCGGTCACTGGGAAATGACCGGTCTGCGGCTGAACAAGCCCTTCCCCACCTATCCCAACGGTTTCCCCCAGGAGGTCATCGACGCTTTTGAGCAGGCCATCGGCACCAAGGTACTGGGTAACTATCCGGCCAGTGGCACCGTCATTTTGGACGAGCTGGGCGAGGAGCACATGCGCACCCGTTATCCCATTGTCTATACCTCCGCCGACAGCGTATTCCAGATTGCCTGTCACGAAACAATCTACAGCGACGACCAGCTCTATGACATGTGCCGCAAGGCTCGGGCCATTTTGCAGGGCGACCATGCCGTCGGCCGCGTTATCGCCCGGCCCTTTATCGGCTCTGGCAAGGGGCATTTCACCCGCACACCTCATCGCCGTGACTTTTCTCTGCCGCCTACGGGCAAAACCATCCTGAACCTGCTTCAGGAAAACGGCATTTTCACCATGGGTATTGGCAAAATTGAGGATATCTTCTGCATGAGCGGTATTGCGGAAAGCGATCATGCCGCCGGCAATCCCGCATGCGTGGATTCTTTGGTTAAGCACATGCGGCGTGACTTCAACGGCCTGATGTTTGTGAATTTGGTAGATTTCGACTCCGTCTATGGTCACCGCCGCGATGTGCAGGGCTATGCAGATGCGCTGGCCTACTTTGACGCCCGCCTGCCGGAAATTCAAAGCCTGATGCACCAGGAGGATTTGCTGATTCTGACTGCCGATCACGGCTGCGATCCTTCCTTTACTGGCACCGATCATACCCGCGAGTATGTGCCCATTCTGGCCTGGAGCCCCCGCATGACCGGCCTGACCGACCTGGGTACCCGCAAGACCTACGCCGATATTGCCGCTACCATCGCCGATCTGTACGGCCTGAGCGAACGTTTTGGAGCCGAGTCCTTCGCCAGCCTGCTGAAATAAAGGAGGTTTTTCCCCCATGAACAACCAAGCTTATCTGGAAAAAATCAATACCGCCGCCCAAACCATTGAAGCCGCTTGCGGCAGGGCCGAGGTAGGCGTCATTCTGGGCAGCGGCCTGGGCGGCTATGTGGAAGCCCTGGAAGGCGCCAAGTCTATCGCCTATCGGGACATTCCCAGTTTCCCCGTTTCCACCGCGCCAGGTCACGAGGGCCGCTGGTGGAGCGGAACGCTTCACGGCAAAACGGTTTGCATGATGCAGGGCCGTTTCCACAGCTACGAGGGCTACGACCTGCGGGACGTTACCCTGCCCATTCGCGTGATGAAGCGTCTGGGTGTAAAGCTGCTGATTCTGACCAACGCAGCCGGCGGCGTGAATACCGGCTATGAGCCCGGCGACCTGATGCTGATTGAGGACTTCATCAACCTGTCCGGCAAAAACCCGCTGACCGGCCCCAATCTGGACGAGTTCGGCCCCCGGTTCCCGGACATGTGCCATGTGTACGACCTGCCTTTGCAAAAGCTGGCGCAGGATGTGGCCCAAAGGCTGAACATCCGCCTGCGCAAGGGCGTCTACTGCTGGATGAACGGCCCCAGCTACGAATCTCCCGCCGAAATCCGCATGGCCCGCATCGTGGGCGCGGATGCGGTTGGCATGTCCACCGTTCCCGAAAGCATCGTGGCCAACCATTGCGGCATGCAGATTCTGGGCATCAGCTGCATCACCAACATGGCCGCCGGTATTTTGAATCAGCCCTTGACCCATCAGGAGGTTATGGAGACTGGCGAGCGTGTGAAGGAAACCTTCCGCGCCCTGATTGACGGCGTTGTGGAGGCCGCTCAGCTGTAATCTGTTCCTCCCCACATCACAGTTCGCCCCGCGTTCTCGCAGGAACGCGGGGCGAATGGTTTATGCCTGAGTCTGGTGCTCCACCAGCCGGGTCGCGCCGTATTTTTGCCGCAGCGCCGGTTTTTCAATTTTGCCGGTGGGGTTGCGGGGCACAGGCGCAAAAATGATTTTTCGGGGCCGCTTGTACCGGGGCAGGCTGGCGCAGAAAGCGTTGATTTCCTCTTCGGTGCAGCTCGCGCCTTCCTTGAGCTCGATGATAGCCGCGGGAATTTCTCCCAGTCGCGGATGAGGCAGGCCGATAACCGCCACATCCTTCACTGCCGGATGGCCGTGCAGGAAATCCTCAATTTGCACCGGATACAGGTTTTCGCCGCCGGAGATGATCACGTCCTTTTTGCGGTCTACCAGATAGAGGAAGCCCTCCTCATCCCGCATAGCCATATCGCCGGTGCGCAGCCACCCGCCCGGCAGCAGCACCTCCCGAGTGGCTTTTTCATCATGATAATAGCAGGTCATCACACCGGGGCCCTTCACACACAGCTCGCCCACTTCCCGCCCACGGGCTTCGCGGCCGTCGGCGGCCAAAATTTTCACCTGCCAGCCAAACCCGGGCACGCCGATGGCACCCACCTTCCGCTCGTTTTCCAGCCCCAAATGCACGCAGCCCGGGCCAATGGACTCAGACAGGCCGTAGTTGGTATCATAGCTATGGTGCGGGAACACCTTTTTCCACCGTTTAATCAGCGACGGCGGCACCGGCTGCGCGCCGATGTGCATCAGCCGCCACTGGTTCAGCTCATATTCCTCCGGGCGAATGGCTCCGCTGTCAATGGCGTCCAGAATATCCTGGGCCCAGGGCACCAGCAGCCACACAATGGTGCAGCGCTCCCTGGACACGGCGTCCATAATCCACTGGGGCTTGGCGCCCCGCAGCAGCACCGCCTTGCCGCCGGTCATCAGGCTGCCGAACCAGTGCATCTTGGCCCCGGTATGGTACAGGGGCGGAATGCACAAAAACACATCCTCATGGGTTTGCCGGTGGTGGTTCTGCTCGGTGCGCATGGCGTGCATCAGGCTTTCATGGTTGTGCAGGATGGCCTTGGGAAAGCCCGTTGTACCGGAAGAAAAGTAAATGGCCCCATCATCGCTGTCGCGCAGGGGAATTTGCGGGTCCCGGCTGGAGCAGTAGGCAATCATGTCCTGGTAACTGTCGGCAAATACCGGGCATCCCTGGCCCACGTAGAACAGGTGCTTCACCTGCGGGATGCTCTCGCAGATTTCCTCAATGCGGCCAATGAACTCCGGCCCGAACACCAGCATGGCGCTGTCGGACTTTTGCAGGCAGTACAAAATCTCCTGCGAGGTATAGCGGTAGTTGAGGGGCACCACCACCGCTCCGGCCTTCAGCGCGCCGAAATAAATGGGCAGCCACTCGATACAGTTCATCATCAGCAGAGCCACCTTGTCGCCCTTTTTGCAGCCGCGGGTCAGCAGCAGGTTGGCGAAGCGGTTGGCCTTGCAGTCAAAGTCCTGCCAGGTCATTTCCCGGCGGTAGGCTTTGCCTGCCTGGGGCGGCGTCAGGCTGTATTCCTTCCAGGTGATACGGCTTTCCGGCTCGTAGGAAGGGTTCACCTCCACCAGGGCAATCTCGTCCGGGTACAGCAGAGCGTTTTGCTTCAAAGCTTCCGTAATGGGCATCGGGGGCTTCCTTTCCTGCGGAAGGCATGAAAAAACGCCCTCCGCAAACCATGATTTGCAGAGGACGACATTTTGCCGCGGTACCACCTCAATTGCAGTTGCCTGCCGCTTCGGCACGGGCCTGTAAGACCGATGCCTTGCCGCTGTTACGGGCGGTCCCGGCGCCCCTACTGAGCCCTCAGGCCGTTCAGTTTGCTGCTGGCGGGTGTATTTCGGGCTCTTCGCGCTGCTGCCTTGCACCTTCCGGCAGTTCTCTGAAGCGCTCCAGGCCGTACTTCTCCCGGTCATGGCATTTGGTTGGATGTGTTGTCATTATAACCGATTTGCACAAGAAGTCAACGCTTCGCCTGCTTCTTTTTTGTTTTTACCTTGCCAGATACGTAAAAATCTTTTGGGCGATGGGCGCGGCCACGCTGCCGCCGCTGCCGCCCTCCTCCACCATAACGCACACGGCGTAGGGGTACTGGCTGCTTTCAATGTAGCCGGTAAACCAGGCGTGGGTCACTGCCCGGCCGTTTACATTGCCCTCGGCGCTGCCGGTTTTGCCGGCAATGGTCAGGCCGTCCACGGCCGCCTTCGTGCCGGTGCCGTTTTTCACCACGTCCTTCATAAAGGTTGCCAGGGTGGAGGCCACCTGCGGCGTGCAGGCGGTGCGGTACTCCTTTTGCGCAAAGCGCAGCCGCACAACGCCGCTGGGGCTTTCCACCCGGGAAATCAGCCGGGGCTCCATCATCACGCCGCCGTTGGCAATGGCGGCGGATACCATGCACATGTGCAATGGGGTGGCCGCCACCTGGCTTTGGCCGTCTCCGCTCCAGGCAATTTCCAGGTTGGTGCGGTTTTTGGTGGGATACGCGCTGTTTTCCACCACCAGGTCGCGAAACAGAAAATTATCGTTGAAGCCAAAGCTCTCCGCCGTTTTGCGCAACGCCTGGTCGCCCACCAGCAAGGCTGTTTGGGCGAATACATTGTTGCAGCTCACCCGGAACGCCCGGGCCAGGGTCAGCTCGCCGTGGCTGGCCATGCCGTAGTCGGTAATGGTACGGTCGTCCACCTGGGTAGCGCCGGTGCAGGTATAGACTCGGGTTTGCGCGTCGGCCAGGTTTTGCAGCGCCGACGCTGCCGTAATGATTTTGAAGGTGGAGCCGGGAGGCAGGGTGCTTTGCAGCGCCCGGTTCCAAAACGGGTGGGTGGAGGAGTTTTTGATTTCATCCGTCACGTTCATGGGGTCGTACACCGGCAGGCTCACCAGGGACAGCACCTCGCCGGTTTGATAGTTCAAAACCACCACCGCGCCGCACTTGGTGCGGGTTTTGCTGTTTTGCAGCCACTGGTCCACAATGTAAGCGCTCAGCTTGCTGTCCACGGTTACGGTAATGCTGTCTCCCTTGCGGGTTTTGCCGCTGAGCAGGTCGCTGATGCGTTCGGACAGGCTGGTTTCAAACCCCAGCAGATAGTTGGCCTGAAAGGAATCCAGGCCGTTGGCCACGTTGCCGTCGTTGTCGCCAATCAGGTGCACCAGGCTGCTGCGGGCCCACACGTCGCTTTGATAGGTACGGTTGCCGTTTTCATCGGCGCCGGCAATGACAACGCCGTTGCGGTCGTAGATATCGCCGGGAATCACGCTGCTTTTGGCGTTGCGGTAGCGGGTGTTGCGGGCGCTGGACACCCAGCGGCTGCCGTAAAAGGACACGGAATACACCCCGTAGCCCGCCGCGGTTAAAAGCAGCACAATGGTCAGCAGGGTCAGCAGCCGAAACCGCATGCGCTGTTGCTTCATGCCCTCACTCCTCCTCGTCGGCCCGTTTCAGCAGGCTTTCCTGCTGCAAGGTGCGGCTGATATCGTAGTCGTAGCTCAGGTCGTCCTGGGTTACGCTGCTCACGCCCTGTATCAGCCCGATGAGGCCCATACAGCTCACCAGCGACGTGCCGCCATAGCTGACAAAGGGCATGGTGACGCCGGTCAGGGGAATCAGCTTCAACACGCCGCCAATGATCACAAAGGTCTGTATCCCCAGCATCACGGTAGCTCCCATGGCCAGAAGGGCGTGAAAGCCGTGCCGGGCGCTCAGGGCGATAAACGCGCCGCGCAGAATCAAAATCACATACATCATCAGCACCAGCGCCCCAAACAGCACGCCAAACTGCTCGCATATGACGGCAAAAATACAGTCGGTAAAGTACACGGGAATCACCCGGGGCGAACCCAGACCCAGCCCCAGGCCAAACAGCCCTCCGGAGGCAATGGCCATCAGCGCCTGCACAATCTGGTAGCCGCTGGTATCGGAATACATCCAGGGATTGCGCCAAATGGCCACCCGCTTTTTCACATGGGCAAACATCTGGTAGCCCGCCACCGCCGCGCCGCAGCCGCCCAGCAGACCCAGCCCCGTCAGCGGCAGGTTGCCGGTGGAGGCGTAAAACAGGCACAGCCCCGTCATGTAGTAAATCAGAGCGGTGCCCAGGTCCTTTTGCAGCATGAGCACCAGCAGGCAAAACAGCGCAAACAGCAGCCAGGGCCAAAAGCGGCGGCGGCTCATGAACCAGCTGAGCACCAGCAAAAAGGCGATTTTTACCACCTCGCTGGGCTGAAGAGACGTGCCGCCAATGCGAATCCAGTTGGTAGCGCCGTTTTGCTCCGTGCCGATGGCCAGGGGCAGGGCAATCAGCAGCCCTGCCGCCAGCATGACCACTTTGATCAGAAAATGCCAATTGCGTATGTAGCGCACCACCAGAATACACGCCAGCATGGCCACAATGCCCACGCCGTAATACATGGCCTGCTGGATGCCCCGGCTGGTGCCCGCCCCCCGGTCGGTGGAGTAGAGCACCAACACGCCCAGGGCGCACAAAAAGTTGGCAATTGCCAGCAGCAGCTTATCCGCCGGAAAAAACCGGGGCAGCCACATGGTAGCAATATGGATGAGCACCGGCACAGCTACCGCCAGCGCAAATCCCTGCCACTGCCATTCGTCTTGCAAGGCGATGAGCAAAAACGCGCTGAAATAAAACAGCATCATGGCCGACACCAGCATGCGGTCCGGCCGGCGGCGCCGGCGGCTTTTTTCCTGTTGGGCGGCATAGGCTTTCGAACGTCTGCTCACCGCTGGCCACCTCCAAAGTAACGGTCCCAGAATTGCCGCTTGGCCCTGGCGGCCTCGTCATGGCCCACATAGGCGCTGCGGGGCAATTCCGCCGCCGCATCGGTCAAATCCTCCTCGTCGGCCCAGGGATTGGGCGCATAGGGCCAGTCGCCCTCCTGTTCCGGATTTTCCTCCACTTCTGAAGCCTCTGCCGGTTCATCCGGTACGCATGCAGCTTCCTGCTCCTGGATGGGCCATTGGGGCGGTCTTTCTCCCTCCGGACGCATGAAAATGCGGTCGTCCCGCTGAATCGGCTGGCTTGCATCGTCCGGCTCCGCAGTTTCCTCCGGGCTGTAGGCGGCCTGGCGGGCCGCCTGTTGACGGGCCATTTCCTGCATCAGCCATTGCTGCTGAAGAAGCATTTGCTGCATCATCATCTGCTGATTGGCCATGGCGGCGGCCTGATCCGGCTGCTGCGCTTCCATCTCCTGCTCAGGCGCGTCGGGCACATAAGCCGCCCGGCCCACGCCCTCAAACCCGGCAAACAGCCGCAGGCGCAGCTCCACTTCGCCTACCCGCAGCCTGGACCCATGGGCCATATACAGCGGATCCCGGCGGCTGGTAAAGGCTTGCCCGTCCACCGTGACCGCATTTTTGGCAAAGGGCTCAATGAGAAGCCCGCGTCCTTCGTCAAAGCGCATCCACAGGTGCCGGCGGGCCACGCCCGTTACCGGCAGCGACAGGTCGTTGGTGCGCAGCGAACCCAGCGTGCCCTCCCAGGGTACGGGAAACACGGCGCCGTCCCTGATTATACCGCCGCCGTCCGTCACCACCATTTCCCCCACATACCCTGCATCGGGCAGCAGGCGCAGGCGCTTCTTCATTTGCCGTTTATCCCGGCGGTACCACCGCCAGCTACGCCAGGCGATGAGCGCCATTAAAAACAAAAACCAGTACCGCGCCCCCTGGGCGACCACCTCGTAAATCTCACTGGGCATTTTGTTTCCTCCCGCCACCATGGAGGGGGATGTCATCCCCCTCCGCCCCCTGACCAGGGGCTTAGCCCCTGGACCCATGTTCGCGATAATGCCGTTCCTTCCTGCCAAACACTTTCCGCGTGCAAGCAATTTCCAACGGCTTTTCCCTGCATCCTGACTGGCGGCTTATCATCCAGCCTCTGCCTTGCGATGAAACAAAAAGCATCGCAGTGGGGCTTTTGATTTTCTGACCCCAGCCGAATCATGGAGCATCCTTAACAGAAACAAGAAAAACCCTCTCACATGAAACGCCTGTGCAAGAGGGTTTTATCCCCAACGTCGCCCGCCCAAGGGGCTCCACCCTCAGGCGGCCTGCTATTGCGCGTGCAGGGCGTCCGGCCATGTCCGGCAAATGCTCCGCGCTCTCGCCCTGGTCAGTCCTCCTGGCGGGCTTCTTCCAGATACTTTTCCAGCTTACGCTTCACCCGCTGAAGGGCGTTATCGATGCTTTTCACGTGACGGCCCAGCATGTCGGCAATTTCCTGATAGCTTTTGCCGTCCAGATAGGCGTTGAGCACATCCTGCTCCAAAGAGCTAAGCACCTGGTCCGCCTTGTCGCGAATGGACAGAAGGTTTTCCCGTCCGATAATCAGCTCCTCCGGGTTTTGCGCCCTGCCTTCTACGATAACGTCCATCAGGGTACGGTCGCTTTCCTCATCGTAGATGGGCTTGTTTAGCGATACATAGGAATTGAGGGGCACATGCTTTTGCCGGGTGGCGGTTTTGATGGCCGTGATAATCTGCCGGGTAATGCACAGCTCCGCAAAGGCGCGAAAGCTGCTCAGCCGCTCCGGCTGATAATCTCGAATAGCCTTGAACAGGCCAATCATGCCCTCCTGCACAATGTCCTCATGGTCCGCGCCAATGAGGAAATAGCTGCGGGCCTTGGAGCGTACAAAGTTTTTATACTTGCTGAGCAAGTATTCCACCGCCTCGGTGTCGCCGTCGTGGGCCAACCCCACGACCTCCTCGTCCGTCTTGTCGGCAAAGCGCTTCTCCATCATGCCTTCCCACTTGGCATCCATGGGAAGGTCCATTTCCTCCGGCTGGCATGCTTCTTCTTCCTCGTCCAGCAAATCCTGCTCCTCCCGGGGTTCAGTCATAGGGTCTCACCTGCCTTTACTTCTGACGTCTGATTTTGTCCAGGGCCGCGTACTGCTCCTCCGTAAGGGCGGCGGACAGGGCGGTGCGGTCCTGGGTAACAGGACTTTTATGGTGGCCGCGGCCGCTGGAGCGTACCTGGTTCATTTCCCGCCACAGCTCCCTGGCGCTGAGCCGGGTAGCGCCCCGGCCCAGGATCAGGGTTTGCTCGATGCCGTCGCTGGTGGCCACGCGGGCCTCCCGATACCGGGGCAGCAGTTGGCACATGCGCTCGATATAGTGATCGGCGGTTTCGCCGTGACGGGTGTACACAACGGTTAAAGCCGCCCGGTTTTCCACACTGCGCAGCTGCCGGTCAGCCTTGTAGCCGTCGAAAATGAGCCATACCTCCTGGCCGGTGTAGCCTGCATAGTCCTCCAGCAAATGGATGAGCCGGTCGCGGCACTCGTCCAGAGGCCAGTTTTCCCGGTTGGCCTCCGGCCATGCGCCAATGATATTGTACCCATCCACATACAACAGGGGCTTCACGGCTTACCGGGAGCGCATTACGGCGTACATCAGAATTCCCGCCGCTACGCTGGCGTTCAGGCTGTCCACATGGCCGCGAATGGGCAGGGACACGGTCTTGTCGCAGGCCTCCAGCACCCGGCGGCTTACGCCCTCGCCCTCGGCCCCAATCACCAGAGCCACGCCGCCGGAAAAATCGGTGCCGGCATAGTCCTCGCCGTCCATATCGGCGGCGTAAACCCACACGTTCAAGGCCTGTAGCTTTTCAATGGCCGCGGTCAGGTTGGTAACCCGCGCCACGGGCAGGTATTCCACCGCGCCGGCGCTGGCCTTCACGGCGGCGGGGGTCAGGCCCACGGCCCGGCGCTCCTGCACAATAACGCCGTGAGCGCCCGCACATTCAGCGCTGCGGATAATGGCTCCCAGGTTGTGCGGGTCGGTAATGCCGTCCAGCAGAATCAGGAAAGGATCTTCGCCCTTTTCCTCCGCCCTGGCCAGCATTTCTTCCACAGTGGAATACTGGTAGGCGGACGCAAAGGCCAGCATGCCCTGGTGGTTGCGGGTAATGGCGTCCAGGCGGGCGCGGTCCACCTCCTGCACCGGAATATGCTGCTCCTTGGCCATTTGCACAATTTCCCGGGCAGATCCGCTGAGCTCGCCCCGGGCTACCATCAGCTTTTCAATGTCGCGCCCGTTCTTGAGGGCTTCGCGGATGGGGTTGCGGCCTGCCAGCAGGTTTTCGGCGGGAACGGCTTCTTCCATCGCGGGCAGCTTGGGTGCTTCGTAACGGGGCTGAACCGGGGCCTCATAGCGGAAGCTTTCATAGTCTCTGCGAGCCGGCTGGGGCTTGGGACCCCGGCGTTCAAAATCGCCCTTGTGGGCGTCGCGGCGGGGCTTGTCCCCATAGGGGCGGCCCATGCCCTTGCGCTCGTCGTAGCGCGGCTTGCCGCCGCCCTGATAACCGCTCTTTGGGCCAAAGGAGGGCTTATCGCCGTAGGGCCTATGCTGGCCGTAAGCAGGCTTATCGCCGTAGGGCTTACGGTTGCCAGGCTTGCCGTCATGGCCCCGGTCATAGGACGGCTTATCGGGCCTGTCTCCACCCTGATATCCCCGGCCGTTGCCGCGTTTTTCGTAGCCGCCGTCCCAACGGCCTCCGTGCTGATAACGGCTGCCCTCGTCGTCGTAGCCGCCGCGGGCGAAAGCCTGGGCGCGCTTTTCCTGGCGGGTCTTGTTTTCAAAATTCTTATAAAACGCCATGTTGCTTTTCCTTCTTTCTTTCACTCAATGGGGTACCGAAAAACCGGCTTTGCGCCATGCCAAAAGCGTTGGCGGCTTGCTTCAGCCCGCGCTTTACAGCGCCTCCGTCCGGAGAAAGGCTTCCCGCTTCTCTTTGATTTCCCGGGCGCGGCCGCAGCTTTTGGCCCCTTCGGGGCACGGACCCCTCAGGCAGCCCGGTCCCGCATCTTGAAACAGGGCCGGAGCCACCCGGCAGCACTGCTCAAACATGCTGTTTGCCATTTGCCGTATTTCCCACTGGGCGCGGCTGCACATGCGCAGGCTGAAAAAGTGACGCAGCTCCCGGGCGTTCATGGTGAGCAAAATGCGGGTTTCGCAGGCGTTTGGCAGCACGAAGCGTGCGTCCTCGTTGCTGCTTTCCCCCGCCTCGCCCAGGCGTTTTTGCCATTCCTCATACCAGGACTGCATTTGCGCCATTTGTCCTTCATACTCGCTTACGGCCTCCGGCCCCAGGCGCTCGACGGCCGGGGGCACAATATAGCCAAAGCCGCCGGCATAGCTGACATATCGCTGGCTCTGCACGCTGAAGCTGGCGATGCGGTGCCGGGTCAGCTGAGCCAGAAGCACCCGGCTCACACCCTCCGCCAAAAACGTGAAGCTCACGTGCTCCATCACGCTTTCATGCCCCATGGACATCACTTTTTCCACAAAGCCCCGCTGCTCCTTTTCACTCACCAGACGAAGCAGCTGGTCCACGTCGCCTCCGGCATAGCACAGTCTGGCTCCCAGGGCGGTCAGCGCCTCCGGGTCCGCCGTATGGCGTACCAGCGTAACGCGCTGCGTGCGCTGCGGCATGACGTTCTCCCCCTTTCAGCATTGGGTTTTCTCAAACAGCTCCAAAATGCGCTCCTCCTGCCCCGTCAGGTACAGGTATCCCAGCAGAGCCTCCAGAGCGGTGGCGCGGCTGTAGGCCGCCGGATCCTGATTTTTGGGCGCGTTGTGACGGGCGTGCGCGTTTTGCCCGCGGCGAAAAACGTCCCTCTCCGGCTCGGTCAGCCGCGGCTCCAGCAGCGCTGCGGCTTGGGCCTGGGCGCCTGCGTTTACCTGGGAAACCGCCTGCTTGTGCAGCGCGTTTACATGGGCCTGGGAAAGCAGCAGGCGCTGGCGCACCAGTAAATCCCACACCGTATCGCCCACGAAGGCCAACGACAGCGGGTTTTTCAGCCGGGCCGCCTCCGGGGAAAGGGGTCGAGGCAGAATGGACATGGGCAGACCCGCCTTTCGCAGAATTTTCCCAATGATATGATAGCACGGAAGCCGTCCGCAGGCAAGCAGAAAACCTGCGTGCGCAAAGCGCGGGCGGTTTGTGCGTTGACAATAAGTAATCCCGATGGTAAAATGAAAACGCCTTCAGAGAAACTCCAGAGCGGAAAGCCCTGCGAGTCATTGCCGGCGTGATACAGCATCATCGGTTCCCGAAGGCTTATCGCTTACGCGGTATTTTGAAGCGCTAAAGGCAGCAAGCCAAAGCAGAAAAGAATAACCGCTCCCCTCTACAGGCAACGGTCGCTGCGAAGCGATGAATCGTCGACCTGCCGGCCCAGGTCAGGCTCTTCCGCCTGGCGTTATCTTATCACACCGGAGGGTGAAGTCAATGCCACGTCAAAAAATCGACGACGGCTTCAAGACGCCGCAGGCCCGGTACGACAGCGCCAACAGTCTGCAAATGTCCCTGAAGCTGAACCGTAAAACCGATGCGGATATTCTGGCCGCGCTGGAGGGCAAGGCCCGGCAGACCGAGATCAAGCGCCTGGTGCGCCTTGGGCTGGAAGCCCAGCAGCGCCGCTGAAGCCGTTTCATCCAAGCAAGGAGGTTTTTTTCATGCGCCATACCCGTGCCTTTTCCATTGGCGGCGTGCCCATCGGCGGCGGCGCGCCCGTAACCGTGCAGAGCATGACCAATACCGATACCCGCGACAGCGCCTCCACCATTGCGCAGGTTTGCGCCCTGGCTCAGGCCGGCTGCGACATTGTGCGCCTGTCCGTGTATGATGAAAAATGCGTGGAGGCGCTTCCCGCCATTCTCGCCGCCTCCCCCGTGCCCCTGGTGGCGGATATTCACTACCGGGCCGACCTGGCCGTGGCCGCCATGGAGCAGGGCGTGGCCAAGGTACGCATCAATCCGGGCAACCTCGGCTCCGCCGCCGAGGTGAGGCGGGTAGCCGACTGCGCGAAAATGCACCATGTGCCCATCCGCATCGGCGTCAATTCCGGCAGCATCGAAAAGGACATTCTGCGCCGGGAGGGCGGCGTAACGGCCCGCGGCATGGTGGACAGCGCGCTGGGCCACGCCCGGCTGCTGGAAAACGCGGGTTTTCACGATATTGTGCTGTCGCTGAAGGCAAGCGACGTGCCCCTGACCGTGGCCGCCTACGAACTGGCGGCAAAGGAAACGGATTATCCCCTGCATGTAGGCGTTACCGAAGCGGGCCTGCCCGGGGCGGGCAATATCAAAAGCGCCGTCGGCATCGGCGCGCTGCTGTTGCAGGGCATTGGCGACACCGTCCGGGTATCCCTTACAGGCAGCCCCCTTCCCGAGGCCCAGGCGGCCATTGATATTTTGCGGGCGGTGGGCCTGCGTAAGGGCTATGTGAATGTGGTAGCCTGCCCCACCTGCGGCCGCACCGGCATCGACGTGGCGGCCATCGCCGCCCGAGTGGAGCGGGAGCTTAGCGACATTCGCGTGCCTCTGACCGTGGCCGTCATGGGCTGTGTGGTCAACGGCCCCGGCGAAGCCCGGGAGGCGGATATCGGCCTGGCGGGCGGCGGGCTGAGCGCGGCCGGCGGCGCCCAGGGCGGCCAGGGCAGCCGATACGCCGTAGGGGCCGTTTTTGAAAAAGGAAAAGCGCCCGAACGCGTGGAGGGCGATTTGGCCGCCATTCTGATTGCCAGAGCCCGGGCGCTGGCAGAAAAAAGAAGCCGTGTCTGAACAACAGCCTTTGCAAGGAGTTCACCCTGATGAAAGACGTATTTCTGATCTATCACAAGTGCTGTTTTTATGAAATCGTGATCCTGAATTATCTGATGAGCTTTTCTCAGTGCGATATGGCTTTCTGTTCCTTAGACGGAAAGCCTGTCAAGGCCATGGAGGGGTTTTCGGTCAATGCGGATTTATCCTTGGCGGTGCTTGATAAAGAACAGGTGAGAAGCTTCATCGTTCCAGGCGGGAAGATTGCCGAAATTGATCATGCGGATGTTTGGTCGTACCTGCAAGACCTGAAGAAAAGGGAGGTTTTCATCGCCGGAATTTGTGCGGGCGTTGATGTGCTGGATCACGCCGGACTGCTGCGCGGCGTTAAGTCCACCCATTCCACCAACGACGATTTGGTCCTGGACCAAAATGTGATAACGGCCCGGGCCAATGCGTATGTCGATTTTGCCATTGAAGTGGCAAAGCAGCTGTCGCTATTTGCAAGCGAAGAAGACTTGCGGCAAACCATTGGTTTTTGGAAGCATTATCACAGAGTGCAGTAGAATGGATCAGCAGAAAAAACAAAACGTGACGAGGTGATTTTCCTTGGACGAAACGCTCCACTATCTTCAGGAAAAATACCATCCGCTCTCTGTTATTCTTTATGGCTCCTATGCGAACGGGACCAATACTGAAAACAGCGATTTTGACGCACTGGTCATTTCGGCCGGCCACGAGTCCTTCCACGATACCTCCTTAGTGGGTAACGTTCAGCTGGACGTATTTGTCTATCCTGCCGCCTATTTTGAAAAACCCGTTGATTATGAGGATTTTGTCCAGATTTTTGACGGACGCATCCTTGCAGACACCAACGGCATTGGCAAAACGCTGCAGGCCAGCGTTCAAACCTATTTACGGAACCGCCCAGTTAAAACAAGGGCCGAAATCCAGGCAAATATTGACTGGTGCGTTAAGATGGGAAAACGGGCCAAACGATGCGACTGCGAAGGAATGTTCCGTTGGCATTGGGTGCTGATAGACAGTTTGGAGATTTTTTGCGACGTCATGCGGCAACCCTATTGGGGACCCAAAAAATCCTTAAAATGGATGGAAGAGACGCATCCTGAAGCTTTTCAGCGTTATCAGAAGGCGCTTTCTCATTTTCGGATGGATTGTCTGGAAGACTGGATTGACTATCTTCGGCGGGCAAATGAACAGGTAAACGGTTAGTGAAACGCTCATCGGAGGAGGATGTTGATGAAGGTACAAAGGCTTTCGATTGGCCAGATGGAAGCGCTGTGGGAGCTGCAAAAGCTTTATAAAGCGGAAATCGGCGAGGCTGAGCCGGGCCATGCGGCAAAAGAACGTTTGACCAAAGCAATGCAGACGGGCGTTATCCTTTTCTTTGGCGCGTTTGAGGACAAAGCTTTGATTGGCTGCTGCTCCGTCACAGTAGGCTTTTCAACCTACAATTATCTGCCCAGCGGCGTATTTGAGGACTTCTACCTTCTCCCCGAATACCGGCACAAGGGCGTGGCCCGCATGTTGGTTCAATTTGCGCGCCGCGAAAGCGGTGTTTCCTGCTTAACGGTTGGCTGCGCGAATTGCGACGTACAAATGTACCAGTCGCTTGGTTTTTCCCTACCGCTTGGAAACCTGCTTGCGTTTGATTAACAGCTTCCCCTTTACCGCGACTGCAAAAGCGGGCCGGATGGCAAATCCGCCAGGGGTGCGCGTGGATTCGGCCGGCCGCTTGCCGAAAAAGCGGGCGGCATCGCATGCCCGCGGTTTTGGTTCCGAAACCGGCGTTGGTTATTCCTGCTTTGGAAAGCTTGCACAGCAGGGCCTTCCGTTCTTTGACTATCCGCCTGCAACCGGCCGGAAGGCAAAGAACCGCCAGGCCATCCAAAAAAGCTCGCCAGCGAGGCGAGCTCAGACTGTTGAAAAACCCTCTACGAGAGAGCGCGTCCGTGCACACGGCTACGTTTCTTCGCGGGGAAAACGCTGCAGCATCAGGCTTAGGGGCTCTGCCCCTAAAATTCCGGCAGGAGGCAGTGCCTCCTGCACCTCCACTTTTTCAGCAACCTGAGTTCGCCAGCGAGGCGAGCTTTCAGGCTGTCGAAAAACTCCTTCGGAGGAGTTGTCAGAGGGGCTGCAGCTCCTCTGACTATATTCGTATCGACCGGCTTTGCCGGTCGGGCGGGGCGTTTTCGGC
>CAKTUS010000058.1 GCA_934621485.1 uncultured Clostridia bacterium
GCGTTTGTTCGCGGGGAAAATGCTGTGGCATAAGGCTTAGGGGCTCCGCCCCTAAAACCCCGGCAGGAGGCACTGCCTCCTGCGCCTCCACCTTTCAGCAACCTGAGTCTTGCGCAGCAAAGCTTTCCTTACGCGCTTTGCCGCCCGGCCAGCCGCAGGCGAGCTTTTTGGACGGCCTGAGCCTTGCTGCGCAGGGCTTAGCCTGCTGAAAAAGCTTTCTTACTTCATATAAAGCCGCATCCGTGCGATTTGAAATAGTCATCCTTAAATTACAAGCGTTTTTGCCATTTTTCAAACGCGGTTTCTTTTTCAACGCTCCGGTCGCCGACGCTGCCGGCGGATCGGCCTTAAGAATCCAGCAGTCCCAACTTTTGCAGGCGGGCGCGGATTCCGCCGGCCTTCCGCTGATGGCGCTTGGCGATTTCCGAAATGGGCAGTTCGCCCTCATATTCTTTCCGCAGCTGCGCTTCTTCCCGTTCCGTCCAGGGTTTGCCAGCCTGCTCCGAAGAAGTCCGTTTTCTTTCCTCCAGCAGTTCGATGGCTTCATTTGGCTCTCGGCCATCCCGGATGACCGCCAGAAACGCCTGGCCGTAACGCTGCTGCTTTGCCTGACCAACACCGGAAACATCCAGAAATTCATCCATGGTTTTCGGACGCCTGCGCACCATATCCGCCAAAGATGCATCGGAAAAAACCACGTAGCTTGGCACGCCGTTTTGGGCTGCCAGCAGGTTTCTCACTTCCCTGACATTATCATACAGCGCCCGCTCCCAAGCGGAGAACGCCGGTTCCGCCGATTCGCGTCGCTTTGCCGACGCTCCCCGTTTTTCCTCCCGGTTCAGATAGCGTCGGATTCGCGGGGAGGTATTTCGGCTGTTGCCCGTGTCCACTTCAAACGCGTCTCCATCGCATACCGAGCAATGGCCGCAGGTTTCCGGCGCGTCGCTTTCGCCAAAATACGTCAAAATGCAGTGCCGCAGGCAGCGCTTGCTGGTCGCGTAATAAGTCATCTGCTTCAGGCGTTCCAGATCGCGCTGCTGAAGCTGGGCGCGCTGCTGCGCTGTCAGCTCTGCGTTTTCATCGCTGTGCTCAATCATCCATTTGCCTATCGCCACATCCTGGCCGCTGTACATCAGCATACATTCTGCCGGTTCGCCATCGCGGCCGGCGCGTCCCGCCTCCTGGTAGTAGCTTTCCAAATCGCGAGGCATGTTATAATGCACCACAAAGCGCACGTTGGATTTATCGATGCCCATGCCGAAAGCGTTGGTCGCCACCATAATGCGAGATTGGTCATACTGGAACGCTTCCTGGTTGCGGTGTCGTTCCGCATCGGCGAGCCCGGCATGATAACGAGTGGCGCTGTATCCGGCTGCGGACAGCTGATACGCTACCTCCTCTACCGTTTTGCGCGTACTGCAATACACAATGCCGCAGGCGTCCTTCATTTCGTCCAAAAACCGGCGCAGCATTTCCAGCTTGTTGGTGGGCTTTACGCTGGAAAAATGCAAGTTGGGCCGGTTATAACCCGTGGTAACGCAGCAGGGTTCGCGCAAACGCAGCATATCAATAATATCCTTACGCACGCGCGGCGTAGCGGTAGCCGTAAAAGCCGCTACCGGCGGACGCACAGGCAGCGCTTCCACAAACTCGGCAATATGCAGGTAACTGGGCCGAAAATCCTGGCCCCACTGAGAAACGCAATGGGCCTCGTCCACTGCCAGCAGCGATAGCTTCGCCTGCCTGGCAAAAGCCAAAAAGCCCGGCATATTCAGCCGTTCCGGGGCTACATAAATGATTTGATACGCGCCGTTTGCCGCCCGCCGAATGGCCTCGGCCTGCTGTCCCGGCGTTAGGCTGGAGTTGATATACGCAGCGGCCACGCCGCTTGCTTTCAGCGCGGACACCTGGTCTTTCATCAGCGAAACCAGCGGGGACACCACCAAAGCAACGCCCTCCAGCATCAGCGCCGGAAGCTGGTAGCACACTGATTTTCCCGCGCCGGTTGGCATAACGCCCAGCACATCATAGCCGGCCATCAGCTCGTCAATCAGCTTTTCCTGCCCCTCGCGGAACGTCTCATGTCCGAAAACGCTTTTCAAAACCTGACGCTTTTCCAAGGGACAGTGCCTCCTTCAACATTTTCTTCCGTGCTTTTCAGCAAAACATTCTAAATCATTCGTTTCCGGAAGTCAATGCGGGAATGATTTGTCATTTTTGGAAGGATTTCCGAAAATGCCGCCTTGCTTTTCTGCCCTTCTGCCGCTATAATGCTCAATATGAGTCCAAGGAAGGAGCGCACTGCATGAATCTATTCACTCCCGGTATGCCGTTTTGGAAGGGGAATCTGCACTGCCATACCACGGAAAGCGATGGAAAGCTGACTCCGGCCCAGGTAAAGGCCCTGTATCGCAAAAAGGGCTACGATTTTCTGGCGCTGACCGACCACCGCAAAATGACGGAAAACACCCATATGGAAGACGGCATGCTGATGCTGAGCGGCATGGAAATGGACTTTTCCCTGTCGGGCGAGTTTTTGCACCTGATTGGAATCGGCATGGACGAGAGCATCCTGCGGTATGATTTAACCCGCATGCCCCAGCACTGCATCGACATGTACCGCCGCTGCGGCGGCCGGGCCATTCTGGCTCACCCCGCCTGGTCGCTTAATACGCTGTCTACCCTAAGCGGATTGCGCCATCTGACGGCTGCGGAGATTTATAACAGCGTTTCGACCTATCCCTGGAACGGAGACCGGGCCGACTCCTCCGTGATTCTGGATACGGCGGCGGCCCACGGCGTTTTCTTCCGTTTCGTCGCCTCGGACGATTCTCACCGCTACAACGGCGAAGCAGGCAACGGCTTCACCATGATACAGGCCCCCGACCTCACCCGGGAAAGTCTGTTTGAAGCGTTAGATGCGGGAAGGTTTTACTGCTCGCAGGGCCCCAGCTTTCAGCAGATTTCCGTGGAGGATCACCTGCTGAAGGTTTCCTGTTCTCCGGTTGACACCATCCTTTATTACAGCAACGTCATCTGGACGCCCAACCGCTGTCAGACCGGCAAGGCGATGACCGAGGGCGTGTACGACCTGAGCGTTAACCACGGCGAAACCTATGTGCGCGTGCAGCTGATTGACGCAAACGGCCGCAGCGCCTGGAGCAACCCCATCTTGCTGTAAGGAACGGAAAGGAACGATTGCTCATGAAAAAGCTTTTAGCGCTGCTTTGCGCTCTGCTTTGCCTGTTTTCCGCAAGCCTGGCTCAGGAAAAAGTTCTCTCAATTAACGCGGCCGATTATCCTGTAACGGCGACCGGTCAGTATTCCTCCATGGAGGAAGTAGCCGTCTATTTGACCGTTTACGGAAAGCTGCCCGGCAACTTCATCACCAAGCGCGAGGCGGAAGGCATAGGATGGGATAACCGGGCCGGAAATCTCAGCAAGGTAGCTCCCGGCTGCTCCATTGGCGGCGACCGTTTTGGAAACTACGAGAAATCTCTGCCGGACGCCAAGGGCCGCAAGTGGACGGAATGTGACATTGGGTACACAGGCGGTCACCGCGGCGGTCAGCGGATTGTGTTTTCCAGCGACGGTTTGATTTACTATACCGGCGACCATTACAACACCTTTACTCAGCTGGTGGTAACCAATGAGGCTGATGCTTCGCCAATCGCCTCCGTTACCAAAGACGGCATTTATACGGACCGCGATCAGGTAGCCGCTTATCTGCACCAATACGGTCGCCTGCCTTCCAATTATCTAACCCGGGATGAAGCCAAAAAGCTGGGCTGGACCAACAAAAAAGATAACCTGGGAACGGTAGCTCCAGGCTGCGCCATCGGCGGCGATTCCTTTCAGAACCGGGAAAAGCAGCTTCCGGACGCCGAGGGCCGCCAGTGGTACGAATGTGATGTGAACCTCAACGGAGGCAAGCGCGGAAAAGAACGTCTGGTGTATTCCAGCGACGGGCTTATCTATTATACCCCCGATAATCACAGAACCTTTACCCAGCTGTACTAAAAAAGGAGAACCAGCCATGCGAAACGTTACCCTGGATTTAACCCCCTTCGAGGAAAAGATTTCTCTGCACCGTTACCTGAAGGAAACGCTGGATTTTCCGTTTTATTACGGCGCAAACCTGGATGCGCTGCACGATGAGCTGGCCAGCGAAACCGAGGGACTGCACATTCAGGTTCTTTATCCAACCAGTCCGAAGGGAAAAATGTTTGACTATATGCCCCAGCTGCTGCGTGTGTTTGACGACGTTGCCCGGGAAAACTATCATCTGGAAATTGAGTATCAGGCTCAGCGATAAAAAACGTCTCGCCCGGATAGCAACGCCCGACCTTCATACCAGGTGATCGTCCCTTTGGGCAGGAAATTAGACCGTCCAGAAAGTTCGCCGTCAAACGAGCTTTCTGGACGGCCTGAACGATATGCCTGTGTATCCTGTTTCTCTTTACGACAAGCCCGCGCTATTGCGACACAAACAGCTTTTTCTGCTTTCTTTTCACGTTGCCGTCTCCCAAGACGGTTCTTTTTCAACACTCTAAGTTTTGCCACGCCAGGCTGCCAAAACCGGTGAGCCTCCGTCCAACGATTTCCATTCGTTTCAGCCTGTCGAAAAATCCCTGTGTCTGCGCCTGCGAACCAGTACAGCGCTATTCGCGAAGAAAGCGTTCACTGGGCAACCCGCAGGCGAGACGCGAAACAAGGGAGGACTCCAACCGTTGTCCTCCCCATATTTGAGTTGCTCCTCTGCCTTCCTGCGTCTCCGCTTTGCAAGCGCTTCATGTTCTCTTTTTACATCAATCGGCCTTTTTGTTTTCAAGCCGTATTGTTTCATGCGGTAGCCTTTGGCTGTGTCCCGGCTTCGTACCCTGGTTCAGGGACAAAGCCCCTGCGCAGCATCCAGGGGGCGCGCGGCTCCCTGGTGATTGTCCATGAGCAGAAGAACCAGCACGCTCATATCATCCCGGGGAACGCCTCCGCCGCAAAGCAGCGCGCCGCGCAAAACTGCGTCCGCCATGCGCTGAGGCTCGATGTATACATTTTCTTCCAGGCATTTGCACAGTTGCTCCTCGTTTTCAAAAGCATCCGCCACGCCGTCGGACATCATCACCAGAATATCGCCGCTGTGCAATCGGTACTCACTGGAGGTAGAAACGGCTTCTTCTACAATGCCCAGCGGCAGCGAGGAACCTTCCACCTTCTTCATATGGCTGCCTCGAATCATCCAGGACGCGCATGCTCCCAGCTTTTCCGCATATACTTCGCCCGTCCAAAGATCCACATCCGCCAAATCCACCGTTGAAAAGCGTTCCTCCTGCTGAGCGCCCAGCATAATGCCGTTAACGGCGGTAATGGCCTGACGGCGGGTGTAGCCGGCTTCCAGCAGCAGAAGAAGCAGTTCCAGCGTTTTTTCGCTTTGCCGATGCGCGTCCGGTCCGTGGCCCATGCCGTCGCAGAGCATGGCCAGCAGCCGGCCGCCTTCACAGCGCTTGGCGCAAAGCGCATCGCCGCAAACGCTGTCCTGCTCGCCGTGTTCGCCTGCACAGATGGACGCCATGCCAATCGCAGCGCCATATACGGGAATTTCCTCCAGCTCAATGTTGTCCTTCTGGGCCTGGGTGATCGATAGATGCAGGTTTTCTTCACGGGCCAGGTATTGCAGCAAGCGCTCCAGCGGCTTTTGCACCGGCAGCATGTTTTCGCTGACCAGCGCTGCCTGCAAATGTCCATCTACCCTGCGCGCATACAAAAGCCGTGCCGGAACCTGCAATTCCTCCAGCGCCAGCGTAATGGCATGAGCCGCGCGCAGATCATGAAAGCTTTCCCCCTGCGCCAATGCGTCCAGCTCTTGCAGCGTGCCTGCCAGGGCAGCCAGATGGGTTAACGTTACCTCCCGTTCATACCGCGCCTTTTTCAGTTGAGCGCTGTGGCGCTGATGAGAAAGCTGTGCGTCCCGCGCCATCTCGGAAATCACCTCGCTGCGCAGACAGCCGTGCTGTGCCAGCGCCGGAACATTGTTTTCGGTGATTTCCTCATCCCGGCCGGCAAGCTCCATCATACATCCCAGCATTTTTTCCGTTTTCGCCCGGCTGCGTCCCCAGCACATTTCCCGGTTCACACATTGGGCGCACAACAGCTCGCCCAGTTCCTCCCCCGCCGTTGTTTGCGACTGCTCCAGCTTGGGCAGCGCTTTTGCCAAGCGCACTACCGCGTCGTGCATGTGTTCAATGCGGCTTTGCACAAAAGCGTTCTCCATGTTCTTCTTCGGCGCTTCCATTCCGGCCAGATACGGTTTGAACCGCTCCAGCGAGCGTCCTGGCAGCAGCAGGTAGATAAGGCCGCCCAATGCGGCCGACCAAAGCGACAGGGGCGGAGAGGGCAGCCCCGTGATAAAGGCGGCCAGCAGGTTCATGATGAAAGCAGCCGGCAGGTTCAGCCAGCGAAAACGGATAAACGGCGGCAGCCCTCCCAGCATGCCGCACAAAGCCAGGGGCAAGGCAATGCGGCTGTCGTGCCCCACCAGCGCCAGCGACAATCCGCTCAGCAAGCCGCCTGTTAAGCCGTATACAGGGCCGTTAAATCCGGCAAATACAAAAGTCGCCGTCAGCGCCGCCGCGTGTCCCAGCTGAAAAGGCCCCGCGCGAAAATAGCCAAGGCCATCGAGCACCAGCAGGCACAGCCACAGCAGCCCGGCCTGCTCTTTCCCGCGAGGCACCGTTCCCAGTTCCACGGCGGTATCCATGGCCTGGCGCAGCGCCGCAGAAGCGGCCATGGCAAGCGGCAGCGCCGCGCAGCTCAAAAGCACATTCAGTGGAGCGCCTGCAATCAGCGCCGCCACAATCCGCGGCATCATGCACAAGCCGCCCAGGGCTGCGGTTTCAATGCCGGGTCTTGGATGGCATTTTCGCTTCACCACCCACAGCAGGCAGCAGGCGGCAAGCTGCCATACGTCCATTTCCAGCCCCCACAGCAAGCGCAGGGCAGCGGAAGCACCCAGCCCCGCCAGCCAAAAGGGCGAAGCGCCGTCCATCGAAAGCATCAGCGCCGCCGCAAAGGGCGACGGAATCCCAAACCACTGCACAAAGGTCAAAAGGAACAGGCACACCGCCATCGTCACGGGTTTTGTCGCGTGAAAAAGCGCCAGCCGAAGCCTTCCAAACGCGCGCCTGAAATCGTGCCTGCCGCGGCGTAGCTGTCTAGCCGCCGCTTCGGATGAAGTTTGCATAAGCCGCCTCCTGTGACAAGTGTACAGGAAAAGTATAAACAAGCGGCTTCCATCGCCCTGTCGTTTCGCCGTGCGAAAAATGTCTGCTCTGCGGCAGGCTTCGACAAAAGCTGGCGGAAAACGCGGCAGGAGGAAAGCGCTTATCCGGCGTACCTTTTTAACAAACACAGGGAGGGAAAAGCCATGCGGGTGTGTCTTGGAAAAAGCCAGCCGGACAAAGCGCTGCTCTGGGCCTGCGAAGACCTGGGCTGGCAGGCGGTTCAGGTTTGCCAGGGACAAGCGCTGGCCAGGCGGCTTGAGAACGACTCTTTTGACTTGCTGGCTCTCTACGCTTGTCTGGGCGGCCTGGACGGGCTTGCCGTTGGGCAGCGGTACGCCTCTTGCATGCCCTTATGCCCGCCCAGAATTTTGCTGGTGCAGCCTCCGGAATGGCCCAAACCACCCTGGGCGGATTGCGTTGCGCCGCTTTGCGCATCGCCCCAAAAGCTGACTGTGCTTTTGCAGCTGCTTGCCAAAAAGCCGCTGCCAAAGCTGGCGGCGGCTTCGCAGGCCCGGGCCATTCGGGCTTCGGACCGTTTTTTGGCGCTTGTGGGAATGAGCGGCGCCTATAAGGGCCGGCAATATGCCGGCTGGCTTCTGAGCCGGCTGGTTCAGTGCTCGTTTGCAGCGGAAGTCTCCCTAAGCGAAATGTACCAGGCTTGCGCGGCGGCCTTTACCACCACGCCGGGCGCCGTGGAGCGGTGCCTGCGCGTAGCGGTGGAAAGCGTGTTTACTCATGGAAACCTGGCTGAAATTGAACGCTTCTTCGGGGCTACCATAGATCCGGAGCGGGGCAAGCCCACCAATCGCGCCTTTTTATTGCAGGCGACGCAGCAGCTTCGTTATTCCTTGACGGACGCTTTTTCTCCAAACAGCATGGAAATGCACCACAGTCCCGCCGCGCCCACGATGGTGTAAAGAATGCGGCTCATCACTGCCGCCTGCCCGCCAAACAGGTATGCCACCAGGTCAAACTGAAAAATACCGATCAGCGCCCAGTTGACCGCGCCGATAATCACCAAGATTAACGCAATTTTGTCCATCATTGCTTTTTTCTTTCCTTTCCTCCGGCCCACGGGCCGGTTTTTTCGTTATCAGTATGCGCCCAGTCCACGCAAATCATACACAGAAACACGCTTCCGCCGCCGTACCGCAGGCAATGACGCGCTGCCGCCATGGGCTTTTATGCGAAAGGAGGCAGACCCGGCCGTCCAGCGCGGCGCTAATCAGCGCCAAATTGCCCTGGCAGCTCAGGCGCATGCACAGCGCCCATTCCGGCCGGTTCCACAAAACAGCGTTCTGGAGCAAATTCAGCTTCATCAGCCCTTCACGGGTGCTTAGCAGCGCGTTTCGACCGTCCGGACACACGCACAGGCTGCCGGGTTGGCCGGGAAGCTCCATCAACAGCCGCGGCCGCAAGGCATGGGGCGGCAGCCCATAAACCGCCGTGTGGATATCATCCCCCTCCACCGCGCACACTAACACCAGGCCGTCGGCATAAAACCCGGCGGCAAAGCAGGGATGGCGGGTGTACACGGTCCGCTCCATGCGCAAATCCGGCAAGGAAAGCAAATAGGTCTCGTTGACCGCGCCGCCAGGGACAAGCAGGAAACGCCCCGTCTCCTCCAGGCACATATTTCTTGGGAAAACGCCGGCGGGAGCCGCAAAAAGCAATTCGCCCGTAGCAACGCAACGGGTATGTACGCAATCGGCCTCGGAACTAAGCTGATACACATACCGGCCGCAGGGCGACAGGCACATGGTTTCGGTGCCCGGCGCGCAGGGCATGCGGCACAGCTCCCGGCCGGTGGCTTTTTCCAGCGTTACGCACTCCCGGCTGGCTTTGCAGGCTACGGCAAGGCAGGTTTCGCTGGCGCAGGGGGCGCAGGGCCACGGAAAGGAGCAATGCAGCATTCGGCGTTCGCCTATGTCTCCCGGCGTTCTCCATACCCCTTGGGACGGGTCCGTCAGCAGCAATTCCATTCCAACCCTCTCCCTCCTGGCCCATTGTTGATTTCATCCTATGCGTTTTCCGGCGCAAGGTGAAAAATCCAGCAGGAAAAACGCGGCTTGTGTCGAATGAAAAAATTTGGTTGTTTTTGTCCAAAGCAAAGGAGAGAGTACGATGCACTACAAGACTCAGGGAACCTGTTCCTCCGCGATCGACCTGGAAATTGACGAGAACGGAAAGATTTCCGCCTGCAAGTTTACCGGCGGCTGCCGCGGAAATACAGCCGGCCTGGCCAGCGTTGTGGTGGGCCAGGACGCCAGGCAAGTGATGGAACGTCTGCGCGGCATTCCCTGCCGGGGAAACACCTCCTGCCCGGATCAGCTCAGCCACGCCATTGAACAATATTTCGCCGAGCATCAAGCCCAGTAAGGAGCTAAGCCTTGTCTACAGAAACGTTTGAAACCATGAAGTTTTCCGACGCCGCCGACTTGAGCCAGGAAATTCTCAAGGCGGTGGACAAGATGGGCTTCAAAGAAATGACGCCCGTCCAGATGAAAACCCTGCCCCTGATGATGGAGGGCCGCGACATCATCGCCATCGCCCCTACGGGCACGGGCAAAACCTGCGCCTTTGGTATTCCCATGCTGGAGTACGTAAACCTGAACGACAAGCACATTCAGGAACTGGTGCTTTCCCCCACGCGGGAATTAAGCCTGCAAATTACCGAGGAGCTGAAAGCGCTGGCGCGCTTTATTCCCGGCGTGCGCATTGCCTGCCTGTACGGCGGACAGCCTATTGCCAAGCAGCTGGCCCAGCTGAAGCAAAGCCCGCAAATCGTGGTGGCCACTCCCGGCCGTCTTTTGGACCACATGGAGCGCGGCAACGTACACCTGGACTGGGTGCATACCATGGTGCTGGATGAGGCGGACGAAATGCTCAACATGGGCTTTGTGAAAGACGTGACCAAAATCATTGAGTCCACGCCCAGCGACCGTGAGCTGGTGCTTTTTTCCGCCACCACCAATCAGGACGTTATGACCATCGCCTGGAAGTACCTGAACGACCCGGCGGAGGTGGTGATTCCCGCCACCAGGGAAAACCGTCCGCAGATTACCCAGTACGTCATTGAAACCGAGCGGGACCAGAAGTACGAAAACCTGCTGTATCTGCTTGACAGCGACGTGTACCAGCGCGTCATGGTGTTTGTAAACACCAAGGACATGACGCAGCGCCTGTGCAAGCGGCTTCAGGACGCGGGCTATCCCGCCGACTGTCTGCACGGCGACATGCGCCAAAGCGCCCGCAACCAGGTAATGCAGGGGTACCGCAAGGGCAAGTTCCAGATTCTGCTGGCCACGGACGTAGCCGCCCGCGGCATCGACGTGGATGATGTGGAAGCGGTTATCAACTATGATCTGCCCAATGAAAACGAGTACTATTTGCACCGCATCGGCCGCACCGGCCGTGCCAAAAAACACGGCGTGGCCTTTACCCTGCTCACCTACACGGAAAGCGTGCGGTTTGACGCCATTCTCAAGTACATTATGGCCAAGCCGGTTCCGCTGAAATTCAGCGACATGGGGATTCTGGTAAAGGAAGACGGCGAACCTTTCTTTGAAGATATGTAAGCATTTGGAGGCGAGTTTGCATGGGTATTATTCCTTCCCGCAACCTGGACGAGCAGCGCCGTGAGGAAAACGGCGTGGTCTATTTTGACCGTGGCGTGATTACCGGCCGGGACGGCCGCAAGTATGACCGTTTCGCCATTCAAACCCACTTTGTTCAAGTAGGCGAAAGCCAGACCGAACTGGTGGAAAAGTATGTGCGGCCCCTGTATCAGGAGGGCGATATTCTCAGTTTTGGCGCCAAGGTCATGTGCATGTGCGTCAAATCCGTTAAAACCCGCGACCAGGTAAAGCCTGGCTGGTGGGCCAATCATCTGTGGCGTTTTGCCGGCATCAATCACACCGGCGTGGGCATGCACGAGCCCTATAAGCTGCAATTGGTCATCGACATGTGCGGCCTGCCCCGCGTGCTGCTGGCGGCTGCCCTTAGCGCCATTACCAAGCTGTTTGGCATGCACGGCGTGTTTTACAAGGTGTGCGGCAAGGGCGTTGGCGGCATCGACGGCTTCTACGAACGGTCCAGCTTTCAGCTGTATCACGAAATGGCCCTCATCAATCCCGATAATGCGGACGAGCTGTGCGAGCAGCTTTCCAAGGAAACAGGCATGCCTGTTGTCCTGATGGACGCCAATGATTTGCAGCGCGATCAACTGGGTAAATCCAGCAACATGCCTCTTTCCGACGAGCAGATTCAGGATGCGATGGCGGACAACCCCAGCGGCCAGGGCGACGAGCTGACCCCGCTGATTCTGATTCGTCCCGTGCGGTAAAAAGGGCGGCAGCATGAATAACACGTTGCCGGTTATTCGTCCCGATACATTGGAGCAGTTTGCCTATACCAACCTTTTGCTGCTCCGGCAGAAGCCACGGGCCGTTATTTTACATTTTCACGGGCTGAACGCTACTTCGCTGCGCACCGAGCCCATTGCGTTTGAAAGAACCTGCGCTGAGCATAACGTTTTGTGCATATGGCCCTATTACGGCCCCTGGAGCTGGATGAATCTGGCGTCCGTTCGCTATGTGGACCAGGTGCTGGAGGCGGCCTGCAGCCGTGCGGGGCTTTCCAAAGACGCGCCGGTTTTATCAACCGGAGGCAGCATGGGCGGCCTGAGCGCCATCATCTATACCCGCTACGCCAGACAAACCCCAACGGCTTGCTTTGCCAATTGCCCTGTGTGTGATTTGCCGTTTCATGCCACCGAACGGCCTGACTTACCCCGCACAGTCTACTTGGCCTTTGCGGGCTATGAGTGCGGGCTGGAGCAGGCGCTTCAAATGCACTCTCCGCTGCATCAGGCACAGAGCTTGCCGGATATCCCCTACTATGTGGTTCACGGCGATGGGGATACGGCGGTGAACAAGGCCATGCACTCGGACCGTTTCGTTGCTGCTCTGCGAAGCAATGGCAAGCGTGTTACCTACATAGAAGTGCCCGGCATGGCGCATTGCAACCTGGAAAGCTACCCGGCGGTGAAAGCGGCTTATGAGGAAGCGATGTTTGCCTGTTGCCGGTCTTGAAAAAAGGGACGGTTGCCGCCGCAGCTGCAATCATCCCTTTTTCGTTGGCTTCGAAAACCACCGGCTACGCCGGCGGACAGGCCGTCAAAAAAGCTTGTCTGACGAAGGACTGTAGGAATGTTTTCGGCAGTCTTTCCACCGGCTACGCCGGCGGATGTGTCCCGTAAAAAGCTTTCGCATGAAGCATCAAGCGAAGCGAGTGGAGAATAACAACCCAACAAATGCACTCGATCAAAACGGCTGATGCCCGTTTACGGGCGGCGGAGCATTTGAGAAAAATCGTTCCGCGCATCTTTACCAGCCGCTAAAAAGCCCTTCCGGGGCTGAATCAACCCGCCGGCTTAGCCGGCGCGGCGATCATGATTCTTTATAAAACGCCCCCGTTTCAAGCGGGGCTGAAAAGCGCGAGGTCATCCGTCGAAAGGATAGAGCCCTGTGGCAGAATGGACGCAAGGTCTGCCAACCGCATCAAAGAGCAACGGAAAGCGCAACTCGGACAAGAAGCGTTTCGCACACATCGGTTGAAATGACAAGTATTCTATCGTGTTTTCACCGAAGCATCGCAGACCGGTTAGGAGAGCAGCCCCTTTAGACTTGGCAGGCCGTCAAAGGACCGTCTACCAGAGGGGCCGCAACCGCTTTGATTGTAATCGTATTGCCTGGCTTTGCCGGACGGTCGGGAAATCAAAAACATTCCTACGGTCCTTCGGCAGAAAGCATCGCTGCCAGGCGAGCTGGGGGCGGCCTGGCAGTCTCCAGTCAGGGCTTTCAGTGAAAGCGGTGCGGTTGGCGGTTCTTCCGCGTGCAATCGCTGCCGACACTATGCCTTTGCAAGGCTTAGCCAAACCACCGGCTTATCCGATGGTCATGATTTGAACGACTTTGTCAAAAGGAGAACCAACATGCCCTATCATTTGGAAACCATTCCCCTATGGGAAGCCATGGAAACGGAAAGTCCCTGTCCTCTGTGCGCGCTTCATGAAAAATGCGAAGCCTCTGAGATTGAGCGCAGCCTGGGAGGCAGCGTTATGGAGCCAGACGAGCGGATTCGGGTGAACGAGCATGGCATTTGCGGTCGTCATCACCAAATGCTGTTTGAAAAGAAAAATCGCTTGGGCCATGCCCTATTGACGGACTCCCACACGAAGGAAACGTTGAAAAAGCTGGAAAAGCTGGACGCACTGTTGCCCGGTCCAGGCAAACGGGGGTTGTTTGGCGGCGGAAAAACCGATCTGAGCGCCCTGACCGGCGCGCTGGAGGCGCTTTGCTCCGATTGTATCATCTGCTCGGAAATCAACGTCCATATGGAGCGTTATCTCTACACCTTTGTGCATCTTTGGAAAAGCGACGGCGCCTTTCGCCAAAAGTGGAACCAGTCCCGAGGGCTCTGCCTGCCTCACGCCTGCCAGCTGCTGCCTGTCGCGCAAAAGCATCTAAGCGCCGCTCAGCAGCGCGAGTTTGCGCAAAGCCTGCTCTCCCAGCTCAAAACCCAGCTGGAACAGGACGAAAAAGACCTGGAATGGTTTACGCTAAAGTTTGACTACCGCAACCAGCAAAAGCCCTGGGGCAACAGCCGCAACGCCCTGGAGCGCACCATCAACCGGCTGCGCGGCCGGTGTATCGGCGGGGAAAAGGAAAGCTAAATCGCTTCTTCCGCAAAGCGTTCCAACTGCACGCCGGCTTCCTTAAAGATTTCCAGCGAAAACTGGTCCGGATAGCCCTGCTGATACACCACCCGGCGAATTCCCACATTCACAATCATCTTGGCGCATACCGAGCAGGGCTGATGGGTGCAGTACAGGGTAGCGCCCTCAATGGAAATGCCCAGCTTGGCCGCCTGCAAAATGGCGTTTTGCTCGGCATGAATGGCATAGCACACCTCTGCCCGAGTGCCGGATTCAATGTTGAGCTTGCGGCGCATGCACTCGCCGCGTTCCTTACAGGTTTTCAGTCCGGCCGGCGCGCCGTTGTAGCCGGTGGTCATAATGCGTTTATCCTTCACGATCACCGCGCCGATGCTGCGCCCTTCCACATAGCAGCTGGTCCATTCCGAAATCAAATAGGCCATTTTCATGAACCGAAAATCCCATTTGTCCATCTTTCCCGCCTCCTCGCTTTTCCTTCTATTATACCGGCCGAAAAGCGCTCTGGCAATGGATATCCCTTGTCTTTTTTTCAAAATCTCTTACAATTGTGAAGGCTGGATGACATTGACAGTGCTTTTTAACGAGTATATAATGGAATATAAGTGTTGCGCGAAATGCAACGCCGAACCAAGTTACACGAGGAGGTCAAACCTGTGAAGAAGACCCTGTCCATCCTGCTGGTGTTGCTGCTGGTGCTTGCTTCCGTACCGGCCATGGCCGCAAAGAACGACGCCAACTACAGCCTGAACGTTGAAGGCGGCACCGTGCTTCAGGATACGCCTGACCGTAACATTACGCCCGCCGCCGGCGCGCTGGAAACCAATCCTGTCATCGACGGCGAAAGCACCACCACGGGTATGCCTTTGGATACCAACGCTCTGTATCTGCCCATGCTGGTGCAGATTTCCAACCCTGAAGGCAGCAAAAAGGCCGACGGAAAAACCGTGAAGGCCGCCGGTATCGGCGAGCGCGCTCCCTGGGGCGGCCAGTATGCGGATATTGTGTACGAAGGCATTTTGTACCGTTCCGGCGAAACCCGTATCACCTTCCTGCTCAGCGACAGCTTTGTGGAAGGTCAGCCCACCAGCGTAGGCCCCGTTCGTTCCGCCCGTATCGGCCACGTGCTGCTGCGCGAAGAGTGGCAGGGCGGCATTGTGTACGCTGGCGGCCCCCGTGCTGAAGAAAACAACATTGCGCAGATGTTTGCCGAGCTTGGCGCCAGCGAGAAGGGCGTTACCTTCAACCTGCTGGACGGCAAATATCAGGAGTATAAAAACCGGGTAAAGGGCGTAAAGGCTCCCGACAACTACAATGTGGACGCTGCCGGCATCCGCACTCTGGTGCCTGCAACCAACAACGCTCAGCCCCATCCCTATCTGTTCTCCGACGCCAGCCCCTATGTGTCCGAGCAGTATGCGCAAGCCTACCAGATCAACCTGGACTGGGGTCACAAGAAGTACATTTCTTCTTTCGTGTATGACCCAAATGAAAACCTGTATTACCGCTATATGGACAGCACCGACAAAAAAGGCAACATCGTTGCGATGGCTCCCTATACCACCTTTGCCAGTGCGGAAGACCGCAGCGCGGACAACTCCGAGCAGCTTTCCTTCAGCAATGTCATCATTCAGCGCGTGCCTTATGAGTATACCAACAACTCCAAAATCATGCCTGTAATGCAGAGCGTTGGCAAGGGCAATGCGGACATCTTCATCGGCGGCCGCTACATTCCCGGCTACTGGGTCCGCGAGTCCACCGATTCCCCCACCGTGTTCCTGGATGACCAGGGGAATGAGATTGTTCTTACCCGCGGCAAAACCTTTATTGCCAATCTGCCGCCTACCGCTCGCCTGGTGTACACC
>CAKTUS010000059.1 GCA_934621485.1 uncultured Clostridia bacterium
TGTACGGCGACAGCCTGACCCTGGACTTTGCCAACCGGCGTTGCTACGATGAGGCCGATTTGAAGTAAGGCGGGGTGAAAACCAAACGGCTCGTTGCCTGTGAGGAGCAGAACACAAGCCGTTTTTTCTTTACTCAAAGAGAGAAAAATTAACGCCGAAGTCGCTACGACTGTCGGCAACTTTCTTTATCTGTGTAGTGCTCCTTTGGGGACGTTCGTGAGAGGAAAAGAAACGCTTTCCAGAGACATTCTTCACATCTTCTGCTGCAACCAAACCCTGGCAATGGTAGCGTCGCCCTCGCCCAGAAAGGCGTGCTCGCTGCTTTCCGCCACCGTAAGCCCGCAATGGAAGCGGTCGCAAAAGGCTTGGACGGCCTGACGAGATTGCAGGCCGTCCTTTCCGCCGTAGAGCACTTGGGTGGGAATGGTCCAGTTTTCAACAGGATGCTCCCGCACATAACTGTAATCCTTCCAGGACAGGGTGTCGATAGGGGTCAGGATTTCCTGCCGCTGTTGCAGCTCCTCCTCCGTAACGCCGGACCAGGCCATCATTTTTTGAATCAGCTGCTCCATATCCACAATGGGCGACTGAAACAGCGCCTTTTCAAACGGAAAACCGGCATAGGCATGCAGGCTGAAAAAGGCACCGATGCTACAGCCGAACAGGCGCAAGTGGGGCCAACGCCGGCTGGCCCGCTGGTAGATATCCTCTAAATCGCGCATCCCGGTACAGATATCGCACTTTTCCCGGCGGCCCGCCCGCTCGCCGTGGCATGGCAAATCAAAGCTCAGGGTTTGACAGCCCTTCTTTTGGGCGATAACGGCAAAATCACGCGCATATTCCTTGCGGGACAGCTTGCCATGCGCATAAATGTACACCGTATCGGATTCCTTGCCCCATACAAGCGCGGGAATGTTCTTAAAAATCATCGGGTTTGCAGAAATCACGGCGACTCCTCCTGGCATTGCACGGAAAGCCCAAAAGCAGCTGGAAGAAAAAGGTTCCAGCGTTATCCTACTCAAAACGAAAACATTTGTCAACGACTTCCATCTGGGGGGCGGGACAACAGTATTTCCAGGCCGCCGAAAAAGCTGGCCTGGCGGCGAACTTTTCTGTCGAAAACTCCCTGTCCGCCTGGCAAAGCCGGTCGATACGATGACAGTCATAGGGTCTGCGCCCCCTCTGACAACTCCCTGGAGCGCTTTTTTCAACTTTCTAAAGAAGCGGCGCGAGTATAGGCCGCACAGACTGTCGCCCCCCTGGGAGGCATCGGAGGGCCGCAGCCCTCCGATTTTCATTGCGAATCCGGCGGCGTGTACGTCGGTTTCGGCTGCCTTGCGCAGCAGGGCTCAGAGTGTTGAAAACCCCTGATTGGCCGCCGTCGCCCGGAAGCAGCGCTTTGCTGGTTCACGGGGAAAGTGCTGCGGCATAAGGCTTAGAGGCTCCGCCCCTAAAACCCCGGCAGGCGGCACTGCCTCCTGCACCTCCGCTTTGTCAGCAACCTGTCCTTGCGCAGCAAGGCTCGCTCTTTGCCGCCCGGCGAGCCGCAGGCGAACAGGTAAAGCACGCTTCTCGGCAGAAAAGATCGCCGTCTGGCGAGCTTTTTGGACGGCCTGAGCGGCGCGAGTATAGGCCGCGTTTGTCAATCATACTGGGCAGTCACGCTTGCAATAGAGAATTTCACTCCATCTTTGATGCGTCGAAAATGCTGTCCACTGCGCATCCGCAGGCCGTTGGTTGACTTTTCCCCACCCGGTGCCTATAATGAAAAAGATCGATGCAAAGAGAAGGGCGGTTTGCAAACGGATGCGCGAACGCAACGGACGAAGAATTTTTTATGGGTTGTTTCTTTTCAGCCTGGTGTTTTCCGCAGTGCTTCTGGCCAGGACGCGCGGCGCCGGGCTGCATGCATTTCTCTATGAAGACGCTACCGAGCTGTTCAGCGATTTTATCAATAACCTGCATTATCCCACCCATGATGGCGGGCCGTATTTTGACAGTATTTGGGCCACCTTTCCGCCCTTGGTCTATACGCTGTATTACCTGTGCGACGTGGCGCTGACCCGGGCTGTGTACCCCTTTGAAATTCTGGCCTACACGGTTATCACCAGCCTGACCTGCATGCTGCTGCTCTATGGGGTGCAGCGGCTGTTTGCCCGGCGCTGCCGCCGTGCTTACCGCTCCGGCGAACCGGCGCTGCTCAGCCTGTGCCTGCTGCTCAGCGGCGTAATGATTTATACCATTGAGCGGGGCAATTCCGTTTTGAACGTAATGGTCATGCTGCTGCTGGCCTTGGAACTGCGGGACAGCCGGGAAGCCTGGAAGCGGGAAGCGGCCCTGCTGCTGATTGCCGTGGCGGCCGGCTTCAAGATTTATCCCTGCGTTTTCGGCCTGCTGTACGTGTTTGAAAAGCGTTGGAAGGAAACCGTCCGCCTGCTGATATACGGCGTTGCTCTGTTTTTTGTGCCCTTTGCCTGGTTTAGCGGCGCGGAGGGCTTCAAGCAGTTCCTCTACAACCATCAGGAAATTCAAACCATGGTGCGGGACGACTACCTGACCAGTATTCCCAGCGTGCTGGGCTTTATCGGCGCGGAGGCTGGCTGGCCGGCTCAGAAGGTATCGCTGCTGAGCAAGGTGCTGTCGCTGCTGGCAGGCGCGGCCATGCTATCGTGCATCTGCCTGGAAAAGCGGCTGTGGCTGCGTACCCTGCTGATGGTGAGCCTGTTTACCCTGGTGCCCGGCTGGAACGCCGAATACATGGCTGTATACATGATTCTTCCCTTTGTGCTGTGCTATCTGGACGCGGGGGAGGAAAAGGCCTTTCCCGTTTATATGGCGCTGTTTGCCTGCGTGTTTATCCTGCTGCCCTTCGGCGCGGATCTGGGATGGCATAAGCAGACGTCCTGGAATATGCTGGTCAGCTTCGGCGCGATTTATGGGCTTACCCTGATGGGAATGGCGGACACCGTCGTCGCCTTTGCCCGCCGCCGGGCAGTGGCAAAAGCCTGAGGGGAGGAAAGCCATGAAACGCAGCAAACGGCTCCAGATGTTGTGGGTGGCGTTGTGCATCGCAGCGGGCATTTTCAGCGCCAAGTCTTTCGTCATCAATCCTGAGCGCTTTGTAGGCAAGGGCCCTGCGCCGGCTGATTCCACCGATCTGGTGTGGACCTTTGTTTCGCTGTGCCTGACAGCTCTGAATCTGGACGTTTATGTGCGCCGCCGCCTGCGGCCCGGCGTCGGCCAATGGCTGTTTGGGCTTTTCTTCGGCGTGGCCAATTATTTTGGAACCACAATGTTTGCCTTTGACTCCTGGCTGTTTGTAGGCAATCTGATTTCCGTGTATACGGTGGCGCTCAAATGCCTGGGCCAGGGCCTGGCCATGGTGGCCGCCCTGACCTGGATAGCCGGATGGCTGCGCTCTCCCCTGCCTGTTTTGGAGCCGCTGGAAACCCGGAGCCTGCTTCAGCGCCTGCGGGCTTTCTATGCCAGCCATACGACGGCGGCTCTGATGCTGCTGCTGGCCCTGTGCTGGCTTCCCTTTCCGGTCATCTTTTATCCCGGCGTGGTAATTTCCGATATGGCCTGGATGTTTGAGCAGGCGGAGGGCCTGACCCAAATGACCACCTGGCACAGCGTGTTCACCACCTGGGTATTCGCTCTTTGCGTACATTTCGGACGGCTGTTTCACAGCGACAACCTGGGCTGCCTGGTATATATGCTGCTGCAAACGGCTTTGCTGTGCTATGCCGTGGCCCGTTCCCTGGGCCTGATGCGTCAGCTGGGAGCCAACCGCCGCTGGCAGCTGGCAGGCGTCGCCTTTTTTACGCTGACTCCCATTTGGGGCGCGTATTGCATCATGCTGGGCAAGGACACCCTGTTCACGGCCACGTCGCTCCTGTGGCTGGTGCAAACGGTGGAATGGTACCGTCGGCGCCGCGCCTACGGCTTTTGGCGCTATGCGGCCTATGGCGTCACGGCGCTGCTGCTGTGCCTGTGGCGCAATAACGGGCTGTACCTGGTGCTGCCCTGCCTGGCCGTGTTTGCGGCGCTGCTGGCCCGCGGATGGGACCGGCTGCGCATGAGCGGCGTTGCCGCCGCCGTGCTTGCAGTGATGCTGCTGTTTGACCATGTGCTGATTCCCGCCCTTGGCATTGTGGATAATCGGGCTTCCGGCGTGTATTCCAACCTGTTTCAGCAGGTGGCGCGCGTGGTGCGCTATCAGAAGGATAACCTGACCCAGGAGCAGCGAGACGGCATCGACGCGGTGCTGGATTTGGACGCCATCGGCACTTTGTATGAGCCCTGGATCAGCGACCCGGTCAAGTACACCTACCGCCAGTTTGGCCAGGGAGCTCAGGTGGAAAAGGAAGCGCTGAAGGGCTTTCTGGACACCTGGCTGTCCATGCTGCCGGACTACTGGGATTTCTTTTTGGAGTCCTTTGTGGCTAACAACCGGGGGTATTACGCCTTCATTCCCCGCTACACAGGCATCACCTACAGCCAACAGGCAGGCAGGCGCTTTTTCTTCGGCACCTACACCATCGAGGGCGAGGGCCAGCTGCACTCCACCCATCCCGCTTTTTTAAGCGGCCTTCGGGATAAGCTGCAAAGCCTGTGCGAGCGTTGGGATACCATTCCCATGCTGCAGGTGCTGCTCAACTGCGCCGCTTATACCTGGCTGCTGGTAGGCGCGGCCCTGTCCTGCCTGCGCAAAAAGCGCTGGCGGGAGGCGGCGCTGTTCATGCCGGCGCTGATGTGCTTTGTCACCTGCCTGTTGTCCCCGGTGGACGATTACTTCCGCTATTACCTGCCCATTGCAGCCATGACGCCGCTGCTTTTGTGCCTGATGCGTCATCCGCCCCGGGAGGTGAAGCCGTGAACGCCTTTTTATCGCGGCAAGGGAAAGCCGCCGGGTGGCCGGTCCGGGCGGGCCTTTGGGCCAGCGCGCTGTGCCTTACCCTGTCGCTGTGTACCTGGGGCAGCATGCGGCAATTGGAAATTTGCGCTCTGGGTGCGGCGGCGTGCCTGGGGTGGCTGTTTGGGAAAGGACGGCTGGCCGAGCGCCTGCTGGCGCTGTGCAGCCTGCCTTCGGCCATCGCGGCGGGCGTTTCCGCCCTGAGCATCTGGCCCCTGCTTTCCTGGACCCAGCCGAAGCGCTACACCCTGGTACGCTGGTTTGTGGGGGAGCGGCTGGCGCAGCCCCAATGGGCCCAGGCCCTGTGCGTTATCATCGGCCTGATGCTGATTCCCGCGCTGTACGTTTATCTGTGCGGGTTTTTTGGCTGGCTGGGCCATGCCCTGGGCCGGGTGATAGGCCGCATGACCCGGGGCGACCGCGTTTTGGGAGCCGTGGGCCTGGCGCTGTGTACGGTGCTGATCGTGTCGCTGTTTTTGCAGTCCAACGCCTTTTACGGCGCACCGGTAGACGGCGACTCCATCGATATTCTGTATACGAGCGATTCCGGCTATCTGTACCAGCAAAATGTGTATATTCACATTGACGCCGGGGAAAACGATATTCGTCAGCCGCTGTTCGGGGTGTTTTCACTGCCGCTGAGCGCGCCGCTATGGCAGCTGTCCCGGCTGTTGCCTTACCCGGCCTATCCGCTGATGATGGCGGTAATGCAGGGGGCGCTGCTGCTGGTGTGCATTGCGCTGCTTTCCCAGCTGCTGGGCCTGACAGGGGCGGCCCGCCGGGCGCTGGCGTTTTGCACGGCGGCGCTGTACCCCACGCTGCTGTTTACGCTAATGCAGGAGCAGTATGTATTTGAAATGCTGTGGCTGCTGCTGCTGGTGGACGCTCATCTCAGCGGCGGCGATGGCCGGGACTGGTTGTTTTGCGCCGCGGCGGGCAGCATGCTCACCAGCGCCGCCTTCTGGCCCCTGTGCGCGGACTGGAAAGACGCTCGGGAAACGGTGCGCCAGCTGGCGCGGGCGCTTGGAGCGTTTGTGGCCATGTGGTTTGTATTCGGACGCTTTGGGGGGCTGCTCAACGTGACCGGATCTCTGCGCTGGCTGCTGGATAACTTTGTGCGGGCCGACGGCCCCGCCGAAGTGCCTTTGACGCTGCTCGATAAGCTGAGGCAGTACAGCTGGTTTGTGCGTTCCTGCTTCGCAGCCCCTGAAACGGTGCTGGAAAGCGCCCGGCACGGTTATGTCACCTGGCAGCAGGCGGCGGTAACGGGCTTCAGTGCCGCAGGCATTGTCCTTTTTGGGCTGTCTGCCGCCGGCTTCTGGCTGAATCGCCGGCAGCGCCTGGCTCAAATTGCCGGCGCGTGGGCGCTGTTTTCCCTGGTGCTGCTGGGCGTGGTAGGCTACGGCGCCAAGGAAAACGGCATGGTGCTGTACACCCTGTACTTTGGCTGGGCTTTTGTGAGCCTGCTGGTACTGGGGCTGAAAAAGCTGTTTTCCCCCCGCGTGTGCGCCGTGCTGCTGGCTGCGGCCGGCGTGACGCTGCTGCTGCTGAACCTGCCCGCCATGGCCGAGCTGTGCCGCTTTGCCATTGAAAACTACCCTGTGGCGGTTATCCGGGTATCCTGACCAAACTGGAGGTGTTCCCATGCGTTTTACCAAAATGGAAGGCTGCGGAAACGATTATGTATACATCAACGGCTTTGAATTCCCGGTGGACGACCCGGCGGCTCTGAGCGTGCGAATGAGCCGCTATCACTTCGGCTGCGGCTCCGACGGGCTGATTTTGATTCTGCCCAGCGCCGTGGCCGACGCCCGTATGCAGATGTTCAACAACGACGGCTCGGAAAGCGCCATGTGCGGCAATGGCATCCGCTGCGTGGCGGCCTATTGCCACGACCGGGGTCTGGTTCCCAAGACGGAAATGACCATTGAAACCGGCGCGGGCGTCAAAACCCTGCGCCTGACCCTGCGGCCGGACGGAACCACCCAAAGCGTGCGGGTGGATATGGGCGAACCCATCCTGAACGGCCTGGACATTCCCAGCACGGTGAACGCCTGCCCGGTGGTGGGCTACCCCATGACGGTGGACGGCGTTTCCTACGCTATGACGCTGGTCAGCATGGGCAACCCACACGGCGTGTGCTTTGTGGAAAACCCGGATACAGCCCCCGTCGCCGCCCACGGTCCCCTGCTGGAGCGCCACTCGGATTTTCCTCAAAAGGCCAACATCGAGTTTGTGCAGGTGGTGGACCGGGGCCATATTCGGCTGCGGGTGTGGGAACGGGGCACCGGCGAAACCCTGGCCTGCGGTACCGGCGCCTGCGCCAGCGTGGCGGCCTGCGTGCTCAACGGCCTTTGCGACCGTCAGGTGCAGGTGAGCCTGCCCGGCGGCGAGTTATCCGTTGTGTGGGAGGAAAGCGACAATCATATTTACCTGACCGGCCCGGCCACCTTTGTTTACGACGGCCAGTGGCTCCAGGACTGAAACGCAGAAAGGATGAACCCGCCATGCTGAAAGTCAACCCCAATTATCACAAGCTGCCGGGCAGCTACCTGTTTGCCGAAATCGCCCGCCGGGTGAAGGAATACAGCGCTCAACACCCGGACGCCAACCTGATTCGCCTGGGCATTGGCGACGTTACCCGGCCCCTGGCACCCGCCGTGGTGGAAGCCTTCCAAAAAGCAGTGCTGGAAATGGGAAAGGCCGAAACCTTTCATGGCTACGGCCCGGATTACGGCTATGATTTTTTGATTCACGCCATTGTGGAAAACGATTACAAGGCTCTGGGTGTGGACATTGCCGACGACGAGGTGTTTGTGTCCGACGGCGCCAAGTGTGATGTGAGCAATGTGCAGGAATTGTTCAGCGACGATGCGGTAATTGCCGTCACCGACCCGGTGTATCCCGTATATGTGGACTCCAACGCCATGGCGGGCCGGGCGGGAGAGTATGTGGGCGACCGCTGGAACCGGCTGGTGTACCTGCCCTGCAATGCGGAAAACGGCTTTGTACCGCCGCTGCCAGACCGGCCCGTGGACGTCATTTACCTGTGCTATCCCAACAACCCCACCGGCACCACCCTTACCCGGGAACAGTTGAAGCCCTTTGTGGACTATGCCAAGGCCAACGGCTGCATCATTGTGTATGACTCCGCCTATAAGGCGTTCATCCAAAGCGGCGCGCCCGCCAGCATTTACGAAATTGAAGGAGCCAGGGATGTGGCCATCGAGTGCTGCTCCTATTCCAAGACTGCCGGGTTCACCGGCACCCGCTGCGGCTGGATGGTGATTCCCCACGGGGTGAAGGGTCTGCTGCCCGACGGATCCGCCGCGGAGCTCAACGCCATGTGGAAGCGCCGCATGGGCAGCAAGTTCAACGGCGTCAGCTACCCGGTGCAGCGGGCGGCGGAGGCTGTGTACAGCCCTGACGGCGCGGCGCAGTGCCGTCAGACCATCGCCTATTACCAGCGCAACGCCCAAATCATCCGCGAGGGCCTGCAAAAGGCGGGGTACACCGTGTTTGGCGGTGTGGACGCGCCCTATGTGTGGCTGCAAACGCCAAACGGCATGTCCAGCTGGGACTTCTTTGATCAGCTGCTTTCCAAGGCTCATGTGGTAGGCACTCCCGGCGCGGGCTTCGGCCCTTGCGGCGAGGGGTATTTCCGTCTCACCGCCTTCAACACCCTGGAAAAGACCCAAGAGGCCCTTTCCCGCCTGGCCAGGGGTTGAGCAAAGCCCTACCGCCCGATTTTCGAAAAAACGAAAACCGGGCGGTTTCTTTATTTCCGCGATAAGAAAAAGGGTCGCTCGATGAGGGCGGCCGCAGTCGCCTCCTGCGCTTCCGCTTTTGAAACGGCCCAGGCCCATGCTACCCCATCAAGCCTGCCGCTTTGCCGGCGGCGAAGCGCGCGTCAGGCCCTTTCCAACGGATGCGCACTGGAGAAAGCCTTTTGTCAAAGCACATTTTCCAGCGACATGAAATCGCTGCTTTCAATATCGCCCAGCGCATCGTAAAGCTCGTCCAGCGCTTGCAGCGCCTCCTGATTCCAGTTCATTTCCAGAGCCGTATCCAGCTTCAAAAGCGCCGTATTCACCGCCCGCGTATGGTGATGGCTGATGAGACAATTCAGCCACAAGGCGTCCCGCTGCCACAGGGCATGCAGGTAGGTTTGCTCCTGCCGGGCCTGCTGCGGCAAGCCCGCTATCACAGCCTGACGCACCTCTTCAAAGGAGCGCTTGTATTGCCGGGCTGTGTTCCGTTGCAGCACGTCCAGCCAAACGCCCGGCCCCACGCTCAGCATGGTCAGTATCACAATGAGAGTAAGCGCCCGGCGCATTTACCACACCACCTCGCTTGCTGAAAGGGCCTGAACCTGCACAGGCGGCTTGCCCTGATAGCCGTGAGCCGTCATGCGGCCGTCGGTGTCCACATAGCACAAGAGCACTTCCCGCTCGCTGGCAAAGCCAAGCGTATGCAGCTGCGCTTGCAGCCAGGATTCCTCCTTGCGGCACAGGGGCAGATTGGCCCGTTCTACCTTGCCATCCAGCACCAGCGTCAGGGGGATGCCCTCATAGCCGGTTTTCAGCTTCAAATCCCTGGGCGTTGCGGGCCGGTTGGCGCTGCTGGGAAATACGCTGAGCTTGCCGCTGGTTTCCATGATGGCGGTGCCCACCTCCGTGGGAGACAGCATGCCGCTGCTGCGCAGTTCCTCCAGCAGGTCGTTCAGGTTAAAACACAGCTTTTCCAGCGCCTGATGGTCAATGCAGCCGTCCCGGATGACCACCGTGGGCGTACCGCTGAAAAAAGCCCGCAGCCGCTGGCTTTTCAGCGACAGCAGGGTAAACAACTGGTGCAGCGTCACGGTGGCCATCAGCGGCAGCACGCCCCGCCAAAGGGGAATATCCAGGCTTTCCATGGGGGTGGAGGCCAAATCGGCAATCATGATGGCAATGACCAGCTCAAAGGGCTGCAACTGGCCAATCTGCCGCTTGCCCATCAGCCGCATGGCCAGCACGGCAAAGCACACCAGCAGCAGGCTGCGAATCAATACGGTGATCATTTAGGACTCCATGCTTTCCAGCCACGCTTCCAGCTCCTCCAGGGTGGCGAAGCCCATGCCGTGCTCCACCGACTCCTGCTCGGCGGCGGGCAGGCTGCTCAGGGGCAGTTCCAGTTCCCGCACCAGGGCCAGAGCGTCGCCATATTTGTTTTCAAACACACATAGCATGCCCGCGCCGCCAGGCATCAGCACCATGTGATCCGGACAGTACAAATCCGGCTTTTGCTCCATCTTGATCAGCTTGGGACCAAACTCGGTTATGCGCCATTCGGGGTACAGGGCTTCCACATCCGCCCGGTTCTTGTGAAGCAGCTCCACCGGGGCGGTTACCCGCCGGGTAACCACATGCTCGCAACGGGTGTAGGTAAGGGTTTGGTATAGCTGACAGCCCTCCTGGACCCGCACGTCGCCGGCACTGTCCGCCGCCTGGGCCGGAGGCAGCTCGCCCGGAGCGGTCGTGCCGCCCGGTACAAGCAGCGTAACCGCCGCAATAACCAGCAGCGCCGCCGCGCCCACCAGCATCCACAGCATACTGCGCTTGAAAAGGTGAGTCTGAGAATCGTGTTCGTTCATAGGGCGCGCTCCTTCATGATGGAATATCCTCAGTCTGTCCTGTAAAAATACACTTTATACACACAGGAAGGGCCGGGCGCGGTTTACTTTTGCTCCAGGTTTGTGTACAATGAAGGCTGATTACCGCAAGGAGGCGATGTTATGTACGCCGCTTTTCGACGCGCACTGTGCGCGTTGCTGCTGTTTGTGTTTCTTTGCCCGCCGTCAGCGGGGGCCGAGGTGGTCATTACCATCAGCGACGGCGACCAGAGCCTAATCCAGCAGGTAACGGACGAGTCCGCTGAAGAACAGACGGAAGCGGCGGCCCCTCAGGGCGACGCCGGCGCTCGGGAAGCCTTCATCGACGGAATCATCGCCCTGGCCAAGGAAAAGTTTGACGAGGCTCACGGCAAGGCCCAGCGGGCCCAGTACAGCGGCGATATTTACGTGTGCAAAAATTTCACCGTATACCTGTTTCGTCAAAATGCCGGCAACTACCGCATGGCTCAATACCCGGATGTGGAGCTGGTGATTCCTGACAATCTGCCCAAGGACCAGTGCAAGGAATACGTGTACGGCGCCGAATGGAAGGACGTGCCCGCTTCGGAGGGCAATCCCTTCTATGCAGCGGCTTCCTTCCGCTACGATCCAAACAAAACCAAAGCGGAAAACCGGGAACTGGCCCGGGAATTTCTCAAGCAGGCCCAGCGTGGCGACTACTTCCAGATGGCCGCCAATTACTATTACGGTATCGGAGCGCACAGCATGATTTTCATTGCGGATTACGACCCCGAGACCGACACCGTGCGCTGGTGCGACAGCAACATGAAGGGTGAAAAGCGAAACGGCGAGCGCTACGGCTATGTGCAGTATGATGCGGTGAAGGAAATCGACTGGTTTGTGGACGCCTTTTGCCGCAAAAAATACGGCGCTACCATCTACCGCCTGAGGGACGATATCATCTACGCGCCATAACGGATAAGGAAAGAAGGGATTTTTCATGAAATACGTGCTTGTCATTGGCGACGGCATGGCCGATACTCATCTGCCCCAGCTGGCGGGCAAGACCCCGCTGGAAGCCCTGGCACTGCCGGCCTTCAACCGCTGCGCCGGGTGCTTTTGCGGTCGGGCGCTTACCGTGCCCCACGGCCTGCCTGCCGGCAGCGATACCGCCATTTTGAGCATTTTCGGCTATTCGCCCAAAACCTATTACACCGGCCGCAGCGTGCTGGAGGCCGCCGGCATGGGCGTAACCGTGCCCAAGGGCTGCGTCAGCTTCCGGGTGAATTTGTGCGCTGTTACGCCGGATGAAAACGGCAACCTGGTCATTCACAGCCACAACGGCGGTAATATTCACGGCGAAGAAGCCGTCACGCTAATGAACGACCTGATTGCTGACCCGGGCTTTGCCGCCATGATGCAGGCGGCGGGCCTGTCGATAACCGTGACCGACACCTTCCGGCATGTGGGCGTGATGCAGACCACCGCCAGCGACCTGTCCGCCGTGCGCCTGACCGAGCCCCATAATGTGCTGGAGCAGCCCATTGCGCCGCATCTGCCCCACCTGCTTCGGGAAACGGAGGACGCCGCCGCCCGAAAGCTGAGCGAAGATATTCGCGCTCTCATGCTTCGCAGCTACGAGCTTTTGAAGGACCACCCGGTGAACCGCAGACGCATGGCGGAGGGCAAGCTGCCCGCCAACATGATTTGGCCCTGGGGTGCGGCTACCGCCATGGAGCTGCCCTCCTTCCGGGAAAAATACGGCCATTTTGGCACAGTGGTCAGCGCGGTGCCGCTGGTATGGGGCATTGCAGGGCTGGCGGGGCTGAAAACCCCTCATGTGGAAGGGGCCAACGGCGATTTGGACACCAACTATGAAGGCAAGGTGCAGTGCGCCCTGGACGCTTTGGACGCAGGGGACGACTTTGCCGCCGTACACATTGAGGCCCCGGACGAAATGGCTCATGCGGGCGACTTGGGCCGCAAGCTGGAAGCCATTCAAAACGTGGAAAGCCGCGTGGTCGGCCCGCTGCTGAACCAGCTGATGGGCCGGGGCGAGGACTTCCGCCTGCTGCTGCTCAGCGACCATCCCACCCTGCTAACCACCCGCACCCACGACGGCAGTCCCGTTCCCTACGCCATTTTTGACAGCCGAACCGTGCGCAGGGCGCTGGATGCTGGCAAGGAGCCGCCCATGCGCAAATTCTGCGAGGAAGAAATGATGTGTGAACCGGTGCTGATGGACGGCACCGATCTGATGCGCCTTCTTTTTGAACAGGGGCCCTACAGCGCTCTGCGCGCTTAGCGGCGAGGAACGATCCCCGCGCTCCGGGCAATCCCTTCATGCGGACCGGGCTGAGCTCCGGGAGGCAGCCCGGCGGTTTGCTTCCAGACGACCCATGCATTCCGAGAGCCGGCACGCAAAGCCTGTCCACTGGTGGGCAAAAACGAAAGTACGCTTGAAAACCTGAGGAGACTTGCGCTCTTGCGGCACTGCGGTGTGCTCCAGCACAGCTCTTTGGCATGAATGTACGCCGAAAGCAGCCCCGTCTGCGTTCGCCCATTGCTCATTTGGCTATCGGCGGGGCATGTTTTTCGCTTCTGAAACCAGGCTTTGCACCCGTTTGACGGGCTTGTGCCTCCCTGCGATCCGCTGGCCCCTAGGCAAAGCGTTCGTCTCGTCCAAAAAGCTCACCGTTAAGCAAGCTTTTTGCATGACTTGATCCCCTCAACCGTTTCGGTTGAGGGGATCTTCCTGTCGAAAAAACCGGATGGTATCGGAAGGCCGCGGCCCTCCGATTTTCATTGCGAACCCGGCGTACACGCCGCCGGGTTTGGCAGCCTTGCCCTGCTAGGCTTAGACTGTCGAAAAAACTATCAAAGAGCGTGCGCCTGTGAACGTGGCTACGCCGGTTCGCGGGAAAGCATGATGGGCTTATGGGCTCCGCCCCTAAAGCCCCCGGCAGGAGGCAGTCCACTTTTTTTGATGACCTGAGCCCCTCAACCGTTTCGGTTGAGGGGCTCTTCCTTATTTCAGCTTATACACTGCCGAGTCGCGCACAATGCAGCCGGCAGGCGTACCGGCGCGCAGCAGTGCGGCGCAGCCGCCGCAGGCAATGCAAACCTTTTTGGGGTCAATCTCTCCGTTTTGCCGCAAATCGCGCACAAAATCCGGATAAGCAAAGGCCATGCGGCCAAAGCCCGCCATTGCGCAACCGCCTTCCGCCACCATGGCGGAGGCCAGGTTGGGGCTGAATTGGCGAAGGTATGTAAAGGCCGAGCCGATAACCGGCAAATCAGGAATGGCCTGCTGGATTTCCGCCAGGCCCTTCATCATTCGGGCCACGCCCTCCAGCGGATGCTCATCCGGCACATAATTGCCGTGATCGTAGGGACGGTTCACGTGGGGATTCCTGTAAGGATTGCCCATGGTGATATTAATGAGCGGAATATGGAATTCTTCCTTCAGTTCTTTCAGCAGACGAATGGGTTCCCGAAGATCGGGCTCCATGCTGCCCTCCCGCACGCCGAAGCCATAGGGGTAGGGAAAACCGTCGTAGGCGTTCATGCGGCTGGTCAGGAAAAAGCGGTCTCCCCGAATCCTGGCCTGCGCCGCACGGTACGCATTTTTGATAAAGCGCGTGCGGTTCTCATAGCTTCCGCCATAGGGTCCTTCCCGGGTAAAGGCGCTGAGGGATTCGCAAATCAGGTAGCGGTGGCAGCTTTTCACATCCATGCCGTCAAAGCCGGCCTCCTGAGCCAGCGCGGCAGCGGGGCCAAAGGCTTCCTCAAAGCGCCTGATATCATCATCGCTCAGGATGCGCTCCTTAGGCAGGGGCGTATCCTCCAGCGGCGGGCAGTTGTAGAGAATCATGGGTTCAGGATAGCCATGGGGCTTGGAATAACGACCGGAATTGGTGGCCTGCATGATCATCAGCGGCTCATAGCCGTTCGCCTTCAGGCAGTTTTCCCGCATCCTGTCCGTCAGCCGCCGAAACTCGCCCACGTTTTGCGGCGTAATCATCAGCTGATGGGCGCTGGCACGGCCTTCGGGCACGGTGGCGACAGCTTCAAACCAGATAACGCCTGGGCCGCCGTGGGAGAAACGGTCGTAGCGGCGAATGGTTTTTTCGCCGGGAGCGCCATCCTCCGTGCCGTCGGTGCCCTCCATGGCCTGGAAGGCGATGCGATTGTCAATTTTGTGTCCCGCAATCTCCAGCCCGGAAAACAGCGATTGAGTATTGGCGGAAAGCGGAATTTTTACGTCCAGCTGCTCTGCGCGGTTTTCCACTTCCTGCAGGGTTTTGTAGTGGAAGGTTTCATGAGTCATGGTTCCATCCCTCCGTTTGCCAGCTTTTCATAATGAGGAAGGCGCTCAAAGATATTGGCCGACTTCTCGTAAAAGCCGCCGCTTAGCTCCACGCCGCCGCCCGTCATCTGCGTCCAGGCGGCGTGAGGATCCGGCAGCGCGGCGCGCATCTGCTCCCAACGGCTGTAGTTTTGCCAGCCGTTGCTTTCCATCACAGGCAGCTTCAGCCCGGGCAGGCAGTTCAGCCGTGCGGCAAAGCACTTGTTCACATCCGCCTGAAGCGGGCCCACCGTTAAATCGGCGCAGAAGAAGGCGGCGTTAGCCTTGCCTGCTTCCTCAATCATTCGGAAGGTAACGGACATGGTTTTCGCAATGGGCTTCAGGGCAATGGCCCGATAGCCCAGCGCCAGGCGCTGCCGCACGTCCTCGGGCGAGTGAGCGCTTTCGTCCGCAGCCACCATCACCGGCAGGCTGCCCACAGGACTCAGGTCGCTTTCCGCCAGCGGCTCTTCCAGCACAACGGTATGCCGGAGCGCTCCAACCCGATCCGCATGCTCCAGCAAGCGGCGCACACGGTTCACGCTGTCGTAACGGCCGTTGCAGTCAAAATAGTAGGCAATGTGGCCGCTGTCCGTCCACGGGGTGCGGATATCGTCAACCGCCTGGTGAATCTGGGTGATTCGCTGCATATCCCACGCAAGCATTTTCTCCTGGTCTCCGTCCTTGTCCGGGTCGGAGCCCAGCTTGATTTTCAAAAAGAAGTACCCTTCCTGTGCCAGCGCCCGCGCTTCCTGCGCCGTAACGCCGTAGGAAACCAGCGGAATGATTTGCAGCCGGTTATAC
>CAKTUS010000060.1 GCA_934621485.1 uncultured Clostridia bacterium
CGCTTTGCCTGCTCGCCTGCGGCAAAGCACGTAAGGAAAGCCTTGCCGCGCAAGGCTCAGGTTGTTGAAAAAGCGGAAGTGCAGGAGGCAATGCCTCCTGCCGGGGTTTTAGGCGCGGAGCTCCTAAGCCTTATGCCGCAGCATTTTCCCCGCGAATCAACGCAGCCGTGTGCACGGACGCGCTCTCTCGTAGAGGTTTTTTTGACAGGCTGAAGCTCATCAGGCGGCAAGCTTTTCTGCCGAAGGACCGGAGGAAGGTTTTCGGCAAAGCCGTTCGATACGAATCTTGTCAGAGGGGCTGCGGCCCTCTGGCAACTCTACATAGTTTTTTGACAGGATGGAAGCTCGCCTGACAGTGAGCTTTTCTGCCGAAAGACATGCTGCGCAAGGCCGCCGAACCTGACGTACAGGCAGCCGGGCTCGCAATGAAAATCGGAGGGCTTCGGCCCTTCGATATCACCCGGGTTTTTTCGACAAGCTGGAATCTCGCCCAGAGGCGAACTTTTTTGCGGAGAAGCGCGTTTGACTGCGGATGCCGGACTGCAAAGCACGTAGAGAAAGCCTTGCGTGAAAGGCTTCGCCTGCCGGTAAAAAATCGAACGCCTGGCAAGCTGCTTGGCGGACGGAAGGAACGCGGCGCATACAGACATCAATGATTGTAAATGGCCTATTCTATCCCAAAAGCGCCATTGCGAAGATCAAAAGCCCGTGCTATAATGCGCTTAACATGCTAACATGTTAGATTGAAATGCGAGGGACGGCATGGGCAGGGCAGATAGTATTCAGGAACATATTTTTCAACAGCTGCGGGATCAGATCATTCACCTGGAGCGGCTACCCGGAAGCGCCATGAGCGTATACGAGGTATCCGACCAGATGGGGGTTAGCCGTACGCCGGTGCGGGAAGCCTTCATCCGGCTGGAGGCGGAATCGCTGGTGCATATTCTGCCGCAGCGAAAAACCCAGGTATCCAAAATTGATTTTGGCCGTGTGCGGCAGGAGCATTTTTTGCGCACCGCCCTGGAGACCGCCGCCCTGAAAACCTTTTTGGAAAAGGCGGGCACTGCTCAATTCGGCCGCATGCGCCAAATGATTGAATTGCAGAAGCAAGCGGCGGAAAGCAATGACGCCAAGCGGCTGCTGGACTATGACGACCGCTTTCACCAGGTGATTTTTGAAGTGGCAAACCAGCCGCTCAGCTGGAATGTGATTCATGACCTGAACGGCCATGACCGGCGGGTACGCATGATGATGGTTCGCGACTACGGCGAGGCGCAGCACAGCATCGGCGAGCATGAAAGCCTGCTGCGCGCCTTTGAAACAGGCGACGCCGCCGGGGCGGCCAGGCGGCTGAACGTGCATCTGGAAAGCCTGATTATCCAGGAAAACACCCTTCGCGAAAAATACGCGGATTTTTTTGAAGAAGCATAGGGGAGGCTGGAAAACATGGAAAAGAACATCATTGTGGGGCAAAGCGGCGGCCCGACGGCCGTTATCAACGCCACGCTGGCGGGTGTGTTTCAAAACGCTCAACGCCGGGGCGTGAAGCACATTTATGGTATGGAAAACGGGATTCGCGGCCTGCTGGAGGGGCGTGTGGTGGATTTGAGCGAAAAGCTGCCGGATTACATCAGCTTTGAACTGCTCAAGCGCACGCCGGGGGCTTATTTAGGCTCCTGCCGCTATCGCCTGCCACAGGCGGATCAGGAGGAAGCGCCGTATCAGCAGGTTTTTGCACTGCTGGAAAAACTGAATATCGGCGCCTTTTTCTACATCGGCGGCAATGACAGCATGGATACCATCAGCAAGCTCAGCGCCTATGGCCAGGCCATCGGCAGTGAGATTCGCTTCATCGGCGTGCCCAAAACCATCGACAACGACCTGGTGATGACCGATCACACTCCGGGCTACGGCTCCGCCGCCAAGTATATTGCCGTGGTGATGAAGGAACTGATTCTGGACGCTACGGTTTATGGCACGCCTTATGTAACCATCGTGGAAATCATGGGCCGCAACGCCGGCTGGCTGACAGCCGCCGCCGCTTTGGCCAGGGGCGAGGATTGCGACGGCGTGAACATGATTTGTCTGCCGGAAATTCCCTTCCATGTAGACCGCTTTATTGACAAAGTGGCCGATATGCAAAAGAAAAAAGCCTCTATCGTTATCGCAGTCAGTGAAGGCGTGAAGCTGGAGGACGGCCGGTATGTGTGCGAATTGTCGGATGACGCGCGTTTTGCCGACGCCTTTGGTCACACCAATCTAACCGGCACGGCCCGTTATTTGTCCAATCAGGTGGCCCAAAAACTGAAGACCAAAACCCGTTGCATTGAGTTGAGCACCTTACAGCGCTGCGCCAGCCACCTAACCAGCCGCACCGATATTTCCGAAGCCTATCAGGTGGGCGGCGCAGCCGTTAAAGCGGCTCAAGAGGGGCGCAGCGGACAGATGGTCAGCATCCGCCGCATTTCGGACGATCCCTACCAGATGACCACAGAGCTGGTGCCGGTGCATGCGGTGGCCAATCTGGAAAAAAAGGTGCCGCTGAACTGGATCAACGACACCTATACCGATATGCAGCATCCCTTTTTGCAGTATGCCCGCCCGCTCATTCAGGCAGAACTGCCGCCCTTTTACATTGACGGCTTGACGGAACACATCCACCTGTAAGAATCAGGCTTTTGCGTTCAGGCATTTCAGGGCGCGGTCCGGGTAATTGGTAATGATACGGTCCGCGCCCGCCTGAATGGTGGCGCGAAGCTCTTCTTCACTGTTCACGGTCCAGGGGTTCACCTGCACATCCGCCTTGTGTGCAAGGCGACATTCGTCCTTGGTGAACAACACCTCGGAAAAGTGAGGATGAATGGCGTCCATCCCAAGCATCACCGCATAAGCCCATGGGGTAACCAGGGTGGCCTCGTACAGCAGACCGCAGTACAGGCTTTCATCCATCTGCTTGATTCGCTTCAGGCTGAAATGATTGAAGGAAGAAAACAGAATGTGGTTCAACATGTCTTCCTTTGCGGCCAATTCAATGGTTTTCTTTTCAAGTCCCGGATAATCGATATAGCTGTTTTTCAGCTCCACATTGATATACAGTCCGGAAGGCTTCAAAAGCTGCAAGACCTCCTCCAGCGTCGGGATGGTAGCCGTCCTGTATTCGGGGAAGGTCTTGTTGAATTTCAGGGCTTTCAGTTCCTTCAGGGTCATTTGGCAAATGAGCCCCTCGCCGGTGGAGCAACGGTTGATGGTTTCATCATGAGCTACCACCAGCTGGCCATCCCGGGTCAGGTGTACGTCCAGTTCCACGCCGTGAGCGCCCTGCTTAACCGCCAGGTCAAACGCCTCCAGCGTGTTTTCCGGCGCGTAGCCGGATGCGCCCCGATGAGCAAAGATGAACTGTTCCATGAGGGACACCACTCCTTTTTTGCGATGATCTGTTGCTTCAGGCCCGGCCTCGCGCCGCCTGAAGCTGCAATACATAGAAGTAGCTGGAAAGCCGGTTCAGCGCCAAAATGCTGTCCGGATGGTCCAAATGATCGCCCTGACGATAGGCGCTTACCGCCACCAGCTCCACCTCGCGGCTCAACGCGCGCAGACGGTTGAACTGAGCCGCCAGCAAGCCCTGCTCCGGCGCGGGCAGAATGTGGCCCTGGAAGCCAAACTCTTCCGGGTGGTGGGAGCAGCGGTGCACCTTTTCCGCATCCATGCCATCCAGAGTCCAGGGCGGCAGCGCGGTTTCCTTCACATCCACCGCCAGAATCTGGCGCACCAACATCAGAGCGTCCCGAAGCTTGCCGCGCCAGGGTTCGTCGTACTGGGTCATCATCAGCAGAATTTCGCTTTCCAACGTGTCCAGCTTTCCCCGAAGAACAATCCGAGGATGCTGCTTGCTGACCAGTTCCCGGCCGTTCAAATGGGTCATATGCTCCGGTTTGGGCGCTTTCGCCGTGGATGATGGCTGCGCCGCGCCGTTTTCCCGCAAAAGCCCGGATTCGGATAAATAATCCCGTGCCAAAGGGGTCAGCCGGCAATCCACCGGCAACTGATATTGAGACGGAGTGCCGCCGGCAAACTGCTCCCGCAACTCATGCTCGGTTAAATACCGCATGGAAAAAGACTCCTTTCAGGAGAGAAAAAGGCTTAGTCCAGATGGGGGAGAATGGCTTCAACATCCTCGTGGGGACGGGGAATAACATGCACGCTTACCAATTCGCCCACCCGCTGAGCCGCCGCAGCGCCCGCGTCAGTAGCGGCCTTTACAGCGCCCACGTCGCCGCGAACCATCACGGTGACCAGTCCGCCGCCTACGTGTACTTTTCCAATCAGGTGTACCTCAGCCGCCTTCACCATGGCGTCGGCGGCCTCAATGGAGCCCACCAAGCCTTTGGTTTCCACCATACCCAGCGCAATACGTTCGCGATCCATGACAAAAAAACTCCTTTCGATTGTTCAACGCTGAAAAATCAGCCTAATCGTTCCACCGGGGTTCGGGCCACTTCCATCACAGCCTTGGCAAAAGCGTCGCAAGCCGCCTGACAGCTCGACTGGCTGCCGGTCAGCAGCGCGCCGCCGAAATTGGTGGGGGAGGGAGGACCGTAAAACGCCGCTACGGTAACCTGAGCGGCCTTGAGGGCCTTATCCAGGGCATAAATGCTTTCCAGCGGCGGCGCAATGAGATAAGCCAGGGGCGAGCCCACGGGAATTCCGTTGGCTTTGGATAAATAGGTGCCGGTGCGGGAAATGCAGTGAGCGTAATAGACAACGGAATCGTCATCGCTGGCGGAAAAGAAGCAGGCGTCCTGCTCAATTGTCCGCTTGGCGGCAGCAAGCCCGCTTTCCACTGCCGCAGGGGTTTCACCGGCTAAAATACCCAAAAACTCGCCTGCCAGCGCCGTGTTTGCATTGGCTGCGCCCGCATACATGGACTGGGCGTAGCAGACGGACACAGCGGCTTTTTTGGTAGCTTCGTCCAAGGCGGTATAGCCTACATCGTCGCTGTCGCAGGTTATCAGGCCCAAAGACTGCGCGGAATCGTCCAGCTTCAGCTGCCGGCGCAGCCCGGCGTCCACCCGCGGAATCAGCCGCAGGGCCAGCACCCTGGCCGGCATACGATCTCCCAGCATGATGCGTGCTCCTTTCCCCGTTAGATAGGCAGTTCAATGCCGCTGACCTTCTTTTCCAGCATCAGGTGAATCAGGTCCACAATGTGGGCGGCCGCCTCCACCGGCGGTGTGCCGCCCCGGTGAATGTTGGCTAGCACCGTGCGGCGGCTTTCGGCCATGCCAACAGTGGGCTTATAAGCAATATAAGCGCTCATGCTGTCGGCGGTTACCAGTCCGGGCCGTTCGCCCAGCAGCACGCAAACGACTTCGGCATTCAGCCCGTCGCCGATCTGGTCCTCCGTAGCCACGCGGCCAAAACGCACGAAGAAAGGTTCGTTGGTTTTGACGCCCAGCCCTTCCAGCCCTTTGCGAATCACCGGCAGCATGTCGGGCGTATTGGCTTCCACAGCGCTGGAGGACAGCCCGTCGGCCACATAGAGCACCACCCGCGCATCGGCGGGAATGGTGGAACGAATGGTCTTGAGCACCTCCGGGTCAAACACGCGGCCCAAATCCGGCCGGGTCAAAAACTCCTCCCGGTTCTGGCAGCGGGTTTGATATACGGGCAAATGCTGCTGATCCAGCCACTCCTTGGGCACATCGGAAAACACGGCGGCCTGGGCGGAGGCATGGTCTGCCTGAAAGCGCAGCATGGTTTCCGTGCGGTAGCGCGCGCCGGCGCGGCCTACGCCAATGCGGGCAGGGGTGCGCTCCTTCATGACCATAAACGCCTGCTGGTCATGGGGATGTTTCACCAGATACTGGCGGCGCAAATCCGTCTTGGCAATATCCGGCAGCGCTTCTGCCGGGGCTTCCGGCGCTTGGGAAGCGGCGGATCCGTCGTCCATGTTGCGAAGCATTTGCTCCACCATGGCACGCAACTCTTGTTCGGTCATGAGCCTTCACTCCTACAGAAAAATCGATGCGTCTCCGGCATTGGGGCCCAGCCGGCCATCCTGCCATACGCCCCACTTTTCCAGCCAGCGGGCAAAAGGCTCGATGGGCTGCAAACGCAGGGTTTCGCGCACAGCGGCCACGTCGTGGTAGCCGGTGGACTGGTAGTTGAGCATGACGTCGTCGCCATGGGGCACACCCATGAAATAGTTGCAACCAGCGGCAGCCAGCAGCACAGCCAGGTTTTCGTTATCGTACTGGTCGGCGCGCATATGGTTGGTATAGCAGCAGTCGCAGCCCATGGGCAGGCCGTGCAGCTTGCCCATGAAATGGTCCTCTAACCCGGCGCGAATGAACTGGCGGTTGTCGTACAGGTATTCCGGCCCGATAAAGCCCACCACCGTATTGACCAGGAAGGGGGAGAAGTGCCGCGCAAAGCCGTAGCAGCGGGCCTCCATGGTTACCTGATCCCAGCCGTTGTGAGCGTCGGAGGAAAGCTCGCTGCCCTGACCGGTTTCAAAGTACAGCTGATTGGGGCCGTGAGACGTGCCCTCCCGGGCCATCAGGTCCTTGGCGTCGGCAATCAGCGCATTGCTGATACCAAAGGCGGCGTTGCCCTTTTCGCTGCCGGCGATGCTTTGGAACATCAGGTCGCAGGGCGCGCCCTTGGCCATGGCTTCCATCTGAGTGGTCACATGAGCCAGCACGCAGATTTGGGTGGGAATGTCGTATTTTTGCTTTAGCTCCTGAAACCGGCTCAGAATGGCATGGACGCTGGCTGTGGAGGCGTCCACCGGGTTCAAGCCGATCACTGCGTCGCCTGCGCCGTAGGACAGGCCCTCCAGAACAGAGGCGGTAATGCCCTCCACATCATCGGTGGGATGATTGGGCTGCAAGCGCACCGACAGAGTGCCCGGCTTGCCGATGGTGGTGACGCAGGTGGCTTCCACTCGGATTTTGGCGGCGGCATAAATGAGGTCCAAATTGGACATCAGCTTGCACACGGCGGCGATGACCTCGCTGGACAGGCCGCGGCGCAGGCGGGTCAGTTCCTCCGGCTGCGCAGCCAGAATACGCTCCCGCAATTCGCCGATGGTCAGCGATTGAAGCTCGCGGTAAATGTGCAGATTCAAATCGTCCAGAATCAGGCGGGTGACCTCGTCCTGCTCGTAGGGCACGGCGGGATTTTCGCAAATGTCCTTCACCGTCAGCCGACTCAGCACAACGCGGGCGGCCACGCGTTCCTGGGGCGTTTCAGCCGCTACGCCTGCAAGCCGGTCGCCGGATTTCTCGTCGTTGGCTTTGCCCATCACTTCCCGTACATCCCGGAAGGAATAGGTGTGGCCTCCCAGACAAACGCTTAACTGCAAAGCGTTCACCTCCTATTTTTCTTCGGCAAAAGCAAAGGTTTTCACAATCACAGGAATCACCCGTCCGTTCGACAGCGGCGCGCCGATGTCCAGCGTGTCGCCGTAGGCAAGGGAGATGCCGTCGATGCACAAAAACGGCGTGCCCTCAGGCCACTGGCGGCTGAGCGCCTGCCCAAGCGCCTTGGCCATATCCTGACGCAAAATGACCACCTTGGGAGAAAAGGGCTCCATGGCCCGGGCCAGCCGCTGGGCGGCGGCCTCAAGCATCGCGTAGGAGGGCGATTGAATCCCGTCCATATAAATGGCGCACTCGCCGTCAAAGATGCGGTACTGCTCTTTGACAGCGTCCTCCAGGGAGGCCAAATCCGCTTCGCAGGTCAGGCGTACCTTGCCTGCGGGCAGCGATGGCATGGGAAACTGCATGCCCTGGTAGGTAATGGTACTGCCCGAAACGGAAACGCTGTATGCGCCCGCCCCGATGACGGTGGCATGACTGGTTTCTTTAGGCCGTTCCACCCGGCCCTGCGTGAAAAACAAAGATTGATGGACGGCCTGTCCCAGCCGGCTGCCCAGGTCATGAAAGAGCATGGGGTGCTGTTCGCACCCATAAACGCAGTCCGCAACGCCGCCGGAAAAGGTGAACAGCGCCGGGGCAATGTCCCGGGGCAATGCGTGCTCCACCGTGAGCGCGTCATGAAGGGGCGTGCGGGGGCGGAAACCCGCCGCTTCTTCCAGAATGTCGGCCATGCGGCGGCATAGGGCGGCCTGCTGCTGGAAAGGCAGCCGCTGGCCAACGGCCAGCGACAGGCCAATATCTGCCGCTATGCGCTCCATCTGCCCTGTGAAGGAGAGAACCGTTTCGTTGTCCTCTTCAAAGCACAGCAAACGTCCGCCAATGTCCAGACAGCCGTCCGCGATCGGATCGCCCCGGTCAAACAACGCCATATTGGTGGTACCGCCGCCGATGTCCAGATTCAGCACCGTTTTTCCCGTGGCGCGGGATAATTCCGCCGCGCCGCTGCCGCGCCCGGCCAAAATGCTTTCCAGCGCAGGACCGGCGGTGGCCACCACAAAGTCGCCCGCCAGCCGGGACAGCGCCTGCGTTACCGCCCGGGCGTTTTGCTTGCGGGCTGTTTCGCCGGTAATGATGACCGCGCCCAGCTGGATGTTTTTGGGCACGATGCCCGCCTCCGCGTAATCTGCGGAAATCATTCGTTCCAGCTCCTGCGTATCAATGGTATCAGCGCTCAAAAGGGGCGTTAGCCGCACAGGCGCACGGTAAAGCACCCGCTTATCGGTAATCTGGATACGGGGTACGGAAAACGAGGAGGCCAGGTTGCTGAGCGTCAACGTGCTAAACACGCACTGCGTGGTAGAGGTGCCAATGTCAATACCCACGCTGAGCAGCCGTTCCTCGCGCACGGAAAATTCCTCCATCCAGTTTACTGTAACGATTCTTTCCAGTACTCCTTATCTATTGTAGCTTTCATAGACGGCAATGTCAACCGGCGTTTGGCCGAAAAATGCGGAAAAAGGCCGGAGATAGGAGAAATCAAGACCGCTTTATTCTTTATCGAGCGTTTGAGCCCGGAACGTCAAAAAAATCGCCGGACGGCAAAGGACATAAGAAAAGCCTTGCACCGCAAGGCTCCGACGTACACGCCGCCGTTTGCCGGCAAAGCCGGATGGCTGACGGGCATAGGAGAGTCAGCGTACACGCGCTCTGAAGGTCTGCCTTTTATGCCACTTGCCCTGCCACTGCTAAAAGCAGTGGAATCCTTCTGTATGCAGTGCTGCGCAGGATTGTTATCTACGTATCTGAACAGGGTTTGACGAATAAAACTCATAGCTTTAGCTTTTCTGACCAACCGCTCGAAACGGGGGCATTTTGAACAAAAACCGGAGTGCGCGTCCCCCGATACCATCCGGATTATTTCGACAGTCCGGACTCTTTTTCAAATTTTCTTTGGGCGCAAAACCTTTGGCACACGCCAACCGTCTAGCAAGGGGAAAACGATTGACAAAAGAACGGTCCCGTACCGGCGTGGAAAGGAACAAACCCATGATGAAGAAACGAAAAAAAACGGCGCTGTATCTGTGCCTGCTGGCGTTGGTACTGCTGCCTTTTTTCTCTCTGGCAGAGGAAATTGTGCTCACCTTTGGGGGCGATTGCGTGCTGGGCACACGGCAGCGTTGGAAAAAGAAATCAAACACCTTTGACGCCCTTGTTCAGGAAAAAGGCATGGACTGGTGCTTCGCACAAATTCGCCAGCCCTTTGAAACCGATGATTTTTCAACCGTCAACCTGGAGGTGGTGCTGCAAAAGAGCAGCAAGGGGCATGAGCGCGCCAAACGCTACACCTTTCGGGGCGAGCCTTCTTATACGCAAATGCTGACCGGCGCTTCCATCGAGCATGTGAACGTAGCCAATAACCACTACATCGATTTTGGCCGCACCGGACGGGCCAGCACCATTCAGGCCCTGGAGGAGGCTGGTGTTTACTACAGCGGCTATACATACCGATACATTTATGAGAAAAACGGGCACAAAATCGGCTTTGCAGGCTGCCGGGAAACAGTGTGGCGGCAAAAACCCTCCGAAATGCTGGAGGACTTGCAGTATCTGAAGGAGGCAGGCTGCGATGTGATTGTCTACGCCTGTCATTGGGGCAAGGAATACAGTCCCACCCACAACAAGCGCCAGGAGGAAATGGCGGATGCGGCCATCGCTGCCGGGGCAGACCTTCTCATTGGCACCCATCCCCATGTGGTGCAGGGCATTGAGCAGCGTGGAAAGGGTGTGGTGGTGTACAGCTTGGGAAACCTGGTGTTTGGCGGCACGCATGAGATGAAAACCTTTGACGGCCTGGTGGTGCAGGCGGCGCTGCGCTTTACCGGCGACCGCTATGAGGGGGTGGAGCTTCGCCTGCTGCCCGTGCTTACCTCCAGCGCAATTCCAAACAACAATTTTCAGCCGGCGTTTGCTACGGGATGGGATGAAACCCGCATTTTACAAGCCGTTCAGAAAGACAGCGACATGCCCATTGAAAAAATCATGTGGTTTCCGGCGGCGCAGCCGTAACGCAAAGCCCGCCTGCGTTTCCCGTTTATCGGAGAAACGGGCGGGCGAGAGACTGTTTTTTGATAAAAACCCAAATGCTTTGCTCAGCCAGGCGCGCTTGTTTGGTTTCATCAGGCGACTGAAAGCCGGCGAAAAAAAGCTTTGAACCGCCGGCGGGCGGCGTGCGCGGCTCCGCAGGCCTGCTGGCGCTGCGTTTTTGGGTCAGGCTTATCCCTTTACGTGAAAGTATTTTTGCAGGCTCCGAAGCAGCTCCTTGCCGGAACTGGCGATGAGGGCGATGAGCAGCACGACGGACACGCTTTCCAGCGTAATAACGGACCAGCTGGACCGCTGGGCGGCCAGAAAACCGGCTGCATACAGCAGGCATACAATGCACAGCAAAAGCAAAGGCGTCACGTTTTGCCGCTGGCGGGCAAAATCGGAAAAATACAGGATGGCCGCTACCATCAATCCGCCGGCGGCCACTACCGGCACCACCAGCAGCGCCCAGCCGGGAGCCAGCAGCCAGTCGATGAGAAACAGCAGAATACAACACTGCACAATCAGGCGTATGCTCTGGTTGGTACGGTTGTAATCCACCATGGTGGGAGAGAACAAATCGCTCCAGGCCATCCACATGGTCCAAAGCACCACCACGCTCCAGGATTTGCCGCCTGTGCACAGGTTGATCAGCGGGCAGCATAACGCCGCCGCCAGGAAGGGCCAGCGGCACCAGCGGATAACCCCCAAACGCCGGGAGGCTCGCCGCGAGGGCTTGGGGTAATTTGGCTCAAGCTTCATACAGCATGCTTCCTTTCACTTGCGGTATGATACCGTCCGCGCAAAGCAGGCGGTACATGGCGTCCTCAAAGGAGGGATCCTCCGTGTGCTTGGAAACGCTCAGCATGGTAACGCCGTTCAGCGTTACCATGCCGCAGCCCGCCCGGTTGGAAAAGGAGGTACCCAGCACAAAATCCATGCCTTCCAGCTCGCCGGCCAGCTCCGGCGGCATATGCACGACCCCCAGGTTGGACAGGGTGTTGCTGAAGATGCGGTCGCCCAGAAAGCCGTAGAAAAAACGGGTGACAGGCGCCTTGATAAACAGCGGAATGTAGCGCACCGAGCTGACCAGCCGGGTGGAAGAGTGAATCATCTCCATCATGGGCTCCAGCGCCGCTTTTTCTTTCAACTGGCGGGAAACTTCCGCAATCAGCTGCGGACCGGGCTCCACCTGGGCCGCGGGCAGACGGATTCCGCAATACATGGAAAAATTGCGCAGTGTGGGAGATGAAAAATACTTGCGCATGTCCACCGGCACCTGAATACTCAAGTCGCCGTTGGTTTCATCGGTGGCGCGGCGGCAGGCCAGCAGCATCAGCGACAGAATGTAGGCCGTTACTGTGGCTCCACGGGCCCGGGCCGCCTGGTGCAGCTGGTCCGCGTCCATTTGAAACTGCACGATTTGGCAGGGGCGGGCATAGGCCAACCGGCCGCCCAGTTGCAGGGCCGCCCGGTCGGTAAGCCCGGAGGATTTGCCCTCACGGTCCGCCAGCAAAAAGGCGTTTTCCGTTTCCCGAACGCCGGGAGCCTGATGTACGTCTAAAACACCCTCCGAGGGCGCATAGTCTACGCCGCACAGGCGCAGGTACTCCGCCGTCAGGGTTTTCAAAAACACCAGGCCGCCTGCCGCATCCGTTAAAATATGGAACATCTCCAGGCTGATGCGGTTGCGGTAATACAGCAGTCGGAAACTTTGGGAACCGCTGTCGGCAATGCGAAGCGGCCGTACCGGCGGCTCGTTTTCCGCCTCCACGGAATAACGCCGTTTGGTAGCGTCCAGATAGTGCCAGAAAAAGCCCTTTTTCACTGTGGTGGCAAAGCCGGGAAACCGCTGAATGGTGAAGTTCAGCGCCATTTGTAATAACGGGGCTGCAACAGGGGTTTTCAGGTACATGGACAGGCGAAAAACCGCCATTTGGCCATGCTTCATGGACAGGGGATACACCTTGGCCGCATCGTCCAGAGAATACCACAGAACGGCCGGACGAATATAAAAGCCGCCCAGGTTTTCCGGGGCCAGCCTTTTGAGCGCCTCTTCCAGGGGCACGCCGTTTTCCTGATACCACAGCAGCGCGTTTTCGCAGTCTGCGCACAAGAGCTGCCGTTCCCTGCGGGGCAGGGCAATGCGTCCGTTCCACTGGGCAAAATGATCGTCCAGCAGGTTTTGTCCCTTTTCCGGCAGGCTTTGCCGCCAAAGCTCAAAAGCCGATTCTTTGGTCATAAACCCACATCCCTATGAATGGAATCGGTTCAGTATAGTCTTTTGCACATAACCTGTCAAATATGGATGGCGGCGCAACTGTTTTTTTGCTGTATTCATCCCACAAAGGCTTGACAGGCGGCCCGGCTTTTTGTATACTCCCATCCATGGCGAGGGTGCCAGACGGACGAAAGTCCTCCTGTTTCCCTTGCCTGTTTTTTAATTTCATAGTTCATCGCGTTGAGGAAGCAAAGTACCCCGAAGCCCGTGCCCACAGAGAGCGGACAACGCTGAGACGTTCGCGGACGGTTCGGGGGAAAGAACCCTTCCGAGTCCGAACGGAACGCCCCTTACGGAGGGGCCAGTAGGAGAGGCGGATTGGCCGCACGTTACAGCGGCCGGAGCTTGTTAGAGCTCGCATGAAGAAGCAAATCAGGTGGCACCACGGAGAGCGGCCTTCGTCCTGAAAAATCAGGAAGAGAGCCGCGATTTGAATTCGGAGGTGCTTTTTATGTGTTCGATTTTCGGCGTGGAAACCAAAACCATCCCTGTGCAGCAACTTCGGGAGCATTTTGACCGTACGCTGTCCCGCGGGCCGGATATGTCCCGCCTGGCGGAGGTGCCCTGCGGATACCTGGGCTTTCATCGTCTGGCCATTATGGGGCTGGACGAAAGCGGCATGCAGCCCTTTGAAATGGACGGCAGCTATGTGGTATGCAACGGGGAGCTATACGGCTTTCGGCCGATTCGCCAGCGGCTGAAGGAAAAATACGTTTTCCACAGCGATTCGGACTGCGAGATTCTGCTGCCCCTGTACCGGGAGTATGGACTGGATATGTTCCAAACACTGGACGCGGAGTTTGCGCTGATTCTGTATGATGCAAAGCGGGGCAGTCTGGTGGCCGCCCGCGATCCGATCGGCATCCGGCCGCTGTATTATGGCCGCACGGCGGACGGCTCCATGGCCTTTGCCAGCGAGCCCCAAAACCTGATGGGTCTGTGCGATACCATTCTGCCCTTTCCGCCGGGCTGCTACTGGGCCGACGGCCGGTTTACCCGTTATGCCGATCTGACTCATGTGGATCAGTTTATCATGCAGGATGAAGAAACGGTTTGCCGCGGTCTGCACGATTTGCTGATTGCCGGGGTGGAAAAGCGGCTGGACGCCGATGCGCCGGTAGGCTTTCTGCTCAGCGGTGGCCTGGACAGCTCGCTGGTATGCGCCATTGCCGCCCGCAAGCTGGGCAAGCCCATTCGCACCTTTTCCATTGGCATGGACACGGACGCCATTGATTTGAAATACGCCCGGCAGGTAGCCGATTTCATCGGCAGCCGGCATACCGAGGTTATCATTTCCCGAGAGAATGTGTTGGAGGCGCTGGAGCCGGTGGTCAAGCTGCTTGGCACCTACGATATCACCACCATTCGCGCCAGCATTGGCATGTACCTGGTTTGCAAGCATATTCATGAGCATACCGATATTCGGGTGCTGCTGACCGGAGAAATTTCCGACGAACTGTTCGGCTATAAATACACCGATTTTGCACCGGACGCCGCCGCTTTCCAGCAGGAGGCGGAAAAACGGGTGCGGGAATTGCACATGTACGATGTGCTTCGAGCGGACCGCTGCATTTCGGTAAACTCGCTGGAAGCCCGCGTGCCCTTTGGCGACCTGGCTTTTGCGCACTACGCCATGGCCATTGACCCTGTGCTGAAAATGAACCGGCATCAAATGGGCAAATATCTGCTGCGGCATGCCTTTGAAAACGACGGCCTTCTGCCACCTTCCATTCTGTGGCGGCAAAAGGCCGCCTTCAGCGACGCTGTGGGTCATTCGATGGTGGATGATTTGAAGGCTTATGCGGAAACGCAATATACGGACGAAGCCTTCCGGCGTGGCTGTGAAGCCTATGCTTTCGCCAGGCCCTTTACCAAGGAAAGCTTGCTGTACCGTGACCTGTTTGAAGCTTACTATCCAGGTCAGGCGGCCATGATTCAGGATTTCTGGATGCCTAACCGTACCTGGCCTGGATGCGATGTGGACGATCCTTCCGCCCGAGTGCTGAAAAACTATGGTGACAGCGGAAAATGAAAGCTCGGAACGTCAAAAAGCCCGGCTGCTTTGCGGCGGAAACAGGCGCTTCCCGTCTGATGAGCGTTTCGTTCGTTTCTGTTCACGCTCGCCGGGCTTACGGGTCTGACGGCGCTTGTGCCCGCAGGCTTTCAAGGCTTGCTGCGCCTCCCCGCCTGCGTTTGGAAAGATTGGAGCAGGCAAGCGATGAGAAATCGGAAATGCTGCTCAAGCTCGCCCAAAGCCAGGCTTCAGCTCCTTGCCCCCTTATCGGTGGCCGGCGTCTGCGACCGTCGCAACGCCGGTTCGCGGGAAAAACGCTTGGTACAAGGCTTAGGGGCTGCGTCCCTAAAAGCCCGGCAGGCGCTGGAGAGAAGCGGGCGCCCAGTGGGCACAACCGTAGCGACACGCAGGTGGGGCGCAAAACGCGGAAGGACTACGGCGGTTGTCCTTCCCGCGTTTGAGCAACCGCTCCGCCTTCTGCAACTCCGGTTTTGGCAATCGCCGTTCGGCGTTTTTTGTTTTCCAGCGGCAGACGTTCAAGACAAAGGGGCCTGATTCCTTCTACAAGGCGCGCAATATGTGTAACAAGCCGCCGCTCCATGGGCCTGTAAACGGCCTGACGGCCAGGGCAACAGCATTTAAAAAGTGATATAATGGAGTGGTATGAAGATAGAAGAATTGCGGGAAAAACTCCAGGAGCT
>CAKTUS010000061.1 GCA_934621485.1 uncultured Clostridia bacterium
TGCAGTACTTTGTGGACCTGGACAAGAACATTGCCCAGTACACCAAGAGCGGCTCCGGCCCCTCCAAGAAGGTGGGCCTGGGCGAGTGCGTCATCGGCATCGGTTTCCTGCATGATGGCATCACCCAGATTTTGATGGGCTATGACAACATCGCTCTGGTCATTCCTGAAGAAGGCACCAGCTTCGAAATCGGCGCTACCGCCATCTTCAAGGGCGCCAAGCATTCCAACGCTGCCAAGCTGTGGATCGAGTATGCTCTGAGCCCCGAGTGCGTGAACCTGGCCAAGGAGAACGAGAGCTATCAGTTCCTGGTCATCGACAATGCCGAGCAGCCCAAGGAAGCCGCTGAGTTTGGTCTGGATCCCGACAACGTGATCGATTACGACTTTGAAGACGCCAAGGCCAACACCTCCAAGTACGTTGAGGACTTCTTTAACGCTCTGGGCGCTGCTGCGGACGATCGTTTCAAGACGGAATAATCTGCGCAAAAGCAAGAAAACATCGGGGGCGGCGTTACGCCGCCCCTGAATTGGCTTGACCAGCAAATTTTGAAGGGGGCTAGGCAATGCAGTTGGACAAGGCGCAAAGCGCAAGGCTGGATCGCAAAAAGCTGTTCGGCGACCCCGTTATGGTGTCCACCATTGTGGTTTTGCTCATTTTCCTTTCGCTATTCATACTGTATCCCTTGCTGGTGCTGCTGGTGGACAGCATTGCCAGCGACGGCAGGTTTACCCTGGACGTATTCAAACGGGTGCTGAACATGGGCACCTTCCGCAAGGCGTTTTCCAATACGCTGGTGCTGGGCTTTATCGTGGGCATCGGCTCTACGGTGCTGGGCCTGCTGTTTGCTTATGTGGATGTGTACGTGCGTGTGCGCTCCCGCATTGTGAAAAAGCTGTTCGATGTGGTCAGCATGCTGCCCGTGGTTTCTCCCCCCTTTGTGCTCAGCTTGAGCATGATTCTGCTTTTCGGCCGCTCAGGCCTCATTACCCGCAGCCTGCTGGGAATCTATGACTCCGATATTTATGGCCTGCAGGGCATTGCCATTGTGCAGACGCTCACCTTTTTCCCGGTGTGCTACATGATGCTCAAGGGCCTTCTGAAAAACATCGACCCCTCTCTGGAGGAGGCCAGCCGCGACATGGGCGCCAGCCGCTGGAAGGTGTTTACTACCGTAACCCTTCCGCTGATGCTGCCCGGCCTGGGCAACGCTTTCCTGGTCACGTTCATCGAGTCCGTGGCCGATTTTGCCAACCCCATGATGATTGGCGGCAGCTACGATACCCTGGCCACCACCATTTATCTGCAAGTGACCGGCGCCTACGACAAGGCCGGCGCCAGCGCCATGGCTGTGGTGCTGCTGAGCCTGACCCTGGTGCTGTTTCTCATTCAGAAGTACTATTTGGAAAAGCGCACTTACGCCACCCTCACCGGCAAGGCCAGCCGGGCGCGCATGCTCATCAGCGACAAGAGCGTTACCGTGCCCCTGACCATTCTGTGCAGTCTGGTCAGCGTGTTTGTCATTTTGATGTACATCAGCGTTCCGTTCGGCGCGCTGTTCAAGCTGTGGGGCCGCAATTACAGCCTGGTGTGGGATCACTTCGCCTACATCTTTAAGTATGGCGGCATGAAGGCTTTCCGCGATTCCTTCATCCTCAGCCTGATTGCTTCGCCCATTACGGCGCTGCTTTCCATGATTATCAGCTACCTGGTGGTGAAAAAGAAGTTCAAAACCAAGGGCCTGATTGAGTTTGTGAGCATGCTGGCCATGGCCGTGCCCGGCACGGTGCTGGGCGTGGGCTACATTCGCGGCTTTGCCAATGGCGTATTCAAAACCGGCTTTTTGCAGGGCATTTACGGCACGGGCCTGATTCTGGTCATCGTGTTTGTGGTGCGCAGCCTGCCGGTGGGCACCCGCAGCGGCATTTCCGCCCTGCGGCAGATTGACAAATCCATCGAGGAAAGCGCCTACGACCTGGGCGCTGGCAGCGGCAAGGTGTTTGCCTCCGTTACCCTGCCCCTCATCAAGGACAGCTTCCTCAGCGGTTTGGTAACCACCTTTGTGCGCTCCATCACCGCCATCAGCGCTATCATTCTGCTGGTAACGCCCCAATTCCTGCTCATTACCACTCAGATTAACGAATTTGCCGAAAAGGGCAAGTATGGCGAAGCCTGCGCCTACGCAACCATTTTGATTCTCATCGTGTATGCGTCCATTCTGCTGATGAATCTGGCGATGAAATTCTTTGGCACCAGCCGCAAGCTGGAAGACAAGCCCCAAAAGCGCCGGGTCAAAGCTGAGACCGCCGCGCAGTAAAACCAGTTAGGAGGTTATCCACATGGCAAAGGACAGCAAGGGCGTCCGCCTGGATCATATTTCCAAAATCTACAAAGACCCCAAGACCGGCAAGGATTTTTACGCCGTGCATGATGTAAGCCTGGATATTGTTCCCGGCAGCTTTGTAACGCTGCTGGGCCCCTCCGGCTGCGGCAAAACCACCACCCTGCGCATGATTGCCGGCTTTGAAAGCCCGGATGAAGGCGAAATTTACCTGGGCGAGGAGCCCATTAACGAGCTGACCCCCAACAAGCGCGACACGGCCATGGTATTCCAGAGCTACGCGCTGTTTCCTCATTACAATGTGTTTGACAACGTGGCCTATGGCCTGAAGCTGCGCAAGGTGCCCAAGGATGAAATCGAGCGCCGTGTGAAGGACATTTTGGAACTGGTGGAAATGGGCGGCATGGAAGGCCGTATGACCAATCAGCTATCCGGCGGCCAGCAGCAGCGCGTAGCGCTGGCCCGCGCCCTGGTGGTGGAGCCTGGCGTGCTGCTGTTTGATGAACCGCTGTCCAACCTGGACGCCAAGCTGCGCGTGACCATGCGCACCGAAATTCGCCGTATTCAGCAAAAGCTGGGCATTACCGCCATCTATGTTACCCATGATCAGTCGGAGGCCATGTCCATCTCCGACCAAATTATCATTATGAAAAAGGGCGTTATTGCCCAAATGGGCAGCCCTAAGAACATCTACTATCATCCTGTGGATGAATTTGTGGCTGATTTTATTGGCGAAGCCAACTTCATTCGTGGCAAGGTAAAGCAGATGGACACCCAGTGCGATTGCGTGGTGGATGTGATGGGACGCGAGGTAACCGTGGAAACCGATACGGCCCGTAAGGCCGACGACGATGCGGAAATCGTGCTGCGCCCAGAGGCCATTCGCATTGGCGAAAGCGGCATGCTGCCCTGCACGGTGGAATTGAGCTGCTTCATGGGCAGTTACCAGAACTACCATGTACGCCTGTCTGACGGCACGCTGGTGAAAATCAGTGATAACTGCCCCATTAACAAGCGCGTGTTTGAGATGGGAGAGGAAGCCTTTATCAGCTTTGATAAGGACTGCGCCCATCTGCTGTAACCCAAAGCGGAAAGCCTGCCTCCGGCCGGCTGCAGAGCGCTGAAAAGGGGCTCTGCCGTAAAGCCCCGCCAGGAGGCGGCGCCTCCACCTTTTCAACATGCAAAGAAAGGGCGGCCGAGTCATTCGGCCGCCCTTTGTGTGCTAAAAAACTCCTACAGCTTTCGATTCATAATGGAAATAATCAGGTTTCCGTTTTCAAAGATTTGGGCCAGGGCGCTCTGCTGGGTAAGCTGGCGAAATTCCGGAATGGGCACCACGCTTTCCAGCAACGGCAGCACAGTAAAGATGGCAAAGCACAGCACCACGCCCAGCAGCAGGCCGAACAGGCCGCCGGCCAGCCAGTCCAGATGCTTGAGAACGGGAAAACGAAAAACCGCCCGCAGCAGGTTTACCAGCAGCGTTGTAAGCAAAAAGCACACGGCAAAGCACACCAGGAAACACAATACATTGATGCTGACGGAAAGCACGGTTTGGTTTACATAGTCGCCCACATTGGTGGCCAGGTTGCCCAGGGGACTGAATACCTGCTGCTCCAGATTGTGCTGAAGCAGCGTGTCAATCGGGGCAGGCAAATTGGCTCGCTGAATGACGGATTGAATGGCGCTTTGGCTCAACGAGCTCACCGCCTGGCTGGAAAGATCCAAATCGCCAAGCAAACTGCCGGAATCGGTATAAGTGCTGATGAAACGGGTAATGGCGGTATTGGCGCTGAGTACATCCGCCAGGTGGGGAAACAGCAAAAAAGAACCGGCAAAACTCACCAACCCGCCCGCCAGGTTCAGAACGGACTGAATGAAGCCGCGGTAAAACCCCCACAGCACGCATAGGCCAATGATTACCAGAATCACGATATCCACAATATTCAACAGGTTTTGCCTCCCCTCGTCAGGGCCGCAGGTTAGTTCAGGGTGTGAATGACCTGCGGCAGGGTAATCACATACACCTCTTCTCCGCAGGCGATAACCGCCTTTCCGCTGGTCAGGACGCCGATTAGCTGGGTGCACTTGCCTTCCACAGGCAGCTCGTAGGTAGAAAACCGGCTGTCGTTTTGCCCGGCCCGGTAAAGTGTGCCTTTGGAAAAGGCGTATACGGTTTTGTTCCATACGGCTGCGCCGATGCAGGTATCTGGCAGGCTGTAGCGTTTGTCGCGGCTGCCGGAAATCAGCCGCAGCTCATGCAGGTCAAACAGGTTTTCGGTTTGAGAGGTGGGCGCAAACAGCAGCAGCGCATCGCCGCGCTCAGGCACTTCGCTGGCCAGGTAGCGCCAGCCGTATACCAGCACGCTGGCGGCGGTGTCCTCTGTGCCCCGGTCGTTGAAGGTGAGCATTTTACGGGTGTTAATCACCCGAAGCTTGCTGTTTTCATAGACCACCGCATAGGTGATGGGTTCGCCCAGCGAAACCTCGCCCGTGTTCATTTTGCCTACTTCAAAGGTGTTGAGAATGGTGTTGGAAGCCGTGCCAAACACATCCAGCGCCAGGGTCCACATGTATTCGCCGTTTTTGCCGTAAAAGCCCACGTCCAGCAAAATCAGACCGGCATAGGCATCGGCTTCCTCATCCATGTGGGCACCGGTATGGTCCTTTACCAGCAGGCGGGGCGAGGACGTTTCCCCCACCACGGCGGCCACATACTGTGCGCCTGCACGGGCAAACTGCACTTCTTCGCCCAGGTTGTCGTTGTAGGTTGAGTTGCCGTTTTGGTCCAGGATGTAAATGGTGCTGCCCACCCAGGCCGCTACCACGGTATCGCTGGCGTCGTATCCGGCGTTGGCGCCGATTTGGAAGGACCAGCGCACCGCGCCCGTATCGCTCATGCAGTGAATACTCAGCCCGTCGTAGTACAGCACATTCCGGCCAAAGGGCTTGACCGTGTCGCTGTAGGGGCAGGGCAGCAGAGAAGCCGTAACGCCGGTGGCGGGCTTAGCGGTAAACAGGCGGATGCCGCCCCACACCAGCAGGCCGAGAACGACCAAAAGCGCAAACAAAAGCGCAAACGCCCGTGAACGGCTCATTTTGGGTTTCACTCTCTGCATAACGGCTCCCTTTTACCGCCGTACCTTCATGATAACGATACGGCGCTGACATTTATTGCGGCACGCGAAAAAAAGGCATGCTGCTCCTTTCCATTATAGCCGTTTTCCCTCAAGGGCGCAAGACGCGTGTTTTAGCTTTCCGTGCCATTTTCAGGCTTGCAATCCCCGCAAAGCAGAGTATAATCGAAAGGACTGCCGTATGAGGGGCGGCCTAGCAAATGCAGGAGACGGAAACATGCGGGAACAAGCGACGCGGATGACGGAGGGCAGCGTTTGGCGGCACATTGTGCGCTTTGCCCTGCCGGTGTTTTGGGGAAATCTGTTTCAACAGCTATACAATGTAGTGGACTCGCTGGTGGTGGGCAACTTTTTGGGCAGCGACGCCCTGGCTGCGGTAGGTTCGTCCGGCAGCCTGATTTTTTTGTTTGTCGGGCTGTTCAGCGGTATTTTTACCGGGGCCAGCGTGGTCATTTCCCGCTATTTTGGCGCAAAGGACGATGAAGGGGTCAGCACGGCCGTTCACACCACGGTGGCTTTCGGTCTTGTTTCCGGCGTGCTGATTACCGCCGCGGGCACGCTGCTTTCGCCGCATATGCTGCGATTGCTGGGTACGCCGGAAAACGTGATGCCCAATTCGCTGCTGTACTTTCGTACCTACTTTTACGGCGCGGTTTTTGTGGTGCTCTACAATACGGCCAACGGTATTTTTCAGGCGGTGGGCGACAGCAAGCATCCGCTGTATTACCTGCTGATGAGCTCCTTTATCAACGTAGCGCTGGATCTGGTGTTTGTGGCGCTTTTGGGCATGGGCGTGGACGGAGCGGCCCTGGCCACCGTTATTTCTCAGGCGGTAAGCGCCTTGCTCGGCATCCGGCGGCTGATGACGGCCACCGGGCCCTATCGGGTGTGGGTGCGGAAAATTCGCTTTGATATGCCCATGCTGCGGCGGGTGCTTACCATGGGGATTCCTTCCGGAATCCAAAACTCCATCATTTCCATTGCCAATCTGGTGGTGCAGTCCAGCATCAATGTGTATGGCTCCATGGCTATGGCGGGCTGCGGCTCTTACTCCAAAATCGAGGGCTTTGCTTTTTTGCCTATCAATTGCTTTGCACTGGCTCTTTCCACCTTTATCGGTCAAAACCTGGGAGCCAAGGAGTACGGCCGGGCCCGGCAGGGAGCGCGCTTTGGCGTCTTTTCCTGCTTTCTGTTGGCTGAGAGCGTAGGTCTTTTGGTCAATCTGTTTGCCCCGCAGCTGATTTCCCTGTTTAACAGCGATCCTCAGGTGGTGGCCTACGGCGTTCAGGAAGCGCGCATTATTACCCTGTTTTATGGCCTGCTGGCGTTTTCCCATGCGGTAGCGGGTGTGATGCGCGGCGCAGGGAGAGCCATTGTGCCCATGCTGGTCATGATGGTATGCTGGTGCGTGATTCGCGTGAGTTATATCACATTGGTGGCCCGTGCTTCCGGCAATATTCGTCTGGTTTTCTGGGCATATCCTCTCACCTGGAGCCTTAGCTCCATCACCTTCCTCATTTATTACCTCAAGGCCGACTGGCCCCATTATCTGGACAATAAGGGATGAGTCTCTGCTTTTTGAAAAAAGGGCGCTGGGTTTTCAACGCAGAAAACCCAACGCCCTTTTGCTGTTTGCCAGTTTAACATGGCTGATATCAAACGGGCCTCGCACTTGATTATGGCTGGGACAGAGAGCCCTTGCTTACGCAGAGCTATGATGCGCCTTTCATGCGAAAACAGAAGCATCGCTTCCGCATCCGCAACGCGAGCCTGGGATCAGGGGCTGTGCCCTTGGTCGGGGGTGGAGGGGGCAGAAAGCCCCTCCTATGCGGTGAGGAGACGGCCGTTTTTTTTCCAGTGTACAATCAGTCTGATTTCCCACACCAGCATCACCACCCAGCCCGCTACGCAGGCCAGGGGCACGGCGTCCATGCCCATGCGGCCAATCAACAGCCAGGTGCAAAGAGCGCGGGTCAGCATTTGCGCATAGGTTACATACATGGTCAGGCTCAGTTTGCCGATGCCGCGCATGTAGCCCTGTAAGCCGTTGGTGATGCCTGGCATAAAATAGAAAAAGCCCATCAGGTGAAGATAACGCACGCCCAGGGCCGCCACTTCCGTTTCCTGGGCTCCCACAAACAACTCCATCAGAGGCTTAGCCAGAACGAACACGGCCACCGATACCACAGCGCCGTAAATGCTTTCCAGCACCAGACCCACGCGAAGGCCGCCCAGCATGCGGTCCGGCTGCTTGGCGCCACGGTTTTGCGCAGTCATGACCATAATGCCGCTGGCAATATCGCGCTCTACAATCAAGGCGTAATCGTCAATGCGGTTTACGGCGTTAAAGGCGGCAATGGCGCTCACCCCTAGGGGATTCACCAGGCTTTGTACCAGCAGCTTGCCTACGTATACGCCTGCTTGCTGTAGCGCGCTGGCATAGCTGTAGCCGACGGTGCGGCGCAACAGGCTTTTTTCGATGCAGATATCGCGGCGGGACAGACGCAAAGGCTCGGCGTTCAGAAAGATCAGCAGCGCGCATAGCGCCGCGGAAAGCGCCTGAGACAGTACCGTGGCCCAGGCGGCGCCCTGCACGCCCATGCCCAGACCGCCTACCAGCCACAGGTCCAAAGCCACATTGCACAGCGACCCGGCCACCAGACACAGCAGCGGGGTGCGGGTGTCGCCAATGGCTTTCAGGGCTGCCGCCAGCAGGTTATACAGCCCCGTAAACAGGAAGCCGCCCGCCACAATGCGCAGGTAGGCGGAGGTGTCTGCAAAGATTTCCGCAGGCGTGTTGCACAGGGACAAAAGCGGGCGCACCAGCAGCAAAAACAGGAGGGAAATGGCTAAACTCAGGCCCAGACCGGTCAGCAGGGCGGAGGATAGCTCCCGTTTCAGGCTGCGCAGGTCGCCTGCGCCGTAAAACTCGCTCATCAGCACGGATGCGCCAATGCCCATGCCGATGATAAAAAACATGGCGATATTCATCAAAGGGTTGGCTACGCCTACGGCAGCCAGAGCCCCGGCTCCGGCAAAGCGGCCTACCACGATGGAGTCCACCGTGTTGTAGGTGACCTGAAACAGGTTGCCCAGCACGGCGGGAATGGCGTAGCGAATCAGGTGCCCGGGAATACTGCCGCTGGTCATGGGCGCAGGCCGGCGGGCGTGACGAATCAGGGGATGCAAGGGCAAAACCTCCAGCTTTCCAGTTAAAGAATCGTTCTGTTAGACCTGGGCCTGGGAGAGGGACCGGGCCAGCGGATTCCAGCGCCCGCTGGCGTAGTGAATGGTGAAAAGAAGAAACAGCAGCAGATTGTGAGCAATCATACAGGACCAGGCAGCTACCAGCCCCAGGCCCAGCAGCCGGGTGCATACAAAGGTGCCCGCAATGCGCACGCCCCACATGCCAACGATGTTGAACACAAAGGGGGTTACGGTACGGCCCACGCCCTGCATCAGCCCCTCAACGACGATGGATACACCGTAGAAGGGCTCAGATAAAGCCACCATGCGCAGTACCCGGCCGCCCAGGGCGATCACCTGCGGATCTTTGGAAAACAGGCTCATCAGCTGTGGCGCAAACAGGAACAGCAGCCCGCCGGATAAAATCATCAGCGCCACTTCCAGGGGAAGGAGGGTGGCGCTCACGTCTTTCATGCGCTCTTGGTCGCCGGCGCCCAGGGCGTTGCCGGCCAGGGTGGCAGCAGCCGTCTGCATCCCAAAGCCGGGAATGTAAAAGGCGGATTCCACCGTATTGGCAATGGTGTGCGCCGCTGTGGCCAGCCCACCCAGCGCGTTGATGAGGGAGGCAAAGGCCACATACCCCAAAGAGGTGCCGAAACGCTGTAACATATTGGGCAGGGCCACCTTCAGGCAGGGCTTCAGCACATGCGGATCCGGCCGCAGGCTCAGCCCCCGGGGCGAAACCCTGGGGTGCCGCCACACCTTCAGCGTAATGGCCACGCCGCCTGCCGCATAGGCGACGGCGCTGGCTAGGGCCGCGCCCACAACGCCCATTCCCGCGCCGGGCAGCGTGACGGAAAGGGAGAAAAGGCGCACAGTGCGGGTTTGATAAATCAGCAAAAAGTTCAAAGCCACATTCAGCAGGTTCATCCACACTCCGATGCGCATGGGCGTTTTGGTATCGCCCGCCGCTCGCAGCACCGTGCCGAACAAAATGAGGGCCGTGCGCAGCAGCATGGGGGTATACAGCACGAAAAAGTATTCCGCGGCCAGCTCCCGCAGGGCTTCCTCCACCTGCATCCACACAGGCACCTGACGGCTGAGCCCCAGGGTCAGCGCGGTAAAGAGCACGCCCACCACCAAGGTAGCCAGCGCCACCTGGCTCACGGCTCGCCGCGCCTTGTCCGCTTCGTTTGCACCAAACGCCTGAGCAATATAGGCCAAAAAGCCTACGCCCAGCGCGCCGATGGAGCTGCCAATCAGCCAGCCGACGGTGCTGGTGGCCCCTACGGCGGCGGTGGCCTGCGTGCCCAGCGCGCCCACCATGGCCGTGTCAATGTATTGCACGGCCGTTTGCATCAGCTGCTCCAGCATGGTGGGCCAGGCCAGGGAAAAGACCACCGGCAGCATGGCGCGGCGGTTGGGTTTTGAATGGAATTGGGCCATGAAGCCATCCTCCTTTGCGGCAGGTGAAAGCTGCGGCCGCCTTGCCGGGCTTTTCTTGCGCCCGAAGGCCGCAGGCGGGCCTTTTTGGAACGGCGCGCAATGCTTAGTATAACATATTTCCGGTCCTGCGCAATGCGGTTTTTCATTGGAATTGACAAGGCTGAACCGACATGTTATTCTTAAACTTGTCTTTCTTTACACATTTCCGCCGCGGCGGCATAGGTTCATAGGGCGGGATGCTTTGGGAAAGCCTGTGTTTGAAACGCCAATTCAGAAATGGGAGGTTTTTGGCATGCAACAGTATAAGGTAGGCATTATTGGCGCTACCGGCATGGTAGGGCAGCGGTTTACGCTGCTTCTGGCTAATCATCCCTGGTTTCAGGTGACCTGCGTGGCCGCCTCCGGCCGCAGCGCCGGTAAAACCTATGCCCAGGCAGTAGAGGGCCGCTGGTCATTCAAAGGCACGCCCATTCCTCAGGCCATCGCCGGGCTGACCGTGCTGGACGCCGACGATGTGGACGCGGTAGCCGGCCAGGTGGATTTTGTGTTTTGCGCCGTAAACATGAAAAAAGAGGAAATTCGCGCCCTGGAAGAGCGCTACGCCAAGGCGGAAACGCCGGTGATTTCCAATAACAGCGCCAACCGCCATACCCCGGACGTGCCCATGCTGATTCCCGAAATCAACGGCTCCCACGCCGCCGTTATCGAGGCGCAGCGCCGCCGGCTGGGTACCAAAGCAGGCTTTATCGCCGTAAAGCCCAACTGCTCCATTCAGAGCTATGTGCCCGCCCTGTGGCCCCTGTTGGACTACGGCCCGGAAAAGGTAATGGTCTGTACCTATCAGGCAATCAGCGGCGCTGGCAAAACCTTTGATACCTGGCCGGAGATGGTGGATAACGTGATTCCCTACATTGGCGGCGAGGACGAGAAGAGCGAGTGCGAGCCCCTGAAAATTTTTGGCCATGTGGAAAACGGCGTCGTCGTGGACGCGGCGCAGCCCGTTATCAGCGCTCAGTGCCTGCGGGTAGCGGCTTCCGACGGCCACATGGCGGCGGTCAGCGTGAAGTTTGCCCGCAAGCCCTCCATGGAAGAAATCCTGGACAGGTGGGTTCATGCCGTACCCGCCACGGCCGGGTTGGAGCTGCCCTCGTCGCCGCAGCGGTTCCTGCACTATTTTGACGATCCGGCACGGCCCCAAACCCGCCTGGACCGGGAACTGGAGGGCGGCATGGCCGTTTCCATCGGCCGGCTGCGGCCCGACCCAGTAATGGATTATAAATTCGTTTGCTTGAGCCACAACACCCTGCGGGGCGCTGCGGGCGGCGGCGTGCTCAGCGCCGAGTATCTGTGCAAAATGGGGTACATTCCCCATAAGTAAGGGGAGGTTCTTCTGATGATGAACAGTCAGCCTTTGTTCCGTGGCGCCGCCGTGGCGCTGGTTACCCCCATGAAGGACGGAAAGGTGGATGTGCAGGCCCTGCGCGCTTTGGCGCACAGGCAGGCGGAGGAAGGCACCGCCGCCATTGTATCCTGCGGCACCACCGGCGAGCCCTCCACCCTGACCGCGGAGGAAAAGGAACTGGTAATCCGGGAAACGGTGGAAGCCGTGGACGGACGGATTCCCGTTATCTGCGGCACGGGCAGCAACTGCACCCAAAGCGTTATTGACGCCGAACGCCGCTACCGTTCCTTAGGCTGCGCGGCCCAGCTGGTGGTAACGCCTTATTACAACAAAACCACCCAGGAGGGTCTGTATGCTCATTTTATGGCCGTGGCCGAGCACACGGAACTGCCCGTCATTCTCTATAACGTACCCAGCCGCACCAACCTGGATATCGGCCCGGCAGTGCTGAAAAAGCTGGCGGCCAGCGGGCGCTTCATTGGTTTGAAGGAAAGCAGCTACAGCCTGCCTTCCATTATGGAAAAGCTGGAGGCCATGGATGGCCGCATGACCCTGTATTCCGGCAACGACGATATGGTGTACCCCCTGCTGACGCTGGGGGCGGAGGGCGTAATCTCCGTTGTATCCAACCTGTACCCGCGCTACATGGCGGATATGGTGAGCCGGTATTTTGCGGGCGATGCCGCTGGTGCGCTGCAAATGCAGACCCGCATGCTGCCGTTGGTAAAAGCCCTGTTCAGCGAGGTAAGCCCCATTCCCTGCAAGTATGCCATGGAGCAGCTGGGCTTGTGCGGAGGCGAGATGCGCCTGCCGCTGATTCCCGCCGGAGAAGGCACCCGCCGGCTGGTGCTCAGCGCGTTGGAAAGCATGAAATAGCACACGGAAGAAACGGAGGGCTTGCACTCATGAAGCTGAACTACAAACGCACGCTGCTGGTGGGAATGGCGTTTTTGTCCATCTGCGCCTTTTGGCAGCTGTATGACAACGTAATTCCCTTGATTCTGAAAAACACTTTCCACATGCGCGATGATGTGGCCGGCGTTATTATGGCGCTGGATAACATTCTGGCCCTATTCCTGCTGCCCTTTTTCGGCAAGCTGTCCGACGGCTGCAAAACCAGGCTGGGCAAGCGCATGCCCTTCATCCTTGGCGGCACGGCGGCGGCGGTGGCGCTGATGAACCTGCTGCCTGTGGCGGACCGGGCGGTCAGCCTGCCCTTTTTCATTGGGGTGCTGGCGCTGCTGCTGGTGGCCATGGGCACATACCGTTCGCCCGCCGTGGCGCTGATGCCGGATGTAACCCCCAAGCCGCTTCGCAGCAAGGGCAACGCCATTATCAATTTGATGGGCGCGCTTGGCGGCGTGTTCACCTTGGGCGTGACCGGCTTTCTGGTCAGCAAGGGCGAAAACGGACGCAACGATTATACGCTGCTGTTCCTGGCGGTTTCGCTGCTGATGGCGGTATCGGTGCTTGTGCTGCTGCTGACCATTCGGGAAAACAAGCTGGCGGCTGAGGCGGAGAAAATCAACCAGGAATTGGGCGGCGAGGAAGAAAAGCCCCAGGGCCAGGGCGGCTTCCGCAGCCTGCCCAGGGACATGCGCCGCAGCCTGGCGCTGATTCTGGCCTCTGTTTCGCTGTGGTTCATGGGCTACAACGCCGTAACCACCGCTTTTACCAAGTATGTCAGCGTGCAGTGGAACTACGACATCGGCTCCGCCTCCCGCTGCCTGATGGTGGCTACCGTGGGCGCAGTGCTCAGCTATTTGCCCGTAGGCATGCTCAGCTCCCGTTTTGGGCGCAAACGCCTGATTCAGGCGGGCGTGGTGCTGCTGGCAGCCTGCTTTGCCGTGGCTGGCGTATTCCACACCTTCCACTGGGCGGCCTATGTGGTGTTTGCCCTGGTGGGGGTGGCCTGGGCCATGATTAACGTGAACAGCTATCCCATGGTGGTGGAAATCGCCCGCGGCAGCGATGTGGGCAAGTTTACCGGCTACTACTACACCTTCTCCATGGCGGCCCAGATTGTAACCCCCATCCTGAGCGGCTGGCTGTTGGAGCACGTGGGCTATCACACGCTGATGCCTTATGCAGCCATCATGGTAGCATTGTCCTTTGTTACCATCAGCCTGACCCGGCATGGCGACAGCAAGCCCCAGCCGCCCAAGAGCAAGCTGGAAGCCTTTGACGTGGGGGATGATTGAGCATGACCTTTTTGTGGATTGTGCTGGCGCTGGCGGCTTTGTATCTGTTCTTGATTGCTCCGGCGCTGAAAAAACCGGATGACAGCGCCCTGCGCGGGTGGCTGTACGCCCACCGCGGACTGCACGACGGCAACCGGCAAGTGCCGGAAAACAGCATGGAAGCCTTTCGCCGGGCGGCGGAAAGCGGCTACGGCATCGAGCTGGACGCGCATTTAACCCGGGACGGACAGCTGGTAGTGCATCACGACGGCAGCCTGAAGCGGGTATGCGGCGTGGACCGGCGGATTCGCGACCTGACCTACCAGGAGCTTTGCGCCATTCCGTTGCCGGACAGCTCCGTCATTCCCCTGTTTACGCAGGTGTTGTCGCTGGTGGATGGCCGCGTGCCCCTCATTGTGGAGGTGAAGCACGAAAGCGGCGCCGCCGCCGTGGCGCAGGCCACGCTGGAAACGCTGCGGACCTATCGGGGGCCGTACTGTGTGGAATCCTTTCATCCGCTGGCTGTGCGCTACTTTCGCAAGCATGCTCCCGATATTGTGCGCGGTCAGCTGGCCATGGGCTATCCTTGGAAGAAAGGGGAAAGCAGCCGCTTGGTGCATTTTGGCCTGAAAAGCCTGCTGATCAATGCGCTTGGGCGGCCTCACTTTATCGCCTATTCCGTACCGGATGACCACAGCCTGTCCATGTGGCTGATGAAGCATGTATTTCATCCCTACTTAGCGGGCTGGACCATTCGCAGCCAGCAGGTGCTGGACGGGGCCCTGAACCAGGGCTATCGCTATCCCATTTTTGAACTGTTTTGCCCGACGAAAAAAGAGAGCCAAAACGGGCGGAACATTTGACAGAAACCGCATGTCTGTGTTATTATAGATTGCTATCAAAGTATAGAAAGGCTGATACGATGTCTGGACATAGCAAATGGCATAACATAGCTGTGAAAAAGGGCAAAACCGACGCTGCCCGCGGCAAGATTTTTACCAAAATTGGCCGTGAAATTGCTATTGCCGTGCGCGAGGGCGGCAGCAATCCCGAAAGCAACTCGAAGCTGCGCGACGTCATCGCCAAGGCCAAGAGCAACAACATGCCCAACGACAACATTAAGCGTTCCATCCAGAAGGCTTCCGGCGAGCTGGGCAACGTGAACTATGAAACCGTTACCTATGAGGGCTATGCCCCCGGCGGCGTGGCCGTGATTGTGGAGGCCATTACCGATAACCGCAACCGTACCGCCAGCGACATTCGTCACTGCTTTGCCAAGTACGACGGTTCCCTGGGCGTAACCGGCAGCGTAGGCTTCATGTTTGACAAGAAGGGCGTGCTGGTCATTGAGCGCACCCCGGACATGGACGAGGACGAGATGATGATGACCGTGCTGGACGCCGGCGCGGAGGACATGGAAGTGAGCGACGACGCCTTTGAGGTGTCCACCGATCCCAACGAGTTTTCAGCCGTGCGTGAAAAGCTGGAAAACCAGGGAATTACCTTCCTGAGCGCCGATGTGCAGATGGTGCCTCAAAACACCGTAACTCCGGCTGACGACGCTACGCTGGAAAAGATTCAGAAAATGCTGGACCTGCTGGAGGACAACGACGATGTGCAGAATGTGTGGCACAACGCCGAGTTGCCCGAGGAGGAAGAGGAGGAGTAAGCTTCCTTACCAGTTGTCAAAAGAGACTGCTTGCGGGCAGTCTCTTTTTTGCGCCGTAAAATCAACTGCCGA
>CAKTUS010000062.1 GCA_934621485.1 uncultured Clostridia bacterium
CGCTGGTTCGCGGAAAAAGTGCTGCGGCACAAGGCTTAGGGGCTCTGCCCCTAAAACCCCGGCAGGAGGCAGTGCCTCCTGCACCTCCACTTTTTTGACGGCCCGGGGCTTTGCCTTTTCTGTCTCTGAAAGAGACGTCAGCCTCGGAGGGAAATCCGTCAGCAAGCAGAATGGCTGCCGGAAGCGCCCCGTCATGAGGCAAGGTTTCCGAATTTGAGCATTTTCAACGAGCGGTATATCGTCCGTCATTCTGTTATCGGTCTCTCACGCTGTGTTTATTTGCGCTCGTGCTCCACAAACTGGTCACCCATCCAAAAAACCTGTTTTTCGCCCAGCAAGATGCCCAAATCCTTCAAAAGCTTGCTCCGGCGGTCGCCTTCCTGCTTCTCCTCGTGCAGCCGGCCCAACGCCTGGTTTCGCCCAAGGGCAAGATGGGCGTAGCGTCCGCAGCCATACATCCATGCAAATGGTTTCAGGATGGCGTATTTCTTTGCCGCCTCCCAGTGATTCATCCCCGAAAGCTGAAGCAGGCGCAGCCATTGACCAATGCTCTTGGGTTCGCTCAACAAACGTTTGATTCGCTCATCCACATTGCTTTGCTTGAGCCCAAAATTACCCTGCTCCAGCACATAGTGAAGCAGCTGGCCGCATAGCGCATGGTCCGCGTCACAACACCAGCTGGCAGAGGCGGGCAGGCCCAAATAGAGCTGACACATACGCGTCATTACTTTGGCGAAGTTTTCCAGTCCCAGCATCCGTGCGGCGGCGGCAAAGGACTCCTGCCAGAATTCATCCGTAAGGCAGGTATGGACATACATCATCCAGTCCATCACATGGCGCAGCCCAATTCCGCCCTGCGCATGGCCTGCCGCGTGCTGCAACAGTACCAGGCCGTTGGCCAGCTTGGGCAGCATGGGCACCTGGCTGCCACAGCAGAGCGTTTGCTCCCTGCGCTGCATGCCCTCTTGGAGGAGCGCGTCCATCCACTGCATTTTTGCCGTCAAATCCAGCACGCCAAAATAGCGATGCAGTTCAAAATGATGCCCGTCCTTTTGCATCAGGAAATGCTTATTATTTCTCAGTTCACGAAAGCGTTTGAGGCACGCGCTTTCTTCCTCTACCAGTTCATAACCGTTTGCGAGCATCAGCGTCAGCGCTTCATCCACCTGTTTACGCGGCGCTAGAAAATCCACATCGCCCATGGCGCGCATTTCCGGGCTGGGATAATAAACCGCCGCGGCCATGCCCTTAAGAATCACGGGGTATATTCCATGAGCGTTCAGCAGGGCCAGCAGTTCATCCTGCGCATGCAGCAGCTGATAAAAGCGCATGCCTTGAATCAGCGCCAGATACTCCCATTGCTCCCGCACCTTTGCGGGAACGCTCCGGGGCAGCTCGCCGCCCGCCACAACGCCCAGCACTGCCTGCATGTTCAGTTCTTTGGTAACGGCGTTCCAGTCGGTATCCTCCGGAAAGGAGGGTTCTTCTTTCCACAGCACGGCCCGCAGAAGGGAAAGAACGGTTTGACTAATTGAATCCATTATGCTTCCTCTTTTCCCAAAGGTTGAATGGAAACGGTTCGATTTCCAACCGCCATCTGCCTTGCCGCCAGTTCAAGGGCGGCGGGCCGGTGGGTAATGGCCAGGCACACCCGCCCCGGCAGTGCGTTCAGGCGTTCCAGCACCCTTCGCTCCGTTTCCGCGTCCAAAGCGGAGGTAGCCTCGTCCAGCAGCAAAACAGGCGCTTCGCTGAGCACGGCCCGAGCAATGCTAACCCGCTGTGCCTGCCCCTCCGAAAGGCCGGCTCCGCTTTCGCCAAGCACCGTGTCCAGCCCATGCTCCAGCTGCGGCAGATATTCATCCATGCAGCTGGCCTCAACCGCCGCCGCAACCTGCTGCGAAGAAGCGTCCGGCACCGTCAGCAGCAGGTTTTCGCGCAGCGTGCCGCTAAAGAGCAGGTTTCCCTGCGGCACATAGCCAAACAGGCTGCGGGTTTGGGCGTTCAGCGGAATTTCTCCCGTCTCGGTGCAAAGGAGCAGCCGTCCTGCGCTGGGGCGATAAATGCCCAGAAGCAGTTTCAGCAGCGTGCTCTTGCCAATGCCGGAAGCGCCCGTAATCGCCGTAAAGCCGCTTAGAGGCAGGGTAAAAGACGCATTTTCAAAAACCGGAATATCCTGATACGAAAAGCTCAGGTTTTCCGCGCGGATTGCCGTGGCCTGTCCCAAGGCCGCCGGGGTGCTTTCGCCGCTCTCCCCCGCAAGCCGCTCCAGCTCCATCACCCGCTCCCCGCTGGCCACCATGGTAATGTACTGCGGAATGAAGCCGGAGAAGTTCAGGATGGGGCCTTCCAGCTGGCCGGTGAGCTGCACAATGGCAGTAAGGGTGCCAAAGGTGATTTCGCCATGCAAAAGCCGCAACGCGCACCAAAGCAGCGCCGCTGCCTCCAGCACATAGCAGGCAAAAAACATGCCCGTGGTTCCCAGAATGGAAAACTTTTGCTGCCGCATTTGCTGCTTCCAGCGGGCGTCCAGCAGGCGCTTTTCCCGCGCCTCCATTTCGTTTTCCACACCCATGGCCTGCACGGCCAGCAGTTTTTCCATGGCCTCCTGCACAAAGCCGTTCACCTTTCCATTGGCTTCCTGAAGCTCTTTATGCAGGGTTTTCAGCTTCTGGCGGAAAAAGGTGGTAGCGCCCATGACCGCCAGGCCGCCCGCCACCGCCAGCAGGGTAAACAGCGGCTCCATCGTGGCCATCAGCCACAGGGCGGACACCAGCCGCGTCAGCAGCGCCGCCACATTGGGAATCAGCGCAATGACGCCGTTATTCACCGTTTCCACGTCGCTGGTCATTCGGTTCACCAGCTCGCCGCTGTGGTAGGCGGAAACCGCCTCATACTCGCCATGCAGCAACACGTGAGACAGCCGCATTTTCCACTCCCGGTCCAGCGTGGCCTTCAGCCGTCCCCGCAGGTACTGGGCGGCGGCGTACAGCGCCATGATGCCAAGAATGACCCCGCCCAGCCGGATTCCGGCGTTGACCAGCGCTTCGCTCCGGCCGGCCTGGGCACAGTCGATCACCGTGCGGGTTGCCATGGCGAACGCCACGCCCAGGTAGGCGCGAAGCGTTTCCAGAACCGTGAGCAAAATCAGGGCGGGGATATGGGGCTGGTTTCTTTTTGCCAGATAACGAAGGGTAGCCGTTTTTTTCATGAATGTTGGGTTTCACTCCAAACCGCAGAGATTGCCAAAACCCGCTCTGCGTTTCTTGTTTTCAGCAGCTGCCACCGTTCCTGCCAAGGTTGCGGAAAGGTTGGCATATAATCGTCCAGTTCGTCCAGAATAGCACATTCCAGCATCAAGCTTACAAACAACAGTTTGTCCATTTGAGAATGTTCCGTGTTAGCGCAGCAGATAGCAAATTGCAAGCATACATCCTTGGCTGTATCCAGAGCCACCAACTGTGCAATTCGGCTTTGAGGCTGCACAATATGCAAAAAATCAATCATTCTACGCCGGTAGCTCTCGATTCGATCAATGCGCATCTGCTTGCTGAGAGAACCCGGCGTGGTATGGTCATAGGTATACAGAGGCTCCGGTACCACCGCAATCCTTCTGGGTGTTCGCCAATTGCTTAGCACAAAGTCTGTTACCTCGTTGTAAACCAAGCTTTCATCGAATACCGCGCACAGTCTGTCTCTTCTTATGATATGGTTCCAAACAGTATCTGTATACAGCTTCACATCAGCCACAGTTTGGCAATCTTCCAGCGCCTTTTCTATCGATTCGTACACCTTGGGCATGCACACCGGCTCTGACGAGCGGCCCTTGGGTAGCATCGCAACATAGCAAAGCACTTCATCCACACCAGCAGAGTGAAGCAACATTCTTTCCAGAAAACTGGGTGCGTACAAATCGTCGCTGTCCAAAAAGGCAATCCATTCTCCCCGAGCCTCTGCAAGTCCTATATTACGAGCATGAGATGCTCCATGGTTTTCAGTATGAAAAACGCGGACACGCTCATCCTGCCGCGCCCATTGGTCACATAATCTGCCGCTTTGATCCTTGGATCCATCGTCCACCAGCAACAGTTCCCAATCGGGCATGGTTTGCCCCTGCACGCTTTTGACCGCTCTTTCTATGGTATTCTGAGCGTTATAGAGGGGGAGAATGATACTGACGCGGGGATTATTCCAGGCAACCGACACCTCGAATCACCTCAACAAAAGCTGAAACATCCTTGACGGCCTGTTCGGCGGTTATGCCATACCTATCCTGCAAAGCCGAAACCAGTGTTTCCTCCTCCGCTCCCTGAACAAGCAAATTCCACAGCAATACGCCGCTGTCATTCAGCTTAATCAGTCCATTGAGCAAATGAGCCGCAGGCCCCAACGCTATTACAACCTGTTCCTGACCCACGCTTCGCAAAAGAAAGCCTTGTTTAATCTTCATCATTATTAATCTTCTCCTTATCATAATTGTTAAAGCTTCATTCCCTGATAGGCAACCTGCGCCGCCTCCGGATCCATGTTGCAGCACAATTGATAAACAGGCACTGTTTCTGCAAAGTCCTGTAACAAGGTCAAATAAGCGGACTGATTTTCCTGGGAAAATAAGTTTTGGTAGCCACGTACCAATTCACCAAACACCAAACCAGGTTCTTGCCGCTGAATATGATTGGTTGTACTATGTTTCAGATAACATAATCCCCGCAACGGGGCATGAGTCTTTACCTGATAACGTTCTTTTCCGCAAAATGGCGTTCCATAGGCATGGTAATCATTTCCAATTTTGCGGAAAACAGGATTATCGCCGTTAATAATTCGCGCTCTATCAGGAAATTGCTTCAACCAAAGTTTTGCATGGGTGGTTTTTCCATAACCGCTTGGTGCGCTGAAAGCATAAGCTACTCCATCCATTTCCACCGCTACTGCATGGAGCCAAAACGCACCAACCAATGGAAGCTGGCGATAAATCAATTCATGCACACAGTAGATTTCTGCCCCATCCTTGGAAAGGCCCTCAATACCAAAGCTCGTGGCATTTGCAACGAATGTGTCGATTTCTTTTGCGCTCACCTCGACTGTAATGTCTGGCTTTTTACAGTCCGAAAGCAAGTATTCCTGACAATGCTGTTTGCATCGCTGATATCGGTTGTTTATCTGAACCGTCGTATCTGCCATCTGGATTTGAAACATCTGTTCAATTCTCCATTCAAAAAGCTTGCATGGCGGCAAGCCATTGCCGCCATGCGGAGAAATGTCATCCTGTTGGGTTTTTCGTTATTACGGAGCGTTTCCCCCAGTGTGAGAGCGACCCGCCACCACATAGTCATTGTCAAAGTCGACGACAACCGCCTTGGGGGCTTCGTACGCTTGCTTGTTCATGGTTCTTTTCCTCCTTTCCCATGTGCTTTTATGTACACCGCCCGGGCGGGCGGGATACACCGCTTCTTACCCATGCAGCAGCCTTTGGCACAGGCGGCGCACCCGCCGGGCCTGGGGCAGCAGGGGCGCAAGGGCCACCCAGCACCGGGCAAACAGCCGGTAGCCCGGGGAAGCTGCGTCCACATAGCGGTCGCCCCGGTAAAAGCCCTTCATTACGCCAAAAATATCCCGGGCCGGCACTTCCTCCAGGAAAACGCTGTTATCGCCCCGAATCAGGCAGGTATCGCCGCGCACCCTGATGATGCGGTGCATAATGGCCTGGCCGTTGCGCCGGTACAGCGCCACGTCATAGGGGCGCAGGGTGTGCGGCGGCACAAACACCACGCTGTCCCTGTGCGGGCGAATGGACGGCTTCATGCTGCCGCTGATGGGCGAGCAAACCGTGTAGCCGTTTTGCCGCAGGCTTTCCTCGTGGGACATTTTCAAAACAGACGGTTTCACGGCCGGGCCTCCTTTGCATCCGCCGTTGTCCGCGCCCGGCTTACCGCATGGGCCGGTGCGCAGACAAAAGCAATATCAATATGATAGTTCGCTTTCAATTATCTGGATTCCTGCTTTCGGAGGGGGCGGCGCTTGATATTCTTTCTCCGGTTTGCGCCGCTGCCTTCCGCCGTGTTTTCATCCTTCCAGGTCAAACTTCTGCTTGTCGTGAACGCTGATGTCCTCGCCCAGCTGCACCTCGATAAGCTTCAGCTCCGTATCCGCCTTCACGGTGTGGCGGCAGCCCGCAGGCATGGTGATTACATCGCCCGCTTTCACCCTGCGCTCCACGCCGTCCACAATGGTTTGGCCCTTGCCGGAGACAACCACCCATACCTCATCGCGGTTCTTGTGGCTGTGATAGTTCATGCTGTGGCCGGGATTCAGCGTGACCTTGATGGTGAGCGACGAGGTTTCCACGTCCACCACCCTGAAGCTGCCCCAGGATTTTTCGGCAAACCGGATTTGCTGCTCAAACCGGTCCACAAAGGGCTTGATGTAAGAGCTCTGCTCTTTATCGGAAACCAGGATTCCTTCCGGCGAAGCGGAAATGACCACATCATGCAAGCCCATTGCCAGAATGGGCACGTCCATTTCATTGATGATATGCACGCCGGCACACTCGCCATTCATTTCCCCCTTGCCGATGATGGGCTCGTCCATGGCTTCGGTCAGCGTATTCCAAGTGCCAAGATCCTTCCACAGCCCCGCGAAGCGAACCACCTGAATCCTGGGTTCGTGCTCCGCCACCGCGTAGTCAAAGGAAATTTGGGGCAGCGTGTCATAGGCGGCAAACAGGCTTTGATAATTCGCAAAGCCCAGCCGCTCACGAGCCTTGCGCAGCACATAGCCCAGCTTGTACGCAAACACGCCGCCGTTCCAAAGCGCTCCCTGCGCAATGTACTGCTTTGCTGCATCCGCCGTTGGCTTTTCCTTAAAGGTTTTGACAGCAGCCACATCATCCGCGTTTTCCGGGATGATATAGCCGTATTTTTCACTGGGATACGTGGGCTCCACGCCCATCAGCACCAGGTTTGCTTCGCCCTTATCCGCCTGCTTCGACAACTCCTTCAGCATTTCAAAGTAACGGTTCTCCACGTAGGGATCAACCGGGCACACAACAACCGGCTCGGACGGGTCCACGTGCATCACGTCCACCAGATAAGCGCTTGCCAACGCAATGGCCGGAAACGTATCGCGGCGGCATGGCTCCACGCTGACGCCAACGTTTTCGCCCAGCTGATTGTGGATTGCGGAAACCTGGGACTTGCCGGTAGCAATGATTACCGTTGCCCCGGCGTCCACCTGCTTGATTTGGCGATAAACCCGTTGCAGCATGGACTCGTAGGTTCCATCGGCTTTCTGAAAAATCTTGATGAACTGCTTGGAACGCACGCCGTTGGAAAGAGGCCACAGCCGCTTGCCGGAGCCGCCGGACAGCAAAATGATGTTCATATCCTTACTCCTATCGCCGGAAAAAGCGTTTTCCCGTTGCGGGGTGAAACGCTTGTTATCGCTCGGCACGCATCGGGTTGTTCAGGAAATCTTCGTAAGACAGGCGCAGCCCGTCTTCAAGCTCAGTCCTGTAGGTCCAGCCCAGACTGGTCGCCTTGGACACATCCAGCAGCTTGCGGGGCGTGCCGTTGGGCCTGGTGGCGTCCCATTGAATATCTCCGGTATAGCCCACCACCCTGGCAACCAGCTCGGTCAGCTCCTTGATGGTCAGCTCCTTACCGGTACCGGCATTGACCGTCTCGTTGCCGGAGTAGTGGTTCATCAAAAACACACACAGGTTTGCCAGGTCATCCACATACAGGAACTCCCGCAGCGGGGAGCCATCGCCCCAGCAGGTAACACTGGGCAGACCCTGCTCTTTAGCCTCATGGAATCGGCGGATCAAGGCCGGAACCACATGGCTGTGGGTGGGATGGTAGTTGTCATTGGGACCGTAGAGGTTGGTAGGCATGACAGAGATATAGTCGGTGCCATACTGACGGTTCAGGAACTCGCAGTACTTCAGGCCGGAAATTTTCGCCAATGCGTAAGCCTCGTTGGTTTTTTCCAGCTCGGAGGTCAGCAGGCAGCTTTCCTTCATGGGCTGAGGAGCCATGCGGGGATAGATGCAGGAAGAGCCAAGAAACTCCAGCTTTTTGCAGCCGTTTTTCCACGCAGAATGGATAACGTTCATCTCCAGCGTCATGTTATCATACATGAAGTCCGCCAGCGCTTCCTGGTTAGCCACAATACCGCCAACTTTGGCAGCAGCGAGGAACACATACTCCGGCTTTTCCTGCGCAAAAAATGCTTCCACAGCATCCTGACGGGTCAGATCCAGTTCCTTATGGGTGCGGGTGATGATATTGGTATAACCCTGACGCTGCAACTCACGGACAATAGCCGAACCGACCATGCCGCGATGACCGGCCACATAAATCTTTGCCTTTTTTTCCATCATAGGATGATTGCCTTCTTTCCAAAATTACAGAACAGACTTCATAGCCTTTTCGCGCTTTGCCAGTTCGCGGTCGTGCTTTGCCATGATTTCAACCAGACGCTCATAGCTGGTCTTCTGCGGGTTCCAGCCCAGAACGGTCTTGGCCTTGGTCGGGTCGCCCCACAGGTTATCCACATCGGTGGGCCGGAACCACTTGGGATTTACGCACACCCGCATCTTGCCGGTGGCTGCGTCATAGCCCTTTTCATCCACACCGGCACCTTCCCAGCGGAGGGTGATGCCGTTGGCAGCAAAAGCCTTCTCGGTAAAGTCGCGCACGGTGTGCTGCACGCCGGTTGCAATGACAAAATCATCCGGCTTGGTCTGCTGCATCATCAGCCACATACATTCCACATAATCCTTGGCGTAGCCCCAGTCGCGCAAGGAATCCATGTTGCCCAGTTCCAGATGATCCTGCAATCCCTCGGCAATGCGGCCGGCAGCCAGCGTAATCTTGCGGGTGACGAAGTTCTCGCCGCGGCGCTCAGATTCATGATTAAACAGGATGCCGTTAACGGCGAACATACCATAAGCATCGCGGTACTCCTTCACCATCCAGAAGCCGTACTGCTTGGCAACCGCATATGGAGAGTAGGGATGGAACGGAGTGGTCTCGCGCTGGGGCACTTCCTCAACCTTGCCGTACAGCTCGGAGGTAGAAGCCTGATACACCTTGCAGGTTTTGGTCAGGCCGCAGACACGGACGGCTTCCAGCACACGCAGGACGCCCAGCGCATCCACATCGCCGGAGTATTCAGGGGCATCAAAAGAAACCTGAACATGGCTCTGAGCAGCCAGGTTGTAGATTTCATCGGGCTTGATTTCACCCACCAGCCGGATTAGGCCGGAGGAATCGGTCAGGTCGCCGTCGTGCAGGGTGATAGCGTTTTTCGCAATCAGTTGATCGATGCGGGCGGTATTGGACATGGAAGTGCGGCGGACGATACCGTGAACTTCGTAGTCTTTCTCCAAAAGGAACTCGGCCAGGTAGGAACCATCCTGACCGGTGATACCGGTAATCAACGCAATTTTTGACATGGGTTAGCCTCAACTTTCCTCTGGTTCTTTTCAACTCTTTGCCTGAGTTGGTTGTCATACCATAGATTATTTTAGCGAATAAAAAAGGAAAACAAAAGTCTTTTTTTTGCCTTTTGCTTGACTTTTCTTACACAATATTGCTTTCTTTTGGAAAAAGGCGGTCATCTTTCGGCGGTCTTTTCCGAGGAGCGACAGGTTTACCACTTTTCGCGGACCTCCGAAGGGGGTAATGCCCTCGACCTGTTTAAAGATACGGCTGAAATAGTGGGGAGCTCCAAGGCCGCACTGATAGCCGATGTCTTCCAATTTCTTATCCGTAAAGCGAAGCAATTGTTTGGCTTTTGTGATGCGAAGGTTCAAAAGATACGTATTGATGCTCACACCAAACTGTTCCTTAAACACGCGAGTCAGATAGAACTTGCTAATAAAGAACTGGTCTGTCAGTGCATCCAAGGATATTCTTTCGGTGTAATGGGCATACAGATAGTCCCTGATTGGATCCAGGTTCTGCTTGTTCAACGCGGTATCAGCGTGTGCTGCCGGATGCCAGGACTCATTCATGAGAAGAACCAACAGTTCATTTAGGCCGCTATTGATTCGCATATCACGGATGTAGTCATCTGACGAAGCGAGAGAGAAGAGCGACTTATGGAGCTTGGTAAACGGAGTGAGGCGCTCCGGATGGAACGCAGGACGGCTGCCGCGCTCCACATACTTCTGATAAATGTTCTGCATCGTTACACCGGAGAAATGAATTCACGACAACGACCATAAGGGTTACGTTATCAAATGCAGACATTTTAAATTTTCTCCTAATCTTTTATCAAAAAACATCCTTTAAAAAAATTGCATCAATCATCAGTTTGACATTTGGCTGCAAGTCTTTTATAAGAGCCGGGAACAAAAGAATTGTGCTTATTTGTGTCAGCAGCGATGCCAACGCAGCACCAGACGCTCCCCACAAGGGAATCATGATTGCATTCAGCAATACGTTTGTGATTGCTGCTCCAACATACAAATATTTGAGATAGTTTTGCTTATTATAAGAAACAATCCATGCGTTTCTTGCTACTCCCAGATAAGAAAAGGCTGTATACCATGTAATGATTCTTAACGGAGCCGCCGAAGGAGCATATGCTTCACCATACAAGATACTCACAATTGGCGATGCCAAAAGTGAAAATAAAAGAGAAACGCTAACGGATACATAGAACACAATTGCATAAAGTTGCTTATTTTTACGTTCAAACAGCTTATTATTATTGAAGGACTGCAAAATAACTGGATACAGCGAGTCAATTATTGCGGTCAGTAAAAAGACCCACGTGTTGCACAGCGAAACTGCTGTCGAATAGAATCCAACTTCGGACTCATTCAGCATCTGCTTCAGCATAAACTTATCTGTATTTCCATAAATCGAAACCATTAAGCCAGCTAAAATAAAATGATAGCTGCTAAAGAATAATTCTTTTGCTTTGCGTACAGAGCACTTAAATCGTGGACCACTGTGCTTTCTGTACATAACAAGAAACACAATAGCTATCACCATATAGTCAATGGAAGTCGAAATAGCAAACCATTCTACGCTTTTTCCCGTTGCCAGCAGCCATACTTTATAGGCCGAGACGACCGTATATGAAACTACTGTTGCAAAAGCAGAGTATTTCGATTCGAGTTTCGACTGAAACCAATAGTCCAAAGTATCCATAACTTGGAAGATCACACCAATGCCACAAAGGAACACTACAATATGCGTTGTGGTCTCACCTTTATCAGCTATCAGCGTGATACACACCATCATAATTACAGACAAAACACTTGACACCGTTCTAAGAACAATTGCCGATCCGACTGTTTCGCCATCTTCATCCGAATGATCCACAAAATTCTTTACAATGACAGAATTGATTCCAAGTGTGCAGAATGATGCAAAGAAAGATGTATACGTTGCCGCATAATTAATCAATCCGAAATTGCTTGGTCCTAAGCATCGTGCCGTAAGCAACCCAACAAAGAATGCAAGCAACATATGATATGCTCGTCCTGCAATAATCCAGCTTGCGTTTCTCGTCACTTTATTGCTTAGCAAATCTCGTATCTTCACGCTTCCAAACTCCTAATGATTTTTGCTGGAACACCACCAACCAAAGTATTATCAGGCACATCATGTACCACGCATGCACAAGCAGCTACAACACAACCATCACCTATAGTTGAATTATTGCAGATTGTGCTTCTGCCTCCAATCCAAGTTCCGTTTCCAATCACTTGGTGATAAATTTCACCTTGTCCTGCTCTTCTTGTTTTATCTCCAATCACATGTCCACCCGTTTGGAATGTCACTTCTGGTCCAAGATCGCAATTGTCGCCAATTTTAACTGTTCCACCTCCATTGATTTTACAGTTTTTCCCAATCCAACAATTCTTCCCAATCGAAATGGTACCTTTACATTCAATGGGACCAACAATCGTTGTTCCATCTCCAACTTGACATCCGATTCCGGCAAGCAATTTACGTTTTATATTACATGCGAATGGTTTCGTTCCAACAAAGATGTGGTTTATCAAAAACAGGTTTAATGCTCTTTTGATACCATTTAAATGCAGCGTTTTTTTAAGATTCATTTGCATGATACCATCCATTATCCACTACTTCCGCCTTGCTACATGGACCGTCTTCAAACAAAGCTCGTACATCCGCGCCTTTGGCCAGATTTTCTACCAACAAGAGAAATCTGCTTGACGCCACCCGTGCATTCCACATTTCCGCAATCGTATAGTAAGCATTCTCGCCGATTTTCCTTCTATAAGCTTCATCATCCAACAATCTGCAAACTTGTTTTTCAAAGTGCTTTTGGTTTCCATTTTCATAAACCAGACCATTTACGCCATCTTTGATCAAGAAAGGCACTGAGCCAATTGCATGGCTTGCAACGATCGCACATCCACTGTTCATTGATTCATTTAAAACTGCTCCCCAGCCCTCATTAAAATCACTGGTAAACAGAAAGATATCGGCATTCTCCATGTGTGCACGAACTTCATCTGGAGACATGGCACCTAGCATTTCCACGCAATCTTCTACGCCTTTGCTCTGAATCATTTCATGGAGCTGCGATTCCATCTCTCCATTGCCGATAATACTCATTTTGAAAGAGTACCCTTTTTCCTTAAGCGATGCTGCCAACTCGATTGAAGCATCCGGATGCTTCAATCCTATAAGCCTGCCGGCCCATAGGATTGAAGCCTGAGGATGCTTCCATCCTGCTGATGTAACCGATAGCTTCTGCTTCATCAATTCAGCGACATCATATTTCTTGGTCTTCGGGAAATAGCCCCATTTAAAGGTTCTCCCTTTAAAATTTGTGTAGCGATTTAAATCCGCAGCAGTATAGGCACTACTACAACAGAAATACAACGGTTCCTTTTCAAATGGTTTCAGATGCCTCCATGCACTCGCAAAATTGTGTGGGAGTTGCAACAATCCCGTTCCTTCCTTAAAGTAGCGCTCACTAAACTTAAAACACAGTTTTCCTTTGCTTGTGCGGCGCATAATCAACCTATCCGGACATGAGCCGTATATCGCCACATCTGCATCATCAATCAGTTTTTCAGCCTGACGCATTTTCTCTTCGGAATCATAGGCACAAAGCACAAATGGGTATTTGTGATTCATATCCTCATATCCCATATTAAGTCTCTCTTGTGGGATTGGCTCTAACGCAACGAACGTATATTCTACACCCTGCTGACTTAAAATCCCCTGTGAAAAAGGAAGTTGATGGTGATTCATAAAATTAGAAACGTACGTTATTTTCATATGTTCCTCCTCAGTTCCGCGCCAACTGACTTCGGATCAACCCACAAATTAGTAAATATGAAAACAGCAGCGCCCGGCATCCGGTAAGAACAGGTTCAAAAAAGAACTGAATCGTTACGGATGCCGTTATTCCAACAAGCAACACTCGATTTTTAATTGGCCTTTCTTTATTTAAAATATACTTAAGATTACAGAAAGTAATTTGAAGCGTCACAATCCATATAAGAGCAAATGGAATCAGCCCCGCGGAATCAAAGACATCCAACCAAAGTTCATGTGCATAGAGTCCGACTTTACCTAATACTTTTCTTCCACCCCACGGATGATCGAACATCAGTGCAATGTATTGGTTTCGAATGTTTCCTCTATCACTTGATTTAAAAAAAGAAAATAGGTCCTGAGAATGTGCCATACTTGCGTACGATATTCTATGGAATAGATATGTCGACTCAAAAATCTTTGTTATTTCGTTCTGATATCGAACGTACACCGCTATGGCAACGGCACCAAGAGCTAAAACAATTAGAATAAACTTTCCCATTGCTTTCATCTTTTTTGCATCGTCTTTTTGACCCAAAATATAAACAATCAAACTCAACGCAAAACTGATGCCCGTCAATGCAAAAAAAGTTCTTCCTCCTAATACCATGTCATATGCAAAAGCGACAACTATTAGCAATATACCTGCAATCCACTTTTTCACAGAGTCACTTTCCATAATCAAATAGAAAATCACCCCTGCAAACAGTGTCAAATATGTCGCTGCTCCCGTCGCTGATGTTTGCGCTCCCAGACTGAAAAAATCATAGTGTATTCCACCTGAATTGATTCCACTAAAACGAACCAATTCATACAAGAAATTCACGACAGCATGGCATGTCATACCCGCGACTAGCAGTAGGGTTACAAATTTCAACTGCCTTTCAGCTTGTAACATTTCCATCCGTTCATTTTGCAGCCTAAGCCCTATATAATAAGCCATAGGACAGCCAATTGCAGGTATTCCCGCGCTAAGGCCATTTTGTGCCGAGAATACAAAAAAGGTAACCGCAAAAATTAAAAGCACAAAGAAAGCATTATCCTTTTCCGGAATATACAGCTTTCCTCTATCATAAATCAATATAAGAGCAAACACCGCTGCAAGGATTAAACTGCTCTGGTTGAACACGTTTAATGAAAACAGGAAAAGAAGTATATATATCATCCTGCTTGTGAAGTTTTTTTCTGATAACATTCTTTATTCCTCTAAAATAGTCGAGTACAGTTCGATATATTCTGTAAACTTTTTTCGCATATCAAATTTTCTTGAATATGCGATGATATACTCCTCATCATTGCATCTTTTTTTCTCGCAAATGTCCTTTATTGCTTTCTCGGTTGCCTCGATATCATTTGCTTCTACAACTATTCCTGTTTTATCATCAAGCATCTCCGGACTTCCCCCAGTTCCAAATGTGACTACCGGGGTTCCACATGCTAAAGACTCCAAATTAACTGTCGGATAGTTTTCCTCTCTTGTCAGCATTGCAAACACGTCCGCCGCACTATAGATCTCTGCGAGTTCCTTTTGGTTTTGTGTGCGATGGATTGAAATAATATTCTGCGGCAGGTTCTTGTCAATTTCATCATCTGTACCGACAAGGACAATTTGATACTGACCGCCCAATTTTTCTGCCATCTCAACAAAGCAATCCAGTCCCTTACGATACCCCCACGCAAAAGAAACTCCCAAAACGATGTGTTTTTCTGTCGGTATCCCATAGCGTTCTCTGAAATTGCTCGGAGTTGGCTTAAAGACGTCCAAATCGATTCCGTTATTTATTACTTCAATGGGATACCCTT
>CAKTUS010000063.1 GCA_934621485.1 uncultured Clostridia bacterium
CCAAAAACGATACGCTCGCGGGCTTTCTCTGCGCGGCGCTGGCCCGTTAAGAAAGCGGAAGGGCGTTTTTTTCTTTGCAGGGCATCAAACCTGACAAAAAACGGAAATCGCAGCCAGCCTGTCAAAAAACCTCAGCTGGTATCGGAGGGTCGCGGCCCTCTGATTTTCATTCCAAATCCGGCGGCGTGTACATCGGGTTTGGCAGCCCTGCTCAGCAGGGCTTTCCTTACGCGCTTTGCCGCCCGGCCGGCCGCAGGCGAGCAGGCAAAGCGCGCCTCGCGGCAGAAAAGCGCGTCGGCCAGCTTTTTTGACGGTCTGGCAGCGTTTCTTTTACGGAAGGAAAGACAGGCCGGTTTGCCGTTGTGCGGCGTAACGCTTGCTTTGAGAATCGTCGCTTCTGCAGGTTGAAACCGTTTGCCGCCGCTGTTTTGCGCCGTAAGCGCGTGGGTTGTGGATGGTTCCCCGGCGTCAGCGGATGCGCGCGGAAGAACCTGGCGAAGCTGAAAAATGGTTCAGACCATTGCTGAAAACGCAGGATTTTTCCCAAATTGGAATGAAACGATTGCTTTTTAATATTGAAACTTATAAGATTCATACATCGGAAAGCGACAAAAGAGCTTGTCCTGTTGGAAACCGTGAACCAATACGCCGAAACAAAAGACAAAAAAACGAATGATAATCGTTTTTTGCCTTTTGGAAATGAATCAATGCGCCATGATGAAATGACGCTTTGAAATAATTGAACTCAGGAGGATCCCATGAAGAAGTTTGTAGCCCTCGTTTTAACCCTGGTAATGGCTCTTGCGTGCATTGGCGCCTGCGCCGAAACCGCTAAGCTGGAAGCTGTTGGAAACTATCAGCCTCTTGGAAATCCCGATGGCAAGTATCGCATTGCTTATGTTGCTTCCTGGCTGGGCGCTGAGTATTTCTCCAACGACTACGCCGTGCTTAAGCCCATGCTGGAAGAAGCCGGTATGGAAATCGAGCTGTTTGGCCCCGCGGATTTTGACACCCGCACCGAGGTTGAACTGTCCACCATCGAAAACCTGATTACCTCCGGCGAGTGGGACGTGATTATGCTCTATGCAGATGAGCCCGACGCTTTTGTAGACCTGCGGCTCAAGTCCGAGCAGGCCGGGATTCCCTGGATTGGCTACATCATGCCTGCCGCTACCAACTGCGGCACCGTGTTTATCGGCGATACCCCCGAGCAGCGCGCCATCGCCAACTATGAAAAGATTCTGGAATACGTGGAAAAGAACTGGGATCTGTACAAGGATCTGGACGTGATTGAGGTTGCCGTGGCCGGCCATCCCAGCAATGAAAACTGCGACTACCGCGCCGCTCACACGGGCGAACTGCTGGAAGCCAACACCGATTATAACTTCAAGGTGGTTTACAACCAGGGCGCCGTGGGCACCGACGCCGGCGTTACCTTCGCCGAGAACTGCCTGCAGGCTCATCCCAACGTAAAGATCTGGCTGGCCAACGCGGACGACGCCGCCATCGGTATCTATCAGGCGCTGAACAACGTGGGCAAGGGCAGCGATGCGGACCAGATCATCACCGGTATCGACGCTGGCAGCTCCTTCCGTGAACTGTGCGCCGCCGGCACCGCCTTCCGATTCTCTTCCTACTGCACTTCTTCCTCCTGCGCCGAAACCCTGATTGAGGTTGTGCCGAAGCTGTGCAACGGCGAGTATGCCTACCAGGAGAACATTGCCATCCCCACCACCACCGTTTCCATCGATAACATCGACGTGAAGTAAGTGAATACACCGCCGGCCTATGGGAGGGAGAAGCTCTCCCCTCCCATAGGCCGATTCTTGGAAAGGAAGCCCAAGAGGGAATCGATATGTCGGATTTGATTTTGGAGATGCAGCACATCACAAAAACCTACCCTGGCGTCAGAGCGTTGGACGATGTTTCCATTTCTTTTCGCAAAGGCGAGGTTCATGCCATTGTGGGCGAAAACGGCGCCGGAAAGTCCACCCTGATTAAGGTTATCACCGGAGCCATTGTTCCCAATGAGGGAACCATTATCTACAAGGGAAAAAGCTATTCCCACTTTAACCCGCAGCAGGCCAAAAAGCTGGGCATCGGCTGCATTTATCAGGAGTTTAACAACTTTCCCGGCCTGACTGTGGCCGAGAACATTATGGCCTTTAGTGAAAACCGCGACTATGGCCGTTATCATATCAATTATGCCAAAATGCAAAAGGACGCGAAGGCTGTTACGGACAGCATCGGCGTAAAAATCGACCCCAAAAAGCTTGTCAGCGAACTTTCTGTTGGCATGCAGCAGATTGTGGAGATTGCCCGGGCCGTTGCGGAGAATGTGGAGCTGCTGATTATGGACGAGCCCTCCGCACCCCTTACCAATAACGAAATCGACTGTATGATGGATATCGTGGCTGAACTGAAGAAGCAGGGCGTGGTTATCATTTATATTTCCCACCGCATGAACGAAGTGTTCCGCATTTCCGACCGGGTGTCGGTGATGATGGACGGGCGCTGCATTACCACGCTGAATACCGCTGATACCAACCACGACGAGCTGGTGAAGCTGATGATTGGCCGCGAACTGACCCGCAGCTTTCCGCCCCGCGTAACCCCGGTTGGCGGCCCCGTGCTGGAGGTAAAGCACCTGTACGGCAATGGGGTGGAGGATATTTCCTTTACGCTGAACAAGGGGGAAATCCTGGGCTTTGCGGGCCTGCTTGGCTGTGGCCGCACGGAAACCATGCAGCTCATCTTCGGCGCCGCGCCCAAAACCAGTGGCGAAATTCTGCTCAACGGCAGTCCGATTGACGTTGCCTCTACCGCCCAGGCGCTGGAAAGCGGCATCGGCCTGATTCCGGAGGATCGTAAGCGGCATGGCGGCCTGCTGAACCAGAGCATCGCCTGGAACATTACCCTGAGCTCGCTGAAAAAGCTATCCAAAGCCACCGTAATTAACAAGCGCAAGGAAAAGGAAATCGCCCAGGACTATCAGCAGAAGCTGGCCATCAAAACCCCGTCTTTGCAGCAGAGCCTGAAAAACCTGAGCGGCGGCAACCAGCAAAAGGTGGTGGTGGCCAAGGTGCTGGCTACCAATGCGGAAATCCTGATTTTTGACGAGCCTACCCGCGGGATTGATGTAAAGGCCAAGCACGAAATTTACTGCCTCATTCGCGAATTGGCGGAGCAAGGCAAGTCCATTATTGTCATCTCTTCCGAAATGGAGGAGGTCATCGGTCTGTCGGACCGCGTTATCGTTTTGCACGAGGGACGCATGGCCGGGGAGCTTTCCCGGGACGAGTTGAGCCAGGAGGCCATTTTGCGGCTGGCGTCGGGGCAGCCGGCATAACACCTGTTTTGAATTGCGTAAGGAGGAAACGACCTTGAAAACCGTCTTGAACCTTTGGAAAAAAGTTGGTATGTGGTTTGTGCTGATCGTGCTGCTACTGATCTTTACCATTATTTCTCCCGCCTTCCGTACCGCCAATAACTTTGGCAACATCCTCAAGCAGATTTCCATTCTGGGCGTTGCGGCTGTGGGTATTTCCTTTGTGCTCATTTCCGGCAGCGTGGACCTGTCCATCGGCGCAATCATTGCGCTTGAAATTGTGGTGATGGCTAAAATGCTTCAGGCCAAAATTCCCCTTGGCTTTGTAATTGTTGCCGGCCTGCTGATTGCCGCGGTTTGCAGCACCATCAACGGCCTTTTGGCCAACACGCTGAAGATTCCCGCCTTTACCATTACGCTGGCTACCATGAATATTTATCAGGGCGTTGCCTGGCTGATCAGCGGTGGTAAGGTGTTGGGTGGCTTCCTTACCTCCAAAATTTCCATATTCGCCACCAAGTATCTGTTCAAGTTTTTCCCGCTGATGGGCGTTATCCTGATTGTCTCTGCCATTATCGGTATTTATCTGTTATCCAAGACCTATTTTGGGCGTTATGTATATGCGATTGGCGGCAATGCGGAGGCGGCACGCCTGGCAGGAATCAATACCAAAAAGACCACCATTGAAATTCACATTATCGCCGGTATCTTTTACGGCATTGCCGGTATCCTGTACCTGTCCAGAACCATGAGCGCCACCGGCTCTGCCTGCGCCAACTATGCCTTCCAGTGCATCACGGCGGCCTGTCTGGGCGGCGTAAGCACCAGCGGCGGCGAGGGCAAAGCCAGCGGCGCCATCCTGGGCGTACTGGTCATCGGCATCTTCTCCAACGGCATGGGCGTGCTGGGCGTAAATGACTTTGTGCAGCAGGTCATTCAGGGCGGTATTCTGCTGTTTGCGCTGTTTGTGGAATACTTGCAGGGCAAGGTGGTTTCCGTCAAGGATAACGCTCCTGAAGCGGTTGTCCGCAAGGAGCCTGCCTGATTGCCTGATTTCCGCCTGTCAAAAAAAGCTCGCCTGGTGCGAGCTTTTTTGACAGGAACAGAAGGGACGTTTTCGGCCAAAACCGGTAGATGCAAATCCCATCAGAGGAACCGCATCCCCTTTGGCAACGTCTTTCCCAAAAATCTCGGGTGGTATCGGAAGGGCGCAACCATCCGATTTTCATTCCAAACCCGGCGGCATGTACGTCGGATTCGGCAGCCTTGCGCAGCAAGGCCAGGGGGTGAAAAAGTGGAGGCGCAGGAGGCACTGCCTCCTGCCGTGGTTTTAGGGGCAGAGTCCCTAAGCCTTATGTCGCAGCACTTTCCCCGCGAACCAGCGAAGCGCTGCTTCCGGGCGATTGTGGTCAATTAGGGGTTTTTCGACAGTCTGAGCCTTGGCAGCAAGGCTTTTCTTACGCGCTTTGCCGCCAGGCTGGCTTTTGGACGGCCTGCACCGGGGGCAAGACCACCGTTTTTTTGATAACGTCGACCGTCCTTGCAGCCGCCAGCTCCTGATAGGGCTGAAGCGGTGATGAGGGCGCCCCTTTTATTCCGTTTCTTCCGCAACGGCTTTGCGGCTTTGCCCAAACTGCTTTTTGTGTTCGCTCAGCACGGCCCTGGCGGTATCGGAGTCCGTATACAGGTAGTTGATGATATGGCCTCGAAGCAGGCCCAAAATGGCCCTGGCCTTGTATTCGCCCACGGCGATGCAAATGCGTTTCTTTTTGGCGGCAACTTCCTTAATGGAAAGGCTCATCAGTCGCGAACCAAGCCCTGTGGGCAGCTCGCGTCCGTTGATATCGAAGGTGCGGCCGGCAAAATTTCCCGCTCCGTTAAAGCCGCGCAGATGATCCACCACATCCTGGCCCAGCTCCGTCAAGTAGGTATTGTGCATGTCGAAGGGGCCCACGGACATAATCAGCGTATCGGCGGAGAGCATGATGTCAAAGACTTCTTTTACGCTGGAATCCGACAGGAGCGTGGCTTTTACTTCCGGGCTTTCCACCAGCAGCGGGCAGGGCAGAATGTAACCGGTAGCTTTCAGCGCGGCGGACAGCTTTTCCACAATGTGAATACCGCGCATGCAGCGGATGGAACCGTTGACGAAGCCGTTCACCATGCAGATTTTCATATCCGGATGCTGCTCCACAGGCTCGTTGATGTTTGCAGCCAGGTATTCGATGGTTTTTCCCCAGGGAATCCCAATAATATGGCTGTCGCTGATGTGGTGCTGCAGAATATCCTTGGCGGAATAGGCGCACACATCGTTCAACCGCACCAGCTCTGAATCCAGCAGGGTGGGCAGCACCGTGCAATGAATCCCAAAAGTGGCCAGCAATTCATGCTGCAGCATTTCATCGGCCTGGCCAAAACTGTTGATGCGAAACTCAATATAGCCCATTTCTACAGCCTTTTTGATTAGCCGGGATACAGTGGACTTGGAGATAAACAGGTTTTTGGCGATAATATCCTGGGAAAGCCCCAACTGATAGTATTGCTTGGCCGCGCTCATCATCAAGTCCCAATTATCTGTATTTTTCATCGCGTTCTCCTTTCTTTCCGGCGGGCCGCCGCATGTGCGCCGCATCGCCTTCCATGATTATAACATCTTTGCGCCAGAAATCAAAAGCCGGCTGTTTGAGCATGAATGGAAAAAGAGGAACCGTGGCATAAGGTTCCTCTCAAAGCGTTCCCCCAAGCTGCCCCGGCGGCGCTCGGCCGGATTGGCGGCAAAGTAAGAAACAAGGGTCAGCTTGCCCCCAAAAATGGATGGGCAGGAGGCAGAGCGGTTGCTTAAATGTGGGGGGAGGACAACGACCGTAGTCCTCCCTCGTTTCGCGCCCTGCCTACGGGTTGCTAACCGCCTATAGCGGTTGCAGCTTGTCCAAAAAGCTCGCCTGCGGCGATCTTTTTCACCAGAAACTGCCGGTAATGTTTTCAGCGCAGCCGAAAACGCCCCGCCCGACCGGTAAAGCCGGTCGATACGAATATAGTCAGAAGGGCCGCGGCCCCTCTGACAACTCCCCCGAAGGAGTTTTTCGACAGCCTGTAACCGCCTATGGCGGCTGTGCCCACTGGACGCCTGCTTTCCCCGGCAGGAGGCAGTGCCTCTTGTACCTCACTTTTTTGACAATCGAATCGGACGGAGGGCTGCTGCCCTCCGATTCCAATCAGGCTTTTTCAGCAGAACCGTTGCACACGTTTCTGCGCTGAAAAAGTGGTTTGGTTACTCGGCAATAATGGCGCCTGTGGCGCTGGCACCGATGCGGTTGGCGCCGGCTTCCAGCATGGCCAACGCCGTTTCCTTGGTGCGGATGCCGCCAGCCGCTTTCACGCCCATGTCGGGGCCCACAGTTTTGCGCATCAGCCGCACGTCCTCCACGGTTGCGCCGGAGATGGAAAAGCCGGTAGAGGTTTTTACAAAAGCCGCCCCGGCGCGCTGCGCCGCCAGGCAGCCCTGCACCTTTTCCTCATCCGTCAGCAGACAGTTTTCCATAATGACCTTCACGTCCGCGCTGCCGGCTGCTTTTACCACAGCGGCAATATCCTTTTCCACATCGGTCCACTGGCCGGCCTTGGCCCAACCGATATTGATGACCATGTCGATTTCTTCAGCGCCGTTTTGCACCGCATCCTCGGTTTCCAGAGCCTTGGCCCGGGTGGACATGGCGCCAAGAGGAAAACCTACAACGCAGCAAACCTTCACGCCGCTGCCCTTTAACGCGTCGCGCACAACGGAAGCCCAGCAGGAGTTCACACACACGCTGGCAGTGTGATACTGCTTGGCTTCTTCGCAAATGCGCAGCACATCGGCGCGGGTGGCGTTCGCTTTCAGAAGGGTATGGTCAATTTTAGAAGCCAGTTCATAATTCATGGTTGATTCCTCCAATCTGTTCAAATGATACTATTCCCAATTGGCATGCCGGCTGCGCATAAACGATTGCGGGTCGGCAATGTGCAGCTTGTCGGCCAGCAGCACAATCAGCGCATCGCCAAGCAGAAGCAGGCTTTGCTCAAAGGCGGAAGCGCCAATCTGCACGGAGGGGCCTGACGCATTGGCGGGAAGAACCACCCGCAGGTGTGCATCACGCGCCAGGGCGGACGACGGAGAAGACGTTAACAGCGCCACGCGCGCCCCGGCTGCTTTCGCCTTCTGGGCTACATTTCTCATGGAGACGGTTTCCCCGCTGCCCGAGGCCACAATCAGCAGATCGTTTTTCCCAATGGCCGGTGCCGTTACCTCGCCTACCACATGAACCGTTAGGCCCAGGTGCATCAGCCGCATGGCAAAGGCGCAGAGCATCAGTCTGGAACGGCCTGCGCCGGCCAGATATACCCGGTTTGCAAGGCGAATTTCCTCTGCCAACGCATCCGCCTGCTTTTCTTCCACTGCACTCAGAATGGTTTTCAGCTCGGAAAGCACTGTAAGTAGGGTGCTTTGAAAGGAGGCTTGTTCAGCGGCCGGCATAGCTTTGAATCCTTTCCTGAACCTCCCCAATGGCCTTGCGCACATCGGGCGCGTTGTAGAGCGCGCCGCCCATCACTACAATGGCGGGCTTGTGAATGAGATAGCCGTCCAGGGTGCTTAGGCGAATACCGCCGGCAATAGCGACCCGCTCTGGAGGAACCGTCTCCAGCACACGCTGAAAATCGCTCAGCGGCGAAATGCCGCTGGCCTGCACATCCACCGCCGTATGCACGCACACGTAATCCACGCCGAGGGCCAGCACCTGCCGTGCCCGCGTGGCCACGTCCGAAACGCAAATGAGATCCGCCATTGTTTTCCGGCCATATCGCCGGGCGGTTTCCGCCACCGCCGAAACAGTATCGTCCGCCGCTGCGGCCAGCACGGTTATGATATCCGCGCCGGCCTTGCAGGCGTCCGAACATTCCAGCTGACCGCCGTCCACAATTTTGGTGTCTGCCAGCACGGTCAGGGAGGGGCAGCTTTTCCTGATGGCCGTCACCGGGTGCAGGCCGTCGCGAACAATCATGGGAGTCCCCACTTCCAATATGTCCACCACATCCTGTACGCGTTCCGCCAGCTTCAGGGCTTCCGCCATGGACAGGGGATCAACGGCCATTTGCAGCTTTGTCATTTGGCTTCATCCTCGGCGCCAATCAAGATCATCAGCTTGATGTAGGGCTCTTTGCGCTGATCCACCACTTCTTCAAACAGCTTGGGCACATCCAGCAGCTTTACGCGGTGGGTAACAATGCCATCGGTCTTGTATTTGCCCGCGGCCAGATTGGCGATTACGTCGCGGAAATCCTGAGGCACGAACATGTTGCTGCCATAGAAGGTAAACTCCTTCTCCGACAGGTCGGGCAGGTGCTTCACCACTACGCCGGGGGCCAGCACGCCGATATTAACCACGCGCACGCCGCGCTCGGCCACGTCCATAATGGTATCCAGTGCATCGCCGTTTCCGCCTACACATTCGGAGAACAAATCGATGGGTTCCGGCAGCTTGGCCAGATGATCGGCCAGGGGCGCGTCGCTCAGATTAAACACGCCGGTGGCGCCCAGGCTCATGGCCAGATCCAGACGGTTTTGAGAGAAATCGGCCACATAAACGTTCTTTGCGCCCAGAATGAAAGCCGCTTCCATGGCGAACAGGCCGATGCCGCCAGCGCCCATGATGAGTACATTGTCGCCGGGCCTGACGCCTTTTTTCATGCCGTGATAGGTAACGGCCATGGGCTCCACCATTGCGCCCTGTTCCATAGTGATGGACTCGGGCAGTTCAAAGATCATATCCGCCGGGGCAATCAGGTATTCCGCCTGAGCGCCGGTGGTCTGGCAGCCGATGACCAGCAGCTTCATGCAGTGGTTGTAGCGTTGCTCAGCGCAGGCTTTGCAATGGCGGCAGGGCACATGGGGCAGCACCGTTACGCGGGTACCTACGGGCAGGGCTTCCGTATCAGGACCCACCTTTTCCACCCAGCCGCTCAGCTCATGCCCCAGCACGATCGGGAAAGGAATGTAAGGCTGCTTGCCGTAATAGGCGGAAATGTCGCTGCCGCACACGCCCAGGTGGCTCACTTTCACCAGTACTTCGCCCTTTTTCGGTTCCGGAATGTCCACAACCTGGGGCTCAAAGCATTTGTAACTTTTCAGCATCAAACGATTCATGGTTTTCATTCGCGTTTCCTCCCCAAAGTAATGATTGAGTTATTATGTACAGGCTTGTACACAACCGCTTTCTGGTGCCCATTTAACCAAATCCCCTTGCCCACGTCAAGCGGAAAACGCCAAAATGGTCAAAGTTGCAATTTAATTCATTCACTGTGAAACGCTTTGAATTATGTTGCTTAAAAGGATGGGGCGGTTGACAAATATACGGAAAAAAACTAGGCTTGTGATACTCTGAAGTGACCCGAGAGAGGAGAATCGCATCATGCCTAAGTATTTACTTGCTCACGATTTGGGAACCTCCGGCAACAAGGCCACGCTTTTCACCACCGACGGGCAGCTGGTACGTTCCTCCGTCAGCGGCTATCCAACGCGCTACTATAACGGCAACTGGGCGGAGCAGAACCCGAACGCCTGGTGGGATTCCGTATGCGACTCCACCAAAAGTCTGATTCGGGAGATCGATCCGGCGGATATCAGCGCCGTGGCTTTCAGCGGGCAGATGATGGGCTGCCTGTGTCTGGACAAACAGGGCCGGCCGCTGTATGACTCCATCATCTGGGCTGACATGCGCGCGCAGAAGGCGGAACGTTTGATTGCCGAAAAAGTGGGAGCCAACCGGTTTTTCCACATTACCGGTCACCGGCCCGGCGCGTCCTATACCCTGGCCAAGTACCTGTGGCTGAAGGAAAACGAACCGGACGTTTACAAAAATACCTACAAAATTCTTCAGGCCAAGGATTACATGGTTTACAAGCTGACCGGCAAATTCTGTACCGATTATTCGGACGCTACCGGCACCAACGCCTTTGACCTGGGCCGCTTCCGCTGGTCCGATGAAATTCTGGATGCGGTGGGCGTAGAGGAAAGCGTATTCCCCGACGCGGTGGAAAGCACCCGCGTGGTGGGAGAGGTAACCTCCGAGGCGGCTGAGCAATGCGGACTGAAGAAGGGCACCCCGGTGGTTATGGGCGCGGGCGACGGCGGCTGCGGCGCGCTGGGCGCAGGCTGCGTCAAAGGCGATATGACCTACTGCTGCATGGGCACCTCCGCCTGGATTGCGCATATTTCCGATCACGCCATTCTGGATGAGGACATGAAGCTGGTCAACTGGGCTCACGCCGTGCCCGGGTTGATTTCCACCAACGGCACCATGCAGTGCGCCGGTACCTCCTACACCTGGATGAAGGAGCACCTGTGCGCCCAGGAGCGCTTCATGGCGCAGCAGACGGGCGAAAGCATTTACACCTTCATAAACCAGGCCATTGAAAAGGCGGCTCCCGGCTGCAACGGCCTGTACTACATTCCCTATCTTTGCGGTGAGCGCTGCCCCCGCTGGGATGCGGACGCCAAGGGCGGCTTCTACGGGCTGAAAATGGAACACACCCATGAGGATATGGTGCGCAGCGTGGTAGAGGGCATCGCCTACAACATACGGCTGATTCTGGATGTGATGAAGCCCTACACCCATATTTCCGAAATGTCCATCATGGGCGGTCTGGTGAAATCACGCTGCAACCTGAAAATTCTGGCCGACATTCTGGGCGTAAGCCTGAGCACGCTCAACTATTACGACGAAGCCACCTCCGTGGGCGCGGCGGTGCTGGCCGGCGTTGGCAGCAGCATGCTGAAGGATTTTGACGAAGTAACCAAGTTTTCCTGGATCACCGACAAGCTGGAGCCGGATGAAACCCATCGGGAAACCTACGAAAAAATGCTCCGTCTCATCGACCAGACCTATTATGCCATGAAGGATATCTACTCCCACCTGTAACAATGCTTTTAGGAGAAATGAAAATGGAAAAAGCCCTGCTGCATACGCTGAAACAAAAAGCCAACGAGATTCGAAAGCTGACCATTCAGGAAATCGGTCAGCTCACCGTGGGACACATCGGCGGCGCCTGCGATCTGTGCGAATTGCTGTCTGTGTTATACTTCCACGCCATGCGCATTGACCCCGCTCAGCCTGATTTGCGTGAACGGGACCGCTTTGTGCTGTCCAAGGGCCACGGCGGCCCGGCGCTGTACGCTACGCTGGCCCTGCGCGGTTACTTTCCGCTGGAGGAACTGAACACGCTGAACCAGCCCGGCACCAATCTGCCCAGCCATTGCGATATGAACCGCACCCGCGGCATCGATATGACCACCGGTTCCCTGGGCCAGGGGTTTAGCTGCGCTGTAGGCATGGCCGTGGCCGCGCAGCGCGACGGGCTGCCATCCTATATTTACACCTGCATTGGCGATGGCGAAAGCCAGGAAGGGCAGGTGTGGGAGGCGGCCATGCTGGCGGCCAGCCAGCGGCTGGATAACCTGATTGCCTTTACGGACTATAATAAAATGCAAATTGACGGGCTGGTGGAGGACATCAACGGCCTCTATCCCCTGGATAAAAAGTGGGAGGCCTTCGGCTGGCATGTGCAGAGCGTGGACGGCCACGATGTGGAGCAAATTGCCTTTGCCATTGACAACGCTCAAAAAATCAAACAAAAGCCTTCCATGATTCTGCTGAACACCGTAAAGGGGAAGGGCTGTTCCTTCTGTGAAAATAAGGTGGGCAGCCATTCCGTCAAAAACATCACGCCCCAAATGTGGCAGGACGCCGTGAAGAAGCTCAGCGAGGAGGAAGCCTGAATGGACTGGAAACGTGAAGCAAGCGAAATGAGATTGGCCTATTCGGATTCGCTGATTGAGTTCGCCAAAAAAGACGACCGCATTTTTGTGGTGGAAGCCGATCTGATGGCTTCCGCCTCTACTCAGCGCTTTCAGGCGCAGTTTCCAGACCGGCTTTTGAACGTGGGCGTCGCCGAAGCCAACATGATCAGCGTTGCTGCGGGCCTGTCCGCCATGGGCAAAATTCCCTTCACCCACACCTTCACGCCCTTCGCTTCCCGCCGGTGCTGCGACCAGGTGGCCATTTCCGTGGCCTATGCGAAGCTGAATGTGAAAATGGCCGGCAGCGATCCGGGCATCTGCGCGGAACTGAACGGCGGCACACACATGAGTTTTGAGGATGTGGCCATTATGCGAAGCATCCCCGGTATGGTGGTTTTTGAGCCTACGGACAGCGTGCAGCTGAAAAAACTGTTCCCACAAATCATAGAGCACTACGGCCCGGTTTACATTCGCCTGTTCCGCAAAAACGCCTGGAGCATTTTTGGCGAAAGCGATTCCTTTACCCTGGGCAAGGGATGCCTGCTGCGTCAGGGCAGCGAAGTAACCCTGTTTGCCTCCGGCATTATGGTGAAGGAAGCCCTGGAAGCCGCTGAACAGATGGCCGGTCAGGGAATCAGCGCCGAGGTCATCAATCTGCATACCATCAAACCGCTGGATTCGGAGCTGGTGCTTGCCAGCGTAACCAAAACCGGCTGCTGCGTAACGGCTGAAAACGCCAACATCATCGGCGGCCTGGGCAGCGCGGTATCCGAGTGCGTGAGCGGCGGAGCGCCCTGCCCGGTGCTGCGCGTGGGCGTTGAGGACCGTTTCGGCGAGGTGGGCAAGATGGACTACCTGCAGAAGGAACTGCATTTAACCGCAGCGAATATTGTGCAGAAGGCAAAGGAAGCCGTTGCGCTGAAGCGCTGAGGCGGCTGAAAGGCGAGGGAGAAAAATGGCTGGCTTTCACGTATCTTCAGAAGCGTTGGATTTTGCTCGGGGCTGCGTGGTGGATTTTGATAAAAACACCGGGCTCTCCAAAACCGTTCCCACAGACAGCCGCCTGCTGAGCCAAATGAAGGGCATGTTCTGTGACGAGGCGGCGTACCGCGCTTTGCTTGCTCAGGGAGACCCTACGGTGTATGCGTTTCACACGCTGCCGGTTCCAGCTGCTCCGGGTGCGCTGTCCTTCGGCTGCTCCATTTTGAACCCCGGCAAGGTGGGGGATGAGTATTATTTTACCAAGGGGCACTTCCATGCCATCTTGGAGACGGGCGAAGTTTACTATTGTCTCAGCGGTCATGGATATATGCTGCTGGAAAACCAGGAGGGCGATTGGTCGGCTCAGGAGCTGACAGCCGGCCAGGCGGTATATGTGCCGCCCTGCTATGCTCATCGAAGCGTAAACGTAAGCCCGGATCAACCGTTCGTCACTTTCTTTGTGTACCGCTCCGACGCAGGCCATAACTATGGCGCCATCGAAACCCGCGGTTTCCGCAAGTTGCTGGTAGAGCGTAACGGTCAGCCTACGATAATCGATAATCCGCGCTGGAAATAGCCTTCCAAACCGCCCTTTGAACCGCTGTGCGGCCAAAGGGCGGTTTCAGGTTGCTGAAAAAGTGGAGGTGCAGGAGGCACTGCCTCCTGCCGGGGTTTTAGGGGCTCCGCCCCTAAGCCTTATGCTGCAGCACTTTCCCCGCGAACCGGCGAAGCGCTGCTTCCAGGCGATGGCGGCCAATCAGGTTTTTTTCGACAGTCTGAGTTTTTTGCCCCGTTGCGCCGGATGAAACCGCGCCGCTACGTTTGCTTTTGAACCCGGCGGTTGAAAGAGAGAGAAGGAAGCATGCTCAAGGCGCGCTTCAGGCCGTCAAAAAAGTTCGCCTTGCGGAAAGCTTTTCTGCCGAAAACTCAGACCGCTGACAAAGTCCCTCGCTTCAAAAAGACATCCATAGCCTCTGCAAAAGATTTCTCTCTAACGCAACGAAAGCAAAAGAGGCTTCCCTTTCTTTCACGTTATAGGCTAAAAAATCAATCTGAGAGGCACAAAATTTCAGCGATTTTTTGAGCTGTTTTTATGACAGGCGTTTTTCAGCAGCCTGTGTTTTCGGCGCAGCCGGTCGAGACGAATACAGTCAGAGGAAAAAAAGCCCCTCCGACAATTCCCCCGAGAGGCTCTCGACAGGCTGAAGCATGCTCAAGGTGTGCTTTTACAGCGGCTAACGCAGCTTTGCAGCGATTCTGCATGGCGGCTGAAAGAAGAAGGCCGCCATGCCGGACGCTTCTGATAAAGACGGTTATGAAAAATCAAGGATGTTATTTCTTGCGGCGATTCATGCAAATCCGCTCAATCCCGTTTTTTCAGGATTGGTGCGAGTAGTGTTATAGGACTTAGACGCAAAGCCAATAAAACCAACGGTTTCAAGACATCAAAAAGCAGTATTTACTTCAAAATTATCATCAAAAACGAACTCCAAAACAATGCGCTCCATGCGAAATGGCGCGCATTTTTCTATTTTACGGAGGTGAATCAGCATGAATAAAGTTATTGCTATATCCAATCAAAAAGGCGGCGTGGGCAAAACGACCACGACCGCCAATCTCGGTATCGGACTGGCACGGGAAGGGAAAAAGGTGCTGCTGGTTGACAGCGACCCGCAGGGCAGTCTGTCTATCAGCTTGGGGCATCCGCAGCCCGACGAGCTTCCTATAACGCTGGCGACTATGATGAAGAAGATCATCTTGGATGAACCCATCAACCCCAAAGAGGGAATTTTGCGGCACGAGGAAAACATCGACCTCATGCCTGCCAACATTGAGCTTTCCGGCATGGAGGTTTCGTTGGTCAATGCCATGAGCCGTGAGCGAGTGCTGAAGCAGTACCTCGATACCGTGAAGTGCGACTACGATTATATCCTGCTGGACTG
>CAKTUS010000064.1 GCA_934621485.1 uncultured Clostridia bacterium
CCAAAAGTCACGTCGGAGCCATTTCAGAATAAAGCAAAAACCGCTCAAGCCCTTACGGCTCAAGCGGTTTTATATGGTGGGATTAGTAGGGCTCGAACCTATGACCTCCACGATGTCAACGTGGCGCTCTAACCAACTGAGCTATAATCCCATATTTGAAAGGCTTTCCATAGAGATACACTCCATTTTATAGCATAGCCAACGCCAAATTGCAATACCCGAAGGGGCAGAATTTGCCTTCGAAAAAGCCGCCTGTAGCATTGACGCCCAAAGCAGGCTGCGGTCGGCACTTGCATTTTGCGCAGCAGGTCTGTATAATAAAGTAAATTGACTTTTGGCATTATTCCGCCGAAAACGACAGAAAGGGAGGTGGAAGCATGGATAACGCGCCCTACGTGATTGAGATGCTCCACATCACCAAGGAATTCCCCGGAATCAAGGCCAACGACGATATCACCCTACAGCTGAAAAAAGGCGAAATTCACGCGCTGCTGGGTGAAAACGGCGCTGGCAAATCCACGCTGATGAGCGTGCTGTTCGGCCTGTATCAGCCGGAGGCGGGCGTCATCAAAAAGGACGGCAAGGAAGTCCGGATTAACGACCCCAACGACGCCACCGCGCTGCATATCGGTATGGTGCACCAGCACTTTAAGCTGATCGACGTGTTTACCGTTCTGGATAACATCATCCTGGGGGCGGAGGACACCAGGATGGGCTTTCTGCAAAAGAAAGAAGCCCGCAAGAAGGTGCTGGAGCTCAGTCAGCGCTACGGCCTGAAGGTGGATTTGGACGCTAAAATCGAGGATATTACCGTGGGCATGCAGCAGCGTGTGGAGATTTTGAAAATGCTGTACCGCGATAATGAAGTGCTCATTTTTGACGAGCCTACCGCCGTGCTGACCCCTCAGGAAATTGAGGAACTCATGTTGATCATGAAGGGACTGGCCAAAGAGGGAAAAAGCATCCTGTTCATTTCGCATAAGCTGAACGAAATCATGGAGGTGTCCGACCGGGTTACCGTGCTGCGCAAGGGCAAGTATGTGGGCACGGTGAACACCTGCGATACCACCAAGGAAGAATTGAGCCGCATGATGGTGGGCCGCCCGGTGCAGCTGGAAGTACAAAAGGACGAGGCGCACCCCACCGACGACGTGCTGAAGGTGCAAAACCTGTGCGTGCCTTCCAAACTGTATAAGCGCGATGCGGTGCACAATGTGAGCTTTGACGTGCGCAAGGGCGAAATTGTGTGCATTGCCGGCATCGACGGCAATGGCCAGACCGATTTGGTGTACGCCCTGACGGGCCTGGAAAAGCCGAGCCACGGCGTCATTGAACTGTGCGGCAAAAACATCACCCACGCCTCCATTCGGGAGCGCAGCCTGACCGGCATGAGCCATATCCCGGAGGATCGCCATAAGCATGGCCTGATTCTGGACTACACGCTGGAGCAGAATCTGGTGCTGCAACGCTTCTATGAGCCCCGGTTCCAAAACCATGGCTTCATTCGCTTTGACGAGGTGCGCAGGTACGCCGATTATCTGATCGACAAGTTTGACGTGCGCAGCGGTCAGGGCCCGATTACCAAGGCTCGCAGCATGTCCGGCGGCAACCAGCAAAAGGCCATCGTGGCCCGGGAACTGGACCGCAACCTGCCGCTGGTGGTGGCCGTTCAGCCTACCCGCGGCCTGGATGTGGGCGCTATCGAGTATATTCACAACCAGCTGGTAGCCCAGCGCGACCAGGGCAAGGCCGTGCTGCTGGTCAGCCTGGAGCTGGAGGAGGTTATGAACCTGTCCGACCGCATCCTGGTGATGTACGAGGGCGAAATTGTGGGCGAATTTGATCCCAAGCAGGTTACGGTGGAAGAATTGGGCCTGTATATGGCGGGCGCCAAGCGCCGGCAAAAGGAGGGAAAACCGGCATGAAGGAATCCTTCTGGCATAAGGAGGGCGCCAGGTCGGTGCTGGCCTCCGTCATTTCCATTCTCATTGGCCTGGTGGCCGGCAGCCTGCTGATTTTGGCGGTGGGCCTGTCCACCAAGGGCCTGGGCTTCAAAAGCGCCCTGGAGGGCATCCGCATTGTGTTTGGCGGCCTGTTTACCACCGGCCGCACCGCAACAGGCGCGCTAACCTTCGGCTTTAACCCTGCCAGCGTGGGCAATATGCTGTTCCGCGCCACTCCGGTTATTCTCACCGGCCTGAGCGTAGCCGTGGCCTTCAAAACCGGCCTGTTCAACATCGGCGCTCCCGGCCAGTACCTGGCGGGCACTGCCGCCACGCTGTTCATTGCCCTGAGCATCCCCTCCGGCGCGATTCCCGCCTGGCTGGTATGGGTGCTGGCGCTGCTGGGCGGCATGCTGGCCGGCGCGCTGTGGGGTTCTATTCCCGGCCTGCTCAAATCCCTGCTGAATATCAACGAGGTGCTGGCCTGCATCATGACCAACTGGATTGCCGCCAACGTGGTCACCTGGGTGTTTGACGTGAGCAACCTGAAAAACGTGGTGGAAAATACCAAGTCCGGCTATATCTATTCCACCACCTACGGCCTCACTCAGGTGGACGGCGCGTGGACCTATGTGAAGGGCAACGGCGTGGTAACCCCCAAAATGGGTCTGGACCGGCTGTTCCCCGGCTCCCAGATTAACGGCGGTATCCTCATTGCCATTCTGCTGGCCATTGTGGTGTATATTGTGTTTACCCGCACCACCTTCGGCTACCAGCTGAAGGCATGCGGCTCCAACCGCTATGCCGCGCGCTATGCCGGCATCAACGACAAGCGCAACATTGTACTGTCCATGGCCATTGCGGGCGCGCTGGCCGGCGCGGCTGGATCGCTGTATTATCTGAGCGGCAATACCGAGTTTTTCTGGTCCACCTATCAGCAGCTGCCGGCTGTGGGCTTCAACGGTATCCCTGTGGCGCTGCTGGCCTCCAACAACCCAATCGGCGTCATTTTTGCGGGCATGTTTATGTCCATGCTGGATATTTGCGGCCTGCAGCTGACCAACCTGACGGCCTATAACGAATACATCACCGACGTAATTGTGGCCGTAATCGTGTACCTGAGCGCCTTCTCGCTGGTGATTAAAATGTTCATCGGCCGTTTCCAAAAAAGGGAGCACGCCCTGAAGGATCCTGAGCCTGTGAAACAACCCGCAAAGGAGGCGAAGCCGGAATGAGCTTTTTGATTCGTCAAACCCTGATTTTTGCCGTTCCTCTGATGATTGTGGCGCTGGCCGGTATTTTTGCCGAGCGCAGCGGCATCATTAACCTGGCGCTGGAAGGCATCATGATTTTCGGCGCGTTCATCGGCGTGCTGTTTGTGCGCCTGGTGCAGCAGTGGGGCTGGTTCGACGCTGCTTATGCCGCCAAGGACTGGCTGTCGCTGCAGGGCTTTATGGTGCTGGCCATGCTGGTGGCGGCGGCCTGCGGGGCGCTGTTCTCATTGCTGCTGGCCTTTGCCGCCATCAACCTGAAGGCCGACCAAACCATCGGCGGTACGGCGCTGAACCTGATGGCTCCCGCCCTGGTGCTGTTCTTTGTGCGCCTGATTGCCAAGCAGAACACGCTGCAAATGGCCACCGGCGACAGCGCCACCTGGTTCATGGTGAAAAAGAGCATGTTCGGCTACGGCCGCACCGACCCCATTGGCTTTTTGGCCGATACGTTCCTCAATAAGGTGTATTTTGCCACGTACATCTGCATCATTGTCTACGTCATCCTGTCGGTCATCCTGTACAAAACCCGCTTTGGCCTGCGCCTTCGCTCCTGCGGTGAAAACCCGCAGGCTGCCGACAGCCTGGGCATCAATGTGGTGAAGATGCGCTATGCGGGCGTAGTGATTTCCGGCGCGCTGGCCGGTATGGGCGGTTTTGTGTACGCCATGACCACCGCCAACTGTACCGCTAACGGCGATGTGGCGGGCTTTGGCTTCCTGGCTCTGGCCGTCATGATTTTTGGCAACTGGAAGCCCCTGAACGTGGCGGGCGGCGCGCTGCTGTTTGGCCTGTTCAAATGCGTGGCAGCCGGTTATTCCACGCTGGATGTCAACGGCGACGGTATTTGCGGCCTGAAGGAGCTGGGGCTGAACCCCAACTTCTACCGCCTGATGCCTTACCTGATTACCCTCGTCGTGCTTGCCTTTACCTCCAAGAGCTCCCGTGCTCCCAAGGCCGAGGGTATCCCCTACGACAAGGGCAGCCGGTAAACGGGACCCCAGCTTTTGCTCACCCCAACCGTTGCCGCGGTTGGGGTGGTTTTGACTTTGCTACAGGGAGGATTTTCCATGAATAAACGTCGCTTGGCGCTGTGGGGTTTGCTGCTTGCGCTGCTGCTTTGCGCCGTGATGACCGGCGCCTGTGCGCAGCAGGCCGTGACGGACCAGACCGTTTACGCGCTTCTGCCCGGCGAAACGGAGCCTATCCGGGTGAACAGCACATTGATTACCAATGCGGACACGGAGGAGACGCAGCGCTGGCTGTTCCTGCCCGCCTTTGCGGATTTGAACGCTCTGCGCCTGTTTGCAGGCGGCCAGGCTTGCCGGGCAGAGTGGAGCCAGGTAGAGGAGGCAGGCGCGCTTGGGTGCGAATTGCCGGGCGGCGAAACGCTGCACATGCTGCAATCAGAAAACCTGCGGGCGCTGTTTTTCTTCTCGGACGACCCGGTCAATCAGGGCCGCGCCTGGCTGGAGGACTGCAAAAATCATGAGCGCAGCCTTTCCGGCAGCATGGCTCTTGTAGATACCAACGGCGCCATAGACCATGCGGGCGGCGTTCGTAAGCTGCGGGGCCGGGGCAACTCCACCTGGAAACAGGAAAAACGTCCTTACCAGATGAAGCTGGAGGACAAAACAGATTTGCTGAAAACCGGCGAGCCGGGTGCGCGTACCTGGGTGCTGCTGGCGGAAGCGCTGGATGAATCCCTGTTGCACAACCGCATCACCTTTGACCTTGGGCTGGAATTGGGCCTTGGGGAAACGGCGCATAGCGAGTTTGTGGACTTCTATTTTGACAGCGAATACCGCGGCACCTATTTGCTGTGCGAAAAAACAGAAATCGGCGAAGGCCGCGTAGAAGAAGTGGATTACGAAAAGCTGGTGGAAAAGTGGAACCGGCAGGCGGGGATTACCGATATGGAAAGCCTGCCTACCCAGCAAGGTGAAAACCGCCTGGGACAAAGTTATGCTTGGGTGGAGGGCCTGGCGGAAATGGACGACCCCACCTTGGGCGCATACCTGGTGGAGCTGGACGGCGGCGGCGACCCTTCGGAACGCTGCTGGTTCACGCTGAGCAACGGCGCCCGCATGGTGCTGAAAAATCCGGAAAGCGCCACCGAGTCCATGGCGCGCTACATCAGCGAGCGAATGGAAGAAGCGCTGAATACCCTGCAAAACCGGGGTTTGAACCCGCAAAATGGCCGTACCCTGGAAGAAGATTTTGATGTAGATGCCTTTGCCCGTTCGGCGCTCATTCATGAGCTGTCCTACAACATCGACGGCTTCACCTATGCCTCCTGCTTCTTTGTGCTGCCTGCAGGGGAAACCCGCTTTCGCCCCGGCCCGCTGTGGGATTTTGACCAGGCGTGGCGCGAACGGGTCAACGGCGATAATACAGACGGCGTGGGCGTGAAAGGCTTTTATGGCTGGCCTGCCGATTTTTACAGCGTGCCTGTTTTTCAGGAGAAAATGGAGCAGATTTACCGGGAGGAGCTTTATCCTATGCTCCGAAACATTCTGCTGGGCCGGGAACATGGCCGCTATCTGAAACCATTGGACGAGTATGCGGCGGAGATTGCCGCGTCCCGCCGCATGAACGACCGCCTGTACGTCCTTGGTAAGGCAGATCGCCTGATTTGCGGCGGCGATGTGGAAACCGATCTGGCCTACTTGAGAACCTTTATCGACCAGCGCAGCCAGTGGCTGCAAACCTTCCTGACCCGTTTGGCAGACTGCGGCCGGGAGCCGGTCAAGGCGGTCAACCTGATGGCCTTCGCCACCTTTACCCAAATGGAGGACACCTTTCTTTTGCGCACGGCGCCCTGGTCCAACGTGCAGCTGAGCGACGTGACGCTGGAATTGGAAACCGAAGCCACGGAGGAGGCGTTCGCCGTGTGGCGGGTGGAGGCGACCGTTGCTCCGCCGGAGGGCTTTTCCTTTGACACGGGTGTGTACGTTACCATAAACGACCGGCTGGCGGAGTGCCAGCTTCAGCCTGATGGAATCCTGCACGTTGCCGCCCGTTTGCAGGATTTGTCCTATCGCACGGTGGACTATGACGGCGACGATGTGGGGTATGTGTTTGATTATGACTTCTATGTGAAGGCTTATTCCGACATTGCCGGTGAACTGGAATACGACCGGGAAGCCCTTTTGGACGATTTCTTTCTGGAGGGTGTGTACCAGAAACGGGCCGGCAACGGCTATTTCACTCCCGATAAAGTGAAATATCTGGTAGAGGGTCTGGCGGACAACCTGGGCGACGCCTGGGACCAGTACTATTGGGAGTTTATCGACGTGGGCGTGGACGAGGGATGGACACGGCTGTATAGCGCCGTGTTCCGGCCGCGAGTGGTTGAGGAGAAGGAATGAAACGTTTGCTGGCGCTTTGCCTTCTTTGTGTTTTGCTGCCCTGGAGCTCCGCTTTGGCCGCCGCGGAGAGCTTCGCCTACGGCCAGTCCGTTCAGGACCGGGACCTGATCTGCTGGGCACTGGGAGAAGAGCAGGCGGAAAACCGTCTGCTGCTGATTTTTGGGGTGCATGGCTTTGAGGATGCTTATGATCGCGACGGCCAGACGCTTTACGACCTGGCGCAGGCCCTGCGGGAGTATTATGCCGCCAACCCGGAGGCGCTAAACGGCTGGCGGCTGTACCTTGTGCCCAGCGCCAATCCGGACGGCCTGGCACAGGGCGACAGCAACGATGGCTTTGGACGCTGCAACGCTGATGGGCTGAACATCAACCGGGACTTTCCCGTCGGGTGGAAAAAGCGTGCCGGCAGCCGCAACCGCACCGGAGACGAGCCCTTTGCCACCCCGGAGGCCCGGGCGCTGAGAGAGTTGGTGCAAACCATTGCCCCCACCTATGGAGTGGATGTGCATGGCTGGACCAACGGTGTGTATGGCGACAAACCGGTAGCGGAGTGCTTCCGCCGGGCCTTTGACATGGCGTACCGCAAGTATCAGTCCGGCGGCATGCTGTCCCAATGGATGTCCACGGTAACGCAGGGCGCGGCGCTGCTGGAACTGCCGGCCAGCCCGTCCCGAAAGAACTATCAGGAAAAGGTACTGGCTCGCATGATTACAGCTCTGGAACTGCTGATGGAGGAGGAATAGCCCATGAGAAAAACAGTGGAAAGGCTGGCGTATGGCTTGGTTGTTTTTACGGCGGCACTGCTGTGGATGGCGTTGCGCGCCGGCGCGCTGGCGGAGCCGGGTTTGAACGCTCTTTTGCCCACCAATCAGGGGAGCGTGCGCCTTTCCGTTATCCCGGACGATCAGGTGGACGAGGGGCTGGGCGACGGCTACTGGCTGTTTCTTCCTGCCTTTGCCGACCGGGAAACCCTGGTTTTGCAGCGGGAGGGTCAGGAAATACGCCTGGATTGGACAAGCGCCCATGACGAGGCGGAAGGCGTGCAATGCCTTGAACTGCCAGGCGGGGACCGGCTGCATGTGATGCAGTCTGAAAACCTGCGAGCGCTGTTCCTTTTTTCGGACGACCCGGTACAGCAGGGCCGCGCCTGGCTGGAGGACTGTGGAAAACATGAAAGGCATACCACAGGCAGCCTGCTGCTGGTGGCGGCGAACGGCAATGTAAGCCATGACGAGCGCATCAAAAAACTGCGCGGGCGCGGAAACGGCACTTGGAATGCTTTGAAAAAGCCTTACCAGATAAAGCTTGCGAATAAGGTGGATTTGCTGGACCGAAACGAGTTGACGGAACAAAAGCGCACCTGGGTGCTGCTGGCCATGTCCACAGACCCGTCCCTTCTGCGGGACCGGGTGGCGCTGGATATGGGGCTGGAAATGGGCCTGACGGAAACCTCCGGAAGCGAGTATGTGGATTTATATTATGACGGCGAATACCGGGGCACGTACCTGCTGTGCGAGAAGGTGGAAATTGGCAAGGGGCGTATTCAGGAGACGGACTACGGCGAACTGGTGGAGGAATGGAACGAGGCGCTTGGCCTGGATGAGGACGAAATGGAAACCCTGCCCGAGGGCGTAGGGGAAAATGCCTATGGGCTGGAATACCATTGGGTGGAGGGGGTGCAGACGCCCGGCGAGGTAAGCGAAGGCACATATCTGTTGGAAATGGAATCGGATTACACCATATCGAACCGAGGATGGTTTATGCTGGGCGACGGCAGCATGGTGGCCTGTAAAAATCCTGAATACCCCAATCAGGAAATGATGCGCTACCTCTCCGAAAGGCTGGAGTCTGCCCGGCTGACGCTGCGGGCCGGAGGCGTGAATCCCGAAAACGGGCGTACCCTGGAAGAAGATTTTGATGTGGACGCCTTTGCCCGCCTGGCGCTGCTGAATGAATGGGCGTATAATGTGGACGGTTTCAGCTATTCTTCTTCTTTTTTTATTCTGCCGGCGGGGGAAAGCCGCTTTCGTCCAGGCCCGCCGTGGGATTTCGACTTGTCCCTGCGGTATCTGAAAGACGGCCAAAATGCGGAAGGCCGGGGCTGGAAGGACGCGGGGGGGGGGGGCTGGCTGCAAGCGTTTTACCGTTCCAGGGATTTCCTGATTCGGATGCAGGAAATTTATGAAAAGGAAATGGAGCCGCTGGTGAAAGAAACGCTGCTGGGCGGCGGGAAAGGCAAGCGGCTGCAATCTTTGGATGCGTACGCTTCGCAAATGGGGGCTTCCCGCCGGATGAGCGGGCGGCTGCATGCTGTCAATCAGTCTTCACGCTTTACCTACGCGCATGACGCGCAGGAGGATACGCAGCGGCTGAAGCGTTTCATCAGTGAGCGCACCCGTTGGCTGGACGTTCAGCTGCGCTATGGAGCCATGGGACAAATTGGCTATATCGGAGTGGAGGCGGAAGCGATCTGGCTCCATGTGCAGGATACGCTGAACATAGAATTGGGCAGCGCGGGACCGCTAAACCTGCTTTCTCTGGAAACGGAGGTTGTCCGGGAGGCGACCGAGGAGGACTACGCCGTTTATCAGGTGCAGGCGCAGCTGACTCCCGGAGAAGGCTGGACCTTTGCGCCGGAGATGGAGTTTCAGGAATATGTGAACGGCATTTGCGAGAACGGCGTATGCACCATTACCTTTCAGGTGACGGATATCCATTACCGGCCCTTTGAGTATGATGATATGGACTATGGCAAGGTGTTTGACTACGGCTGGTATATATTCCGGTATCCTGACGAGGCGGAGGAGTATGGCGCAGACCCGGTGGCGCTTTTGGAGCATTTTCTGGAAGAAGACGCGCCCCGGGGACGCATGGGAACCTGGCTGTTTTCGCCCATTTTGACGGCTCAGGCGCTGCCGGATGTAGCCCAGGATTTGGGCGAGGTATGGGAACTATACTACACGGATTTCATTGATTACGGCTATGAGGATTGGCCCATTCGCATGAATACGGAAATTGAATTGCCAATCACTGCGCCCTTGGAGGAACACTGATATGGGACTCATCATGAAGGCGCTGGGCCGTCCCGGAGCGCGCAAGGCGCTGGAAGCGGCCCGGGCGGAAACGGAAACCCTGACGCCGCTGAAAATGAACTGCGGCCGCTTGTGCGGCGGCACATGCTGCCAGGACGATGAAAGCGGCGAAAACGGCATGCTGCTGTTTCCCTATGAAGAAACGTTCTATGCAAAGCCTATTCCGGGCTTTGCCTTTCGCCTGCTGCCGGACGATACCCTGGTGAAGGGCGGCAGGCGCCTGGTGTGCCGGGGCAGCTGCCCCAGGGAACACCGGCCCCTGGCTTGCCGGCTGTTTCCGCTGCGGGTGCGCGTGGAAGGCGACGGCGACCAGGCCCACGCTGTGGCGGAACTGGACCCTCGGGCGTGGGCGGTTTGTCCGTTGCCGGAAAAGGGCGGCCTGCGCGCCATGAGCAGCGATTTCATCGCGGCGGTGGAACGGGCCGGGAACTGCCTGATTGGCAATGTGGACACGTTGGAGGCGCTGTACCGGGAGCAAAGCATGCTGGATGAAATGAGGCGGCTATGAGGCATACCATCGTGATTGGCGGCGGCGTGGCCGGACTGGTTGCCGCCATTGCCGCAGCGGAGGCAGGCGACCGCGTTACCGTGGCGGAGCGGGGACGTAAGCCCTTGAAAAAACTGAGCGTTACCGGCAACGGCCGGGGAAATCTGCTCAACCTGGGTCGGCCGGTTTTTTATGGCGACGAAGCCTTTGCCCTGGCCGTGCTGGAGCACCTGCCGCCCCGGCAGGTGGCCGGGCTGTGGGAACGGCTGGGCGTGCCGCTGGTGGAGGAGGACGAGGGACGGGTTTATCCCGCCTGTTTCCTGGCGTCGGCAGCGGTGGACGCGCTGCTGCTTCGCGCACGCCAACTGGGCATAACCTTTTTGACGAACCTGCGCGTCGGCGCCGTTCGCAAGGATAAAACGGCTTTTCAGGTGGCGGGCGTGCGCACGCTGTATGCGGAGGACACGCTGCGCAAAAACGGCAAGGCCAAGCCCGGCGCCGCTGTGGGCGAGGAAGTTTTGCATCTGACCTGCGACCGGGTGATTTTGGCGACAGGCGGCGCGGCTGCGCCGGCTCACGGCACGGATGGCACCGCCTACGGCCTGCTGATGGGCTTTGGCCATTCGCTGGTGGAGCCCAGACCCGCTCTGTGCGCGCTGGTAACGGAAAAAGCCCCGCTGCGCGGCTTGGAGGGGCAAAGGGCGAGGGCGGCGCTGACGCTTTACGACGGCGCCGGCCGCAAGCTGCATAGCAGCCGGGGCGAGGCGCTGTTTGCCGCCGACGGCGTCAGCGGCATCGCCGCCATGCAGCTGGCCCGGTTTGTTGCCGAGGGCTGCACCCTGCATATGGACCTGACTCCTGCGGTTTTGGGCCGCAGCGCTGACGCGGCAAGCGTTTCCCGTTGGCTGGCGGATCGCTGCCGCATCAGACCGGGCCTGCCTCTGCGGGAACTGCTCACCGGCGCGGCGGCTCCGCCCCTGGGCCATGCCCTGCTGCGCGCAGCCCGGCTGCCGTTGGACGGGCCGGCGGAAACCCTGCGCCCGTCGGCGCTGGAAACCCTGGCCCGGACGATGGGCGACTTTACGCTGGAGGTGAAGGGCGTTCGCGGGTTTGAATCGGCTCAGGTAACGGCGGGAGGCATCTCCGCCGACGGCTTTGACCCCGCCACGCTGGAAAGCCGGCTGTGCCCCGGATTGTATGCGGCGGGAGAGGTGCTGAATGTGGACGGCGATTGCGGCGGTTACAATCTGCTGTTTGCGGCGGCCAGCGGCTATCTGGCAGGCAGAAGCTGACGGCGCGCCGCTGCTGAAAAAGGCAGAAACTGGTTGCGTTCGGTCCTTTTTCTTCGGCCGGGTTCAATCAGGACAGCCTTTGCCCCGGAAACACAAATTTTCATTGCTCTGTTTGGGGAAACACGGTAAAACGGGAGATAAACCCGGCCTTTTTCAGGCGCAAACGCAGGTTTGTACGTACAAAATTCACGGGCTTTTCTGAAGGTTTTCTTGCATATTCACAGGAAGCATGATATACTAAACCCGGTGGTCCGCGAACGGACATAACAAATTTTCAAGGAGGAAAACCCAAGATGAAGAAGATCCTTGCGATGCTTCTGGTCCTGTCCCTGATGGTGTTCAGCTTTGGCGCCGTTGCCGAAGCCGTGAATCCTGATGACATCGAAGATACCATGACCGCTGACAACGGCGTGTACGAGCTCGCGTTCGTTACCGACGTTGGCCAGCTGAAGGACAAGAGCTTCAACCAGGGCACCTGGAACGGCGTGAAGGCTTACGCCGTGGCCAATGGTATGTCCTACAAGTATTATCAGCCTGCCGGCGGCGACCAGGCCACCGACGACGACCGTTATGACGCCATGAAGGCTGCCGTGGAAGGCGGCGCCAAGGTTGTGGTGTGCGCCGGCTTCATGCAGGGAACCGCTCTGGCCAAGGCCGCTGCAGAATTTACTGATACCAAGTTCGTGTTCATCGACGGTTGGCAGTTGGGCCTGCCGAACGTGGCTCCCATCGCCTTCTGCGAAGAGCAGAGCGGTTACCTGGCCGGCTACGCCGTGGTGAAGGAAGGCTTCACCAAGCTGGGCTTCTGCGGCGGCGGCGGCGGCACCAATCCTGCCTGCTGCCGTTACGGCTACGGCTTCGCTCAGGGCGCCAATGCGGCTGCCAAGGAACTGGGCGTCAATGTTGAACTGAAGTACAGCTGGAGCTACGGCGCTTCCTTCTCCGCTTCCACCGAGCTGCAGACCATGGCCAGCGGCTGGTACGAGAACGGCACCGAGATCATCTTCGCCTGCGGCGGCAGCATGTTCTCCTCCATCGTATCCGCGGCTTCCGCCAACGATGCGTTCGTAATCGGCGTTGATGTTGACCAGAGCTTCGAATCCGAGACCGTTGTGACCTCCGCTCTGAAGGGCCTGACCTCCGCCACCGAGTGGGCCATTGCCAAGTTCTTCGACGGCCAGTGGGACGAAGTGGGCGACGTGGCCACCAGCCTGGGCGCCAACAACGACGCTGTGGGCCTGCCCACCGAAACCTGGAGCTTTGAGAACTTCACCGTGGAAGAGTATGACGCTTTGCTGGCCAGCATCAAGGATGGCACCGTTGTGATCGACAACGCCACCCTGGAAGCGGGCGCTGTGAAGGACGCCGGCTTGGAAAACCTGACCATCGATTACGTGGAGTAATTCAAACCAGAACTTTCTGAGCTGAAATGCTTGAACGAGCGCGTTCCCCAATGGGGAACGCGCCTTTTGCATAGAGAAAGAGACCATGGAAACACAGGCGGACCGCCTGCCGGAAAGCATGCGCGGAAGTGTCTTCAGGTTTTTTGCCGGACAACGGCTGCTCAAAGTCGCCGTCTGTTGCTGCCGCGGCCCTGAAAACAAACTCAACGCGCACGGAAGAGGGGGGCGCAAGGCGGTTCGGGCCACGCGGCCGGGGAAACCTGCTGGAAAGCATGCCCGGAAACCAGGCGCGCTTTTGCTGGAAAACAGTTGCAGCGGGAACATTGAACCGGTCATCCGGCATGGGACATAGAAAAGCCCGCCTCGTTACGAGGCGGGCTCAGACCGCTGACAAAATCCCTCACATCAAAAAGACATCCATAGCCCCTGCAAAAGATTTCTCTCTAACGCAACGAAAGCAAAAGAGGCTTCCCTTTCTTTCACGTTATAGGCGAAAAATCAATCTGAGAGGAACAAAATGCCAGAGATTTTTTGCGCCGTTTTTGTGATAGGCGTTTTTCAGCAACCTGAGAGGCATCGGAGGGCGGCAGCCCTCCGATTTTCATTCCGAAACCGGCGGCATGTACGTCGGTTTCGGCTGCCTTGCGCAGCAAGGCTTTGCTTACGCGCTTTGCCGCCCGGTCAGCCGCAGGCGAGTAAGCAAAGCGTGTCTCTCGGCAAAAAAATCGCCCTCAGGCGAGCTTTTTGAACAACATAAGCCCGCCTCGTTGCGAGGCGGGCGTGGTAATGCAGAAAGGCTTCTTATTCCTCCGCGTACTCCAAGGGCATCACAGAGGTAATGACCAGAGCGGCTACGCTGTTAAAGGTTTCATCATTGGCAGGGGTGAAGTTGAAGGCCAGCTGGTTGTTGGCTTCGGTCAGGTACACGGTGCCCATCAGGTTGCTTTCTTCATCGGACCAGGCGATGCACTTAAAGCCGTTGATAACGCCGACAGAAGCGTTGGTCAGACCGTTGGACACGAAGTAGGCGCACAGGTCTTCAATGTTGTCAATAGCGTTGCCGTCGCCGTCCACAGCGGGGCCGTAGCCGATGCTCATGGTGTAGCCCTCGGCGGTGGTGAATACGGCGTACACATTCTGAGCGGCCATGTCGTCGGTCACTTCGCCTTGCACCAGCACACTGGGCAGAAAGAACATCAGTTCAAAATCGTCCAGGGGATAAAACTCGCCGTCTACGTTGGCAATGCTGTTTTCGTCAAAAGTGATTTCGTTGGTGCCTTCCGCCAGAGCTAGGGTGGGCAGCAGCAGTACGGCGACCAGCAACAGGGTGAGAAGTTTTTTCATGGAAATACCGCCTTTCTGTGATCGGTTTGGAAAATTGTAATCCAAAAGATTATAAAACGAAAAGGTCGAATTGTAAATAGCGGCCTGGCATTTTTTACAGGGCGATGTCATTTAAGCAGACTGCCAAAAACCTCTGGATGGAAGGCGGCGGAAGGACGGCAGCCTCTCTGGCGGTATACAGCAGTCCTTCGGCAGAAAAATTCCCGTTAGGCGATTTAGATTGTCAAAAAAGTGAAGGTGCAGGAGGCGATGCCTCCTGCCGGGGTTTTTAGGGGCGGGGGTTCCTAAGCCTTGTGGCGTAACGCATTTTCCGCGAACCGGCGCAGCGGTGTTCGCGCATGCTCATACAGGTTTTTTTTGACAGCATGATTTAAGAATCAACCGACAAGGCTCCGCAAGAAGGCATCGAAGCTGATGCAGGCCCAATAGCGCCGCTTTTGGAGATTGACACGCTTGCAAATGCGCCATTTCTGTAACGCCCGTGCGAGGCGCATCTTCCCTAAAGGCAACGCCAACGACGTTGATTTTCATATGCTTGCGTACCGCACAGGCCGTTTCATTCCACCGTTTGTGCACGTGCGAATAAGGTAAATGCTGTTGCCCGGAGCGCTTTTACAGGGAGCGGAAAAACGCAAGGCGCTTTGTTCATTCACCCCTCAGGGCAACAGCATTTAAGAATCAGCCGAAAAGAATCCGCAAGAAAGAGTCAGGGTCAAGGCAGGCCCAGTAACGC
>CAKTUS010000065.1 GCA_934621485.1 uncultured Clostridia bacterium
CGTTACTGGGCCTGCCTTGACCCTGACTCTTTCTTGCGGATTCTTTTCGGCTGATTCTTAAATGCTGTTGCCCTGCTTGCCCGGCAAGGCTTTCCTTACTGCCCGGCCAGCCGCAGGCGAGCAGGCAAAGCGCGCCTCTCGGTTGAAAAGATCGCCGTCACGCAAATTTTCAGCTTGCCAAAAACAAAGGTGCAGAAGTCACTGTCTCCTGCCAGGGTTTTAGGGGCTCCGTCCCTAAGCCTTGTGCCATCATGCTTTTCCCGCGAATCAGCGTAGCCATATTCACGGGCGCGCGCTCTCATATAGGAGACAACGTCCTGAAAGCTTGCCAAACGACGGTCTTTTTCACCATGGAATCTTTTGATACCCCTCCGCCTCATTCGGCTCATGGGTCACCAGCACCACCGTTTTTCCACGGGTTTCTCTTTGCACAATGGTCATCGCCCGCCGGCGGTTTTCCTCGTCCAATCCCTTGTAGGGTTCATCCAGCAGCAAAACGTCATACTCAGCCAGCAGCGCCCGGCAGAGCGCCACCCGGCGTTTCATGCCGCCGCTGTAGGCCCGCACCGGCAGTTGCAGGCTGCTTTGTTCAATGCCCAGCTGCAACAGCAGTTTTTCCGTCTGATCCGCAGTGGCCCGACTGACCAGACGTACATTGGCGCAGGCGCTCATCTGCTCCAGCAATCGGTCTTCCTGAAAAACAGCGCTGAAGCGCGTGCCGTGCGGCAGGCGTACTTCGCCGCTATCCGGCTTCTCCAGGCCCATCAGCAGCCGAAGCAGGGTGCTTTTCCCGCTGCCGGACGGCCCCATCACCGCATAGTGGCCGCCGGCTTCCAGATGAAAACTGACATTATAAAGGACGGGCTTCCCATCATAGCTTTTGCAAAGCGTTAGGACCTCCATGATTCTTCCGCCTTTCTGACCAGCAGCTTCATCAGCCGGGCCACCAGCTTTTCACACCCGATGCTTAACAGCACGATGACCAGCGTCCAGCAGAATAAATCCGGCGTTTCCAGATAGACCTTGGCCTTGTACAGCTTTTCGCCAATGGAGCCGCCGGGAATTCCGATCACCTCGGCCGCCACGCCGCTTTTCCAGCACAACCCCATGGCTACTGACAGCCCGGACTGCAAAAACGGCATCACTGCATACAGATAAATCGCCCGCAGTTGTCTGCCAAAGGGAACCCGAAACACCTTTGCCATCTCAATCAGCTTGGAATCGGTACTGTCCAGTCCCGCAAGCACATTGCTGTAAATCACCGGAAAGCCAATCAGCACGCTGATAACCACCGACAAATTGCGGCTGGGCACCCACAGCAGCACCAAAATCACAAACGAGGCTACCGGAACGGCTTTCACAGCAGCCACCAGCGGGCTCAGCAGTTCCCTGACCAGACGGAACCGGTAGCTGAGGGCCGCCAGTCCCACCGCGCTCAACGCGCTTAGGGCAAACCCCAGCAGAATACACCCCACCGTAAAGGCTACGCTTTGCCAGAAGGAGCTCTGCAGGGCCAGCGTAAACAGCCGGCTTACAGCCGTCAGCGGCGATACCAGCAGGATGGGCGCGTCCACCCACCAGGCGGCCGCCTGCCAGACACACAGCCAGCAGAAAACCGCCCAGATGGGCAGACGCGCCTTTTTGTTATTTCTGGAAGTAGAAGGCATCGTCAGGCAGCGCGCCGCCCACAGCGGCAGGATTCTGGTCAAAGAGCACCTTCAGGTAGCCGGACAGCTGGGTCTTCATGTCCTGGCCGTCAATGTACACAATGCGGCAGTAGGGCAGCGCCACTTTGGCTACAGCCTCGGGAATAATGTCGTACCGGCCGATGAGGGCGGCCGCCTGGTCATTATTCTCATTCACATAGGCCACCGACTGCTGATAAGCGTCCATGAAAGCGGCGACTGTTTCAGGATGCTGTTCTGCAAACTCCGTCCGGACCACCATAACGCCGGTAATCAGCTTGCTGGTCTGGTCATTGCCTTTCTGCAGTTCATCCCACATCTGGTTCATATCCAGCACAATCTGCACACCCGGCTGCTTCATCTGGGCGGTGGTCACAAAGGGCTGAGGCAGCATGGCCACGGCGCCTTCGGCGCTTACCAAAGCGGCCAGACATTCGCTGTGCTCGCTCTTCCACTCAATGGTCACGTCTTTTTCCGGGTCAATTCCGTTTTGGCTAAGCACATAGTTCAGCGCATATTCAGGGGTAGCGCCCTTGCCGCTGGCGAAAATGGTACGACCCCGTAAATCCTGCACCGAAGCGACGGTGCTTCCGTTTTCCACAATGTAAAGAACGCCCAGGGTATTGATGGCCAGCACCTGAACCTGGCCCTTGGTATTGTTGTACAAAACGGAGGCAAGATTGGCCGGTACGGCGGCAATGTCCAGTTCGCCTTTTACCAGCTTGGGGGTCATCTCATCGATCGCGGATGCAATGGTAAAGTTGTATTCTGAGGCGTGATCCTCCATCATTTTAACCATTCCCATGGCGGTGGGTCCCTTCAAGGCGGCCACGTTGGCATTGAGCTCCGTGGGCTGCGCCAGGGCGGTTGTGGTCAGCATCAGGCAAACAAACAGGATAACAGCAACCAGTTTACGAAACATTTTCAGTTTTCCTCCTTTTGAGCAGGCTTGGCAGCGGTCAGCGCGCTTTTCACCTGCACGCCGGGCAAATTGCCCAGACGGCCGGTCATGGCTCCCAGCTGATCGCTGCTGCCGTTGACGATGAGCCCGATAACGGATACGCCGTTATCGCAGTCGGGCACGCCAATGCGCCCGCGAATCATGCGGCCAAACGCCGACAGAATTTCATTTACCGCCTTGACGGAGTCGTGACTTTCAATGACCACGCCCACAAAGCCCAGACGCTCGCTTTTCATGGCGCATCCTCCTTTTTTCCAACAAAAAAGCCGCAAAAACCCATACCATGGCTTCTACGGCGTAAAAAGAAACAGCATAACAGCCCCTCCTTTCCCATCTTGGAGGCAGGCGTACCCGCGTCCTCAATCAGGAGTTTTTGAAATCCAACGCCTCCACCTTACGTTTCCGCCTGGCTTTGCCGTTGGGCATATGGATAGTATACCGTATTTTGCTGCAAATGAAAACAGAAAAATGCCTCAGCCGGCAGAAAAAACGGTCAGCCGTTGCCCTCCCCGGGGCCGCAGAGATAAAGCAGCTGCCCATCGCTGCTGCGAATCATCACCTCATAGCCGTCCAAATCGCTGACGGGGCACCAAAAATCAAACTGCCAATAGGGCAGGCGGCCCTCGGTGCTGCCCAGTTGCAAGCCATATTCCACATAAAAGCGAATCAGCGTTTCATCGGTCTCCCCGTACTTTTCCTCAATGGCTTTCAGTGCCAAATGCAGCGCCTGGGCCAGGGGCATGTCCTCCTCCTCCGCAGGGCCGAAACCCACGTTCGTCAGCGTGTCCTTGGCGACCGTCTCCAAAAGCAGCTTTTCATGGGAAATTCCCTGCACCTCCAGCATCCGGCCGTCCGGCTGAGTCGGCAGCCGCTCCGCGTTCAGGTCCTGGGGCACATAGCCCGACACCACCCAGCCGGTTACCGCCGCTTTCTGGTTGACGCTGTGAAAGCGCACCTTTTGCAGCCGGTATACCTGCATCCATTGCTGCATGGCGACCGTTCCCTGCCCCTCCGCCGCCTGGTCGAGCACCTGATACTGCATACCCGGCATAATGTTGTCAATGGTTTGCATCTCATCATCCAAAACCGGCATCTCCACCTGGGCCATTTCTGCCAGCGAAACGGTTTGACAAAGGCAAAGCGCCACGCACAGCGCAAGACACATCCACTTTTTCATAATCAACCTCCCTTTCGGATAACTAACGAAGGGGAGATGGCAGTTTCATCCATCTCCCCGCAAAAAGCATTGGTTACTCGCCGACCTTTTCCAGCGCCAGCTCATAGGCCGCCTTCAGCTGCGCATCGTTCAAATCGCCCAAGTCATACATGGTATTGTCGCCCTCCGGCATTTCGACCACTACATCGGGCGTAATACCAATTTTGTGCACCTCATGACCGTTGGGGGTAAAGTACTGGGCCACGGTCAGCTGCATGCCCGCGCCCCGGGTGCCCACGGGCAGCACATACTGCACCACGCCCTTGCCGTAGCTCTGCACGCCCATAATGGTAGCGCGGTCACGATCCTGCAACGCGCCGGACAGAATTTCGCTGGCGGAAGCCGAGTTTTCGTTTACCAGCACCACCAGAGGAATCGAGTTTTCCTTCCCATCGGTGGTCGTGCGGTAGTATTCCGCCGTGCCGTCTCGATATTGCAGGGACGCCAGCACACCTTCGTCCAGGAACAGGTCGGCAATCTTCTGCGCATCGTCCACCCAACCGCCTGGATTGTCCCGCAGGTCGATTACCAGAGACTTAGCCCCCTGAGCCATCAGGTTGTCCAGCTGCACTGAGAAGGTGGGCGCGCAGTCGCCGCTGAACTCATAAAGGGAAATATAGCCCACATTGTCGTCCAGCATGCAGGAGTTCACCCAGTTTACATGCACCTTGGCCCGCGTAACGGTGAAATCCAGCACCTGGTCGCCGCGGAGCACCTGCACCTGCACGGGCTTTCCCACCTCGCCCCGCATGATATCCACCGCATCCTGCAAGTTGGTAGCGGTAACGTCGATATCCTCCACATGGGTCAGGATATCGCCCTTGCGCATGCCTGCCTCCAGGGCCGGGCTGTCCAGAAACACCCGGCTGATGGTGCACAGGCCAGTGGAATAATTCGCCGTAATCTGAATCCCGATGCCGGCGTACTCGCCCTCGTCATCCTCCCACATTTTGGCGTAGTTCTCAGGCGTGTAATAGAAGGTGTAGGGGTCGTCCAGCCCGTAGAGCAGCCCGGCCGCCGCGCCATCCAGCATGGCCTGCTCGTCCGGCTCCTGATAGTAATACTGCTCTACAATCTGCTTCAGTTCCTCTATCTCGGCATATTTCATCAGCCGCTCGTATTCTTCCTTGGTGATGGTAACGGTATCGCCGTCTACCGCCGCGCCGTCGGCGACATCGGTGATGGTGGTAGGCAGCAGGGCGCAGCCCGTCATCAGCAGGCAAACCAGCACCAACAAGGCAGCAAGCTTCATCATTTTGCTGGAAAAGCGTTTCATGCTTCATCCTCCTCTTCTTTGAATCAGTAAATCTGTTTCGGCTTTTCCTGACCGCATTTTTTCAGCTCGTACAGGATTTTGAAGGTAATCGCGTCATCAAAGTGCCGCAAATCCAGCCCGGTTTGCCGCTGCACCTTATCCAGCCGGTACACCAGGGTGTTGCGGTGAATGAACAGCTGGCGCGCCGTATCCGACAGGTTCAGGTCCTTATCGAAAAACATTTCGATGGTTTGCAGCATTTCCTCATTGAACAGCTTGGCCGTTTTACGGTTAAACAGCAGGCTGTGATAGTGCAGGCTTTCTTCCCGGGGCACATTCATTAAAAAGCGTTCCAGCATCAGCTTGCGGAACAGGTGGATTCCCTCTTGCGGATGAAACACATGACCCACTTTCATGGCCAGGCGGGCCTCGGAATAGCTTTCGCCAAGCTGCGCCAGGGTGTTCTTTTCCTCCCCAATCCCCACCGTTACCGTTTGCACGGCTTCTTCCATCAGGGTTCCCTGCACGGCCTGCGCAAACTGGCACAGCTCGTCCATTCCGTCAATGCCGTCCATATCCTTAATCAGCGCCACCACATGGCGGTTGATTTCCAGCAGCACGTCCGTATCCGACAACGGTACCAGTTCGCCCAGCATGCTGTAGGCGCTGGCGCGTTCGGTCTGCTCCATCTGGAACAGCAGCACGCAGCGGCGCATTTCCAGTGGAATCTGATGTTCCCTCGCACGGGTAATCAAGTCCGTGCCGGAAAGCTCCTGCTTGAGTACCCGGCGGTACACGTCTGTATAACTGGCAATGGACATGCTGCTTTTCAGCATGGACATAATCATGGCGTCCGCCATGCACAAAACGTCCTCTACGCCCTCTGCGCCGGAGGGAGCCACCAGGTATAGCGTGGGGTTCATGTCCAGCGCCCGGAACATTTTTTCGCCAACGCGGTGGTTGATCCCCTGCGTAAGCACCCCGGCAGGCAAAGCAACGCCCTCGCCTTCTTCAGGAACCAGGCACATTCCCTGCATATCCGTCAGCCGCAGCGGCACCTTCAGGGTTTCAAACACCCGGGCAATCTTTTTGATATATCGTTTCTCAATGTACACAGCGTATACCCCTTCCGCCTTCAAAGCAAAAAGCTTGTAAGTTCCGGCAAAGCGCAGAAAAAGCCGTTTGGGAAAGCGAGCGGAGGGCCGTTCCCTCTCTCTTCTGAAACCCGTTTACCCGGCTCTGCCGAAACCCTTCCGCAGTCCCTTGCCAGAAAAGCCAGCGTCTTTCGGCACGGTCTGATAAAGCATTATAGCACATCTCAAAAAGCAATGAAAGAACCCGCCGGAATTTTACAGTGCGGTCATCTTTGGGAAAGGAGGGCGTCGACCGTCTGAACCAAAGCGTCTACCTCTTCCTCCGTATTGTAAATGCCCACGCTGGCCCGGCAGGCTCCGGTATGCAGCGTGCCCAGCCACTGGTGCATGGCGGGAGCGCAGTGCAGGCCCGCTCGCAGGGCAAAACCTTTACCGGCCAGCGCGTCGCACAGTTCCCCCGTATCCATGTTGGCGGGCACAAAGCTGACCACTCCCACCTTTTCCGCCTCCGGATGCCCCAGCACCCGCATGCCCCGCAGCTGGGCAAGACGCCGGCGCAGCCGCTGCGCCAGTTCGTTTTCATATTGAGCGATTTCCTCCCGATGACTCAGCGCAAAACGCGATCCCACCATCAGCCCTGCAATGCCAGGCAGATTCACGGTTCCGCTTTCGTAGCGGTCCGGCAATTGAGCGGGCTGAAGCATGCTTTCGCTTTGAGAGCCCGTTCCCCCAACGATGAGGGGTCGCGGCAGCATCCCACGGCCCAGCACCAGCACCCCGGTTCCATGCGGGCCCAGGAGTCCTTTGTGACCGGGCATGGCAATCATATCTGCGCCCAAGCTATCCAGGCTTACGTCCAAAATGCCTGCTGTTTGGGCCGCATCCACCAACAGGGGAATTCCAAAGGGCTTGACGGCCTGCGACAGTTCCCGCACCGGCTGCACAACGCCGGTCACATTGCTGGCGTGGCACAGCACGCACAAAGCCGTTTTGGGCGTTATGGCCTGACGGATGCTGTCCGGGGTAATCAAACCCAGGCTGTTAGGGCTGAGAGGGGTAACCCGAACGGCGCCCTCCTGTTCCAGGCCTTTCAGCACGCGCATCACAGCGTTATGCTCCCCATGAGAACACAGCACTTCGTCTCCCTCATGCAGCGTGCCTCGGATGGCCACGTTCAGCGCCTCGGTACAACTAGCAGTAAAAATCACATTTTCCGGCGCAGGAGCGCCAAAAGCCTGCGCCAGCAGTTCACGGCAGTTTTGGATGACGCGTCCGCCGCACAGCGACAGCCGGTGCCCGGCCCGGCCCGGGTTGCCGCCCAGTTTTTGCAGCGTACCCGCCATGGCCTGCACCACCTTGGGCGGCTTGGGATAGGACGTGGCGGCGTTGTCTAGATAAATCATGGGCAGATTCCTCCCCTATGTTTTCACAACCTTGCGGAAGCGTCCGTATACTGTATGAGGAAGAAAGGGGGAAAAACACCCATGCAACAGGAAGTTTTCGGCATTGCGTCCTTCCGTTCCCGCCAACAGGTGCTCAAATTTGAGGGTGCGCTTCGGCGCAGCGGCGTGCGGGTATCGGTGATTACCACGCCCCGGGACGTATCCGTGGGCTGCGGGCTGAGCATCCGCTTTGAGCTGGGCGATGCGGGCCGCGTGATAGACGTGTACAATCAGCTTCGGCCTTCCAATCTGATCGGCTTTTATCAGGTGCAGCGTGAAAACGGTCAGCGCACTGTAACCCGGCCCCTGTAAGCCTTCGGCATACCGCCACCCCGCCAAAGGGCGCAAGTAAGGGAAAAAGAGATTCGACGGATGGCAGGAACAGCGTGCTTCCCATCGTGCCATCAAGCCGTCAGAAGGAGTCTTTTTGTCCATTCGCCGGGCGGCAAAGCGCGCAGGAAAAAGCTTTATTGCGCAAGGCTCAGTTGTCAAAAAAGCCCGCCTGACGGCCTTCTTATCTGCCGAGAACCCGGCGGGCTGTTTTCGCCGAAGCCAGAAGCAGCCCGTTCGGTAGCCGCGCATAGCAAAAGGAAGGTTGACCCTTGCAAATCAGCCAGGCGATACGGTTTCCATCAGAGGGCTGCCGCCCTTTCCTTAACACAGGGGTGATTTCCGTAAGAGAGGCAGAAGTTTCGCCTCCAGCTTTGTCCTGACCACAACAGCAAACCGCCTTGGCAGTTTACCGCAGGAAGAGGGTCAAGTTGGTCCAAAACGTGATCTTTATGGCAGGAATTGTACCGTCCATTTCATCAAACGCTGGTTCGGCGTGTCGGTTTTAACCATTTTCAAGAGAACCGGCAGCCAATAGCAGCATGGAATATGCCTGGTTTGGAATTTCTCCTTCACGCGCGCAGTTCCGCCCACTGATGAATCTGACTCACAGTCCTGAACCCGCACAGGCTTCCCGGCGTCATGGTTCCGATGGCTTCTGCGATGCCGCTACAGTGTCCGTTGCGCTCCTCGTTGGTCTCTTTTTCCTCAAAGCACTCGATTTATATGGTTCTATCCGTCTGCGGAAATTTGATTTCCGTGGGTTTTGCTTGACTTTCCATACCTTTTAGGTCATAATAGGATACGATGCTGAAATGGCGGAATGGCAGACGCGTGAGACTTAAAATCTCTTGTCCGATGGACGTGCGGGTTCGAGTCCCGCTTTCAGCACCAAACCAGAATCATCCGAACCAGTTTTTCCAAGTCGGAAATGGGTTCGGATTTTTTCTCGCCTTTCAATTGAAAAAAGGGGAACACACCAGACCTTGCAGGCAAGGTCTGCGTCCCAAAGGGCTGCGGTTCCTTAGCATCCTTGCGGAACAAGGATACAGTAGAACGGCCATATTCTCCTATATAGGGATGTTTTTCATTGAGGAAATATGGTATATTTAACTCAACCAATCGGAATTTGGAGGGACAATATGGCAGACAAAATACAAAACGCTTATGAAACATCAAAAAATATATATGATGGTGTTCTTACTCAAAGAAATCTTTTCAGCAGGCTGTATATCAAGTTGTTTTGGAGTGGTACGGACGATAATGATATAGCGCGAAAAGTTCTATCATATATTCCTGACGATTTTTCAGGAAATCTTCTTGATGTTCCAGTTGGAACGGCTGTGTTTACGGAACACAAATGGATTTCCCTAAAGAATGCGCAAATTACTTGTCTTGATTATAGTATGGATATGCTTGAACAAGCCAGGAAAAGGCTTGATGGTCATGCACATATCAAGTGCGTTCAGGGCGATGTGGGAAGTCTGCAAATGGACAACGAATCCTTTCATATTGTCGTCAGCATGAATGGGTTTCACGCATTTCCTGATAAGCAAAGAGCATTTCATGAAACATGGCGCGTTTTGAAACCGGGCGGTGATTTCATAGCCTGCTTCTATCTCAAAGGGAAATCTAAACGAACAGACTGGCTGGTAGAAAACATTCTTGCAAAGAAAGGGTGGTTTTCCCCGCCGTTCCAGACGGAGGAAGAACTGAAAGATATCCTTCAGAAACTATATAAAGAAACTGATGTCTACGTTGATGGATCGATGGTATATTTTCATTGCGTGAAGTAACGCAACGATAATGTATCAGAACGATGAATACAACTTCCCGTTTGTTGTATTTGCCCATAACATGGGTCAGGCCAGATATACCGCAACGCAATAAGAAACAGCCCAAGGTACAGAGCATTTTCACAAATGTTTGAGCAGCCAACATTTGTGAAAGCGGTCATTTTATGCCCGCTGTTTTCTCGACAAATCAGCCCGATGATTGAAAAACAAGTCACGGAAGCAGGTGCTTCCGATTCAGATTTGGTTTCAGCTGCTGCGCCGCGAAGGAACCCGGATATTGATGCGATATCCGGGTTCCCTCTGTAGAATATCGAAAAATCCATTCAACGAGTTTGGGGGATGCAAAAGTTGCCAGAGACGGCATACGGGCTCTTTGGGCAATGCTTTCATCGCTTTTAATCCAGCGCTATGGTGAGAAGCTAATCCTCCTGATTGATGGTGTAAGGCTGCCTTGAACAAGAAACGACCGTACAACCAGAGGGGCGCTGAACCGAGGCTTGTTCTGGCAGGCGCGGCCAGCGGGTGTGGATTACGACAGCAGCCCAGGATGAAGGCGAATCGAAATGAAAAGCGGGACAAAGCCGTTCCGGCCTCGTCTCCCCCCAACGCAAAAGCAAAGGCGGGGAAAGCCCGCAACGGTCTTATCCCACTTAAGCGCTCCTTCTTGAACGCAAGTTTTCTGATAAGCGGGGGAATTGTGTCGTGTTCCAGGGCAGCCGTCAACCGGTTTGGGCGAAGGGGTTGACCGGTCGAGCTGGTTTTTCGGCCCTCACCGCTTGTTCCCAGCCTGCAAATAAAGACTGTCCAGCAGGCGAATACCCGTACCCGTGCGGAAAACGCTCTGCCTCATGCTGGCAATGGCTGATCGGGAAAGGCCGCTTTCATCCGCATTGACCAGGAAATCCGCTTCCAGCAGAATTCGATTATCCGGGCCGTATACATCCGTATAGGTGTGGTGATGGGCCGCCAGCCAGGAAATCCGCTCTACCATGGGGCGCTCCACAGGCATATCCTCAAAAAAACGCTCCACCAGCGGCGGACTTTCCAGCTCCTGATTTTTTCCGTTGGTATTGCCGTATTTTTCCCGGCACAGCGGACAGGCGATATCATGCACAACCGCCGCCAGTTCCAGCGTCAGCTGGGTTTGGGCGTCCAGCCCCTCCTGCTCTCCAATGGTTTTGGCAAACGCCCACACCTTGAGGAAGTGGTTGACGTCGTGCAGGTTGCCCTGATAAAAGGCCGTCATCTTTTCAATTGCGGACGCAACAATCATGACGTTTTTCTCCTTTCAAAGTGCCGTTCCCTTTTGGGGGATGAAGAAGCCGCGCATATCCGCCCGCTCCAGCTCCAGCAGTTTCACCTTTTTATTGAGGCCGCCCGCATAGCCCGTCAGGCTCCCGCTGGTTCCCACCACCCGGTGGCAGGGAATGATAATGGAAATTTCGTTATGCCCCACCGCGCCGCCGACAGCCTGGGCCGACATGCGAGCGACGCCCGTTTCCGCCGCAAGCCGCCGGGCAATTTCACCATAGGTGATGGTATGGCCGTAGGGGATTTGCAAAAGAATCTTCCACACGGCCTGGCGGAAGGGTGAACCGATGGGGTGCAGCGGCGGCAGAAAACCAGGTTCTTTGCCGGAAAAATACATCTCCAGCCAGCGCTTTGCAAGCGTCAGAATCTCCGTTTCCTGTTCCGTATGCTCTGCGGGCAAATGGTCCGCAAAGTACTTTTCTCCGTCAAACCATAATCCGGTCAGGCCGATTTCATCCGCGGCCAGCAGAATACCGCCCAGCGGCGAATCATAGCGCGATGTAAAGGTCATAGCCGTTTTCCTCCGTTTTCATTGCTTCGGCGTTTTCAAAGAAGGGTGCAGAGCCACGCAGCGGCGGCGCAGACGGGAAGATAGATAACAAAATGCCGGATATGCGCTTTCCTGTTATACCCAAACATCTGCGGCCCTACAATGCCTTTCAGTTCCGGATAAAAATGCGGAAAAAAATTGGAGCGGCAAAGCAGGAACCAGTCAAAAAAGAAGATATCGTAAATCTCCATGCAGTAAAGCATGATGAGGAACCGCACAAAGAATTGAAAAAAGCCGAAATTCTTTCGTATGCCGTCCTCTGCGGCAAGAACAGCCGCCCCGATGAACAGCAATACGGCGATTCCCTCGATGAGCCAGCCAATGAGATGAGCGCCGGGGAACCGCTCCTTCTTGTCGGGAATCGCCGCCAAATTCTCCTTCGGCGCGGAAGAAAAGAACCGCTTATCCTGAATAAACCCAACTGCACCGTACAAAACAAGAAAATAGGCAGCCATCATCAGTGTTGCAAGAATGGCGATTTCCATTTATATCCTCCTATTCGTTCCCATTAGGACGTTTCATAACCCTCATTTGTTTCTTTATGGGAAAGGCGCAGTCTCATGATGTCACAGTTCACATCAATACCGTTTATTTTCATATAACCATTGAACGTTCCGACCTTTTCAAACCCAAACCGTTTGTATAGCGCAATCGCTCTTTCATTGTCACTTCTGACTTCCAAAGAAAGAATTTCTGTTTTGGCTGTCTTTTGGGCAAATTCAATCAGCTGTTCCATAAAACGTGTGCCTATCTGATTCCCCCACAGCGCTTTTTTACAGATGCGCTTGTCTCCGCTCCATGTGAAAGCCTGGGTTTGGTGAAGCTTGAAAATACCGCTGCGCCAGCAATTTCCTGGTTGCCCATGGCCACAAGATAAAGCTGTTTGTCTGACTGAAAAATATGTTCCAAATAGTCCCGTTCTTTTTCCGGCGTTATGGAAAGTCCCTCTGCACCGAATGTCAGATTGTCGGACTCTGCCCCAATGGCTTTGCAGTATTCTAATCATTTTTCTTCATCCAAAGCAACGGCTTTTCTTATTTCTACCATATCTGTTATCCTCGCGGTTTCCGACAGACTGTTGAAAAAAACTGATTGGCCGCCATCGCTCGCGAACGGCGTTTTGCTGATTCGCGGGGAAAGTGCTGCGGCATAAGGCTTATGGGATCCGCCCCTAAACCCCCGGCAGGAAGCAGCGCCTTCTGCCCCCCACTTTTTCAGCGCCCTGATTGGCCTGTTTCATAAGCAGGCCAATACCGTTTTCAAAATTCAACCCTTTTTTCCTCTATCCTTTGGCTCCAGTTTTCCTCCGCTCAGCTAATCGCAGTCGTTAAGCCAATTGCTGCGCATTCCCCCAAAACTGTTCCTGCGTTCATAAAAGCACTCTTCTTAAAACAAGAAAGTATTCTGACTGTAAAGCGGGTAATGCCACCTGAATCATCCCACCGTCAGCTTCAGTATAGCACAGTTTGAGTGGATTATCCAGCGGAGAAAACCCTTGCAGCGTATTGGTTTTGGCGCTATGCACGGCATCTGAGGCCAGGTTCCTTGCAAAGCGGAAAGAAAGCGCCCAGCCGGTCAAATAAGCTAAACTGGCATTGGGGCAATTCAGGCTACGGTCACTCCTTATCTCCCGTGATATAATAGTCGCAGTACTCGCCGCCGTCTGCCAGCGTCTGCCTGCGGTGCAGGATACCGTGCTGGAGCGTAATCATCACTTCATCCAGCTCGCAGAACAGCGGCATCAACTCCGAAACGCCCAGTTTTTCCGCGTATATACAGATGGGGCAGCGGGTGATGCGGTAGTAGCAGGCGCCCTCATACGGCTTTCCGACAAAATCCACCTTGAATGAGGTCGGATATTGCTTTTCCTTTTCCGGCGTGTACCACCCGGCGTACTTTACAACACTCTTTTGGTTCTCCGCCTTTCCTTTGGCTGTGTTTAGATCCGTCCTGGCAAAATACCACTTGATGTGATACAGCGAACGGCGCATCATTTCCTGCACGGTTTCCGGCGAAATTCTCTTTTCACTTGCCACATAGGGGGCAACAAAGGCCAATGCAAAGAGCTCGTTATATGCCATGGGGTTATCGTCGCCAATGTCGTCCGCCTCATCGACCATTTTCCGATAGATCTTTTGGCTCTTTTTCATGATCTCCGCAGCATAGGCTTTGCCGTATTTCTCCATCAAAACCCTTTTCATAGGCCGCTTAAACATCCAGAAATAAAAACCGTTGTATTTCATGATTCCATCTCCTCCCGGAACGAATTTACAGAATTGAAAAAAGCAGTCCAGCCTCCGAAATGATATGTCATCAGCGACTTCATGTATTTTTCTGCGGTTTTGGAATCGGGACAGCCGATAACCATTCTGCGGTAACTGTCAAACTGCGCGGAGATCAGCAGTCCGAGCAGCCTTTCGTCCATTCCGCCCAATCCCTTCTTGCGAAAAAACGCAATGCTTTCTTCAATCTTTCTCTGAACAATCCCGTCAAAGGAATGTTCCAGACTGCTTCCCGCACTGCGGCACAGAAGCAGCACCGCTTCTTCATAATGGCTGAAAATCAAATGAAGGATTGCTGCGGATTCATGCTGCATCAAGGCTTTAAGCCCCTGCAAAAAGTCTGCGTCCGCACCCGAATAATACTCCTCCCTGGCGCTTTGAAACAGGGCGTCAATCTCATCCAGAAACGGTTTGAGCAGGCACGCAAACAATTCGTTCTTGGATTGATACCGCGTCTGTATTGCGCCGACTGTCACTCCCGCTTTCTCAGCAATCTTTCTGAGCGACGCACCCGTATAGCCTTTCGTTAAAAACGCCTCCCGTGCGGCAGCCGTGATTTTGTCGTCTAAAGAATGGTTTCTCAGCGCCATATCCTCGCCTCGCTCATTTTGATTACAATGTAATTGATTGCGGTGTAATGATAGCAAAACAACGCTCTTTTGTCAAACAGGCAGAAAAAAAACCGCTCCGTTTGGCAAATTCCGCTCATGCGGTTGGCCGCCTCTTTTTCAGCACAGATTGTGTCTCAAGGTTTTTCAACAGCCTTAAATTCACTCATTACTCCAAACGGATGCAGCACCAGGGCAACAGCATTTAAGAATCAGCCGAAAAGAATCCGCAAGAAAGAGTCAGGGTCAAGGCAGGCCCAGTAACGC
>CAKTUS010000066.1 GCA_934621485.1 uncultured Clostridia bacterium
CTATCTCACGGGCGAGGTGCGCCGCAAGGTGATCTACCACCTCTATAAGCTGCCGCAGGTCACGATCAATAACGAGATCGTCGTGTGCTTCGCGTTTATCCTGCTGGCGACGTGGTTCCAGTATAACGGCACGTTCTTCACCACCTACAAGGAAAGCGGCGTGCGTCGTCTGGCTCTCGCGGCGCTGTGGGTGATCCCAGTGTCCATCGCGGTGCTGCTTGCCAGCTACAAGGTGCAGGATCGCGTACAGGCAAAGACCATGACGGTGAAGATGACCTGTGCCGACGGCATTCAGGAATACATCGAGACGATCCGCGACCTGAATCAGGGCTGCGATATCGTATTTGACCATGTCGGCTTTGCCTATAACTCCGGTGAGACGGTGCTGAGGGACATGTCCTTCACCGCAAAGCAGGGCGAGGTCACGGCGCTCGTCGGCCCCTCGGGCGGAGGCAAGACCACGGTGTCCCGTCTCGCTGCGCGCTTCTGGGATCACCAGCAGGGGAGCATCACGGTCGGCGGAATGGACATTTCCAAGGTCGACCCCGAAAAGCTCATGGGGCTGTATTCCATCGTGTTCCAGGATGTGACGCTCTTTGACAACAGTATCCTTGAGAACATCCGCCTTGGCCGCAAGGATGCGACCGACGCGCAGAATGGTATCTACACCCACATGGTGCAGTTCCAGACCGGCAGCCAGAACTGGGCGATCTGAGACGCGGAAACTCAAAGGCGGTGACGGCTTATGTGCCGCCACCGCCTTGTCGTCCTTGACAAAGGCGGCGAGTGATGATACAATTCATCCGTTAATGTTCCTGCGCGGCTGACGGCTTGCGAGGGGCAGCATAGGGAGAGTTACCGAAGCGGTCATAACGGGGCGGTCTTGAAAACCGTTAGGCGGCAACGCCACGGGGGTTCGAATCCCTCACTCTCCGCCATATTAGGTAGGTTATTTTGATAGAATAACCTACCTAAACTTTTTGCCCAGAAATGCGAAGAAATAGCCGAAATTCAGCTATTGCCTCGCATTTCTCGCTTTGAAATTCAAATCGCTCTCGGTCGCTCGTCATTTCGGTCGGCCGATTTTTTGCTTTCTGCGGCCTTTTCTAGCCCTTGCTCCCCGAGTAATCGTTCACTTTCAGGGGCAATCGTTCACTTTGCCGGGCAATCGTTCACTTTCAGGAGTAATCGTTCAATTTGTCCTCAACAGCCCTGATTTTTCGTTTCAAACGCATTCTCTTGAAGATGTTGAATATGCCAGTCGCCGACTCAAGCTCAGAAATCAATAGCGCACGCTTTTTCAGCAGAGACATTCTTGGATCAGGCTGCACAGGGGTGTTGACTGCGCTCTGCGGTTTACTTGCTTTAGGCGCAGTCTCTTTTACCTGGCTGTACGGTCTTGCACCAGCAGAAGTCGGACGGCTTGTCGATGTACTTGTTCTCTTTTCGCTTGCTGCACTGCTGGTTCTGGGCTTCGCGCCGTAGAAGTCTTTCTGTTTACGCATATCACCGTAGGTTTTGCCAGATAGCAAGTAAATTGTTAGCTGCAGGCGACAATAAGGCCTATATTCCGCAGTTGAGAATTGAAGAGCGCCAGGTTTTATGCTATGATAAGCTTGTTGTAATGGACACTGCGTTTCCTACGAAAAAATATGGGGAGGCAAGCGGTTATGAGCAGCAATTATCGTGTCGTGAAGCTACTGAAAAACCATCTCTATCCGACGTATCAGCTGCATGCCTTTATGGCCAACGATCAAACCACCCCGCAGGATGGGCTCCGGCTTGCCGCCCTCACGACCATGGAATGGCTGACCCACCGTCTGGGTGAAGAAGTGCCTACCGACTGGGCCTCTCTTCCCTCACCGGAGAACTATCTCACCGCAACGGATGATGATCTGCCATCCCTGTATATAAACCAGGGGCACGTGGTGAATATCGTGTCGCTCCCGGAACAAGGCATGTGGACGCTGCAGATCACGGAGCCGGACCTGGGCTCTGACCCGGGCAATCCGGCACAGGCTCGTCCTGCTGTCCCCGGACGGATCATTGAGACCAACATCGCCTTCCAGATTGTTGGGAAACAAGTAGAGTGCGGATTCAAGACTGTCATCTCTGATCCTGTCGGCACAGAACCCGAGGCAGAGGTATATCGCGTTGCTGTCGTTCGGGAACTGCTGAGAAATCCAGCGTTCGGCTTGAAGCAGGTTACAGACATCCCGATGCAGGCACTCCGCCTTTCAAATACATCCCAAGTCAAGACCATGCTGTATGTCACGCACCATGCGGACAACCAGCTTCCTACGGTTATCTTTACACAGCCGCTGGAGGAGAAGAAGGCTGCTGCGGCCGCCCCAGACTTTAGCCAACTGCGCATAGGGAAAAGCTTCACGCCGCCGCTGGATTTCAAAGGGCTGAATCTTCCCAAGGATCTGCCAAAACCGGCTGTGACTGCAAAGGTAGAGACGGTTGCTGTGGAGCCGCCTTTTGATCTGGGAAAGTTCTGCTATTACACCTTCTCGCACTGCCGGACCTATGTGTTGGAACAGGCTGCATTTAAGCCCTTCTCCTCCCAGACCGGCCTTCGTTTTAACCCTGGCGACATCATTGTGCTGTACCCGACTGCCCTAGGTGGCGGTGAAGAGGTCGTCTCGTATAAGGCCACAAAGGTTCAAGAGACCTTCGAGACCGTTGAAGCGGGTGTGAAGTCTTATCTCAAGGCCCGCCCGATTGATTATGGGAACATCACGTTTCTGTCGGAAGCGCGGGAACATCTTCTGCGCCTGTCGGAGGAACTGGCTGAGAGCGCAGAGGCCGCCGATGCGCATTTCAAGCAGGAGCTGGAGCGCATCAACGCTGTGTGGAAGCACGAGGTGGCAAGCAAAGAGAATGACGTAGCCGCGGTCACAGCCCAGCTACAGCGGCAGAAAGAGTACTCCGCCCGGCTGGAAAATGATAAGGCAAAGCTGAGGGAGGATTTCGCTGCGGAGAAAGAGAAGCTCCAGGCTGAGATCGACGCACACAAAGAGACCATCGCTTTTCTCCAGCGCCGGGTGGACAAGCCGTCAGATTATGATGGAGTTGCCGCCTGGGTGCAGGAGCATTTTGAAGGGCGGATTCTTCTCCACTCCCGTGCGATCGCGCGGATGCTGACGAAATCCTCCCAGTGCGCAAGTGTCGACCTGGTCTGCGATGCGCTGGATTATCTGGCCACAGACTATTGGGAGCAGAGATATCATCAGCTCCCGAAGGATATAGCTCTTACCCGGTGTGGCGAAAAATATGGCCGCCCGTTTGAGATCAAGCCGGTCGGCACCTACACGATCGCATATACCCCAAACGAATACAGAATTCCGTACTTCAAAGATGAGCGCGGCAAGATTGCCGATAGCGATTTGGATTATCATCTGTGCGTGGGCAACGATCCGGAAAACCTCCTCCGCATCTATTTCCTCCACGATGATGCCAACCAGCTGATCGTTGTTGGCTCTCTTCCGGATCACCTGAGGGCAGTAAAAGTTCAATAGGCGGTGATGCTCATGTGTGGCAGCTACAACTTCAGTACAGATAATCCCGACGAAAAAATGTCCGCCCTCATCAGTGTGATGGAGCGGAAGTATCCAGGCGAATATAAGACTGGGGACATCTTTCCCGGAGATACAGCTCCAGCCATGATTGCACGGGGAGACAAGATCGTTCCGGTCCCGGCCATCTTTGGATTTCCCGGATTCCAGGACGGAAAGCTTTTGATCAATGCGCGTGGCGAGACGGCGGCGGAGAAAAAGGCCTTTTCTGATAGCTTGAAAGAGCAGCGGGTCATCCTCCCGGCCACAGGGTTCTATGAATGGAGCTCAGACAAAACAAAGTATCTGTTCAGCGTGGACTCGTCGTCCGTTTTATATCTCTGCGGCTTATATAAGATCATTGACGGTAAGTACAGATTTGTAATCCTCACCAGACAGGCAAACGAGAGTATGGCAGAAATACACGATCGGATGCCCGTCATTGTGGGCGAGGATGCGGTGCGGCCTTATCTTACCGACCTCGCTGTGGCCGAGGCGATCATTGCCAAAGCAGCGCCAATTCTCGTCAGGCATAAAGCCTAATCTTTTCGTAGGAGCTATTATAGCTATTGTCATTTCATGGGCGGGTTCCGCGATTCAGCAAATTATGAGTTCATCGCGGAATTTGAGAGCAAGAAGCTCACCGGCAACTACATTGAGTTTATGCGCGGCAAGAAGCGCTACTCGGATAAGGATATTATCGTTCAGGAAGTGCTTGTCAGTAAGACACCTCAGGGCGAGACAATTACAAAGGGAAAGGTCGTAAGCGTAATCACCGTTTTGGGTGAAGAGCTGCCGGTGGATGAATATGAGTTTAAGTGATCCAGCGGAGAACAATACCGCATGGGACAATATGACGCACGAACAGAAAAATCATCAGCTATATCTCAAGCAAAAGCAGATGCTGGATATGTTTCTGGAGCATGGAGCCATTTCACAATCCCAGCATGATAAAAGCCTCCACGATCTAACAGAGAAAATGGGTGAAGCAGAATGAAATCCGCTCACTGGATACAGCGCACACATCTCTTCCGCGCAGACGAGTTTATCTGTTCTGCCTGTAAAGCTGTCTGTAACAAGCCATATAGGGTTTGTCCTTCATGCGGCGTGCCCATGAAGAAGACGAAATATGATCCGTCTTAGGTGGATGAGGCCGAAGGTTTGTCTGCTATTCTGGATGACGATTGGTAATCTGTATGCCTAATGAATTCAGCACGTTGGATATCCGAGAAATCCGCATTGATGAAAATATCCCCAAAAATGAATATTACGCCTCGCTCCCCGCAGTAAAGCAGATTATCCGGGAAAGCGGCGTCAACCTTACAAAACCTATAACCTTTTTTGTAGGCGAGAATGGGATTGGCAAATCTACTCTAATTGAGGCTATTGCTGTAGCGGCTGGTTTCAATCCAGAGGGCGGCACGCGTAACTACAGCTTTTCCACAGCTGATTCCCATTCAACGCTTCATGAGCATATCCATTTGGTGCGCGGAATAGATAGACACTATGATGGCTTTTTCCTGCGGGCGGAGAGCTTTTACAATGCGGCATCCTATCTGGATACGATGGATAGTAAAGTCTTTCAATCATACGGCGGCAAATCTCTGCACAAGCTTTCGCACGGTGAAAGCTTCTTGGCTCTGGTAGAGAATCGCTTCTCTCCGGATGGATTGTTCATTCTGGACGAGCCTGAAGCTGCCATCTCGCCCATGCGTATGCTTCGTCTGATGGCAGACATTAATGAACTTGCTAAGAGCGGTGCGCAATTTATCATCTCCACGCATTCACCGATTCTCATCACCCTGCCAGAGTCAGATATTATCCAGTTTTCTGAAGACGGCCTTGAACATGTGGAATATCAGAAAACCGAACATTATCAGGTTACAAAAGATTTCCTCGCCAACCCAGAGCGTATGCTCCGAATTCTATTGGAAGAGAAATAATAAATGAAAACAGTAAAGGTAGTAGCCGCTATCATCCGCGACGGCAACAAAGTGTTTGCCACGCAGCGCGGATATGGCGATTACAAAGATGGCTGGGAATTCCCAGGTGGAAAAGTCGAGCCCGGGGAGACTGCGCAGCAGGCCCTGGTCCGAGAGATAAAGGAAGAGCTGGATACTGATATCGCTGTTGGGGATTATCTCACAACTATTGAGTATGATTACCCAACCTTCCACCTTAGCATGCAATGCTTTTGGTGCAGAATTGTGGACGGGACCCCTGTCCTTAAGGAGCATGAGGCCGCCAGGTGGCTTGATGTGGATCACATCGACAGTGTTGAGTGGCTTCCAGCCGATCTGACGATTATTGATCTTATCAAGGATAAGATGGTTGATCAGGTAGCATTGGAAATTCTTCAGGAGCACAAAGCAGCATTTGAGAAGCTGGCAAAACAATAGCATCACAATTGGCGGTAAGTAGACAAGGTATGATGCTTCCTAGATGGATGTGGCAGAAAGGAAGCCCGCCATCCTGGATGATAGTTCTAAAGATAGAAGGGGAAGCAAAATGCTCTATTGGCTTGAAAACACAAAAAGATGTCCAGTAGACGGATATCCGTTTAAAAAGCCAAGTAAATACGCTCGGCATAATAGCGCAAAAGACGTCCGTATTGCTGTATATGATTGCCCTAGTTGCCGGAGGATCTTTCTCAAATATCCGGGTGCTCGGATTGCTTCTGCATCAGATATCTCCACATATTATTTGAGTGATTATGAGCGTGATAGAGTTAAAGCCCAGAAGGAAGAAAACCTTCTGAAAGAGCGACGCGCTGCGTGGGCCGCGAAGCAAGAACGGGATCGGCTTGAGCAACAGCGACTTGAAGAACAGAGGAAGCACGAGCAAGAAGCAAAAATAGCAGCCGAAAAGGAACGCAAACGCAGGCTTCTGGCTGAATACACGACTGATGAACTATTTGTTGCAGATCAAGAACTGTTTTTCCGCGCCACGGCAATTCTCAAAAAGCTTTATGGCGAAAATGCAAGATTTCGCCCTGGCCAGTATGAGGCAATAGAGCGAACAATCAAGGAAAAAAGGTTGTTAGTTGTTCAAAAAACTGGTTGGGGGAAAAGTCTTGTCTATTTCATCTGTACGAAGCTTCTTCGTGAAGAAGGGGCAGGAGTGACGTTGGTCATTAGCCCGCTTCTTGCTCTGATGGATAATCAGTTATCCGCGGCAAGAAAAATGGAGCTCAATTGTGCTGCGCTTAATTCCACCACAGCTAACGAGAGAGAATTGATCCTCATGGGGATGGAAGCGAATACATATGACCTGGTTCTTGCAACTCCTGAGTCACTGATGAACAAAAAGTTCAGACAGTACCTTCCTGATATAAGAATTGGCCTTTTAGTTATTGACGAAGCCCATTGTATCTCTGACTGGGGGCATGATTTTCGCCTAGAGTATAACAAAATTTATAGGGTCATTGAACAACTTCAGCCAAATGTTCCCGTGTTAGCCACAACAGCCACCGCTAATAATCACGTAATAGAGGATTTACAGAATCAGATGGGGAAACCAAAAGTTTCGCGGGGCCATCTGATGCGAGATAATCTATCTATCCAAATTCTTCCGCTTTCGGATAAGGAAAGCCGATATGCGTGGATTTTGGATAACATAGGCCGTCTGCCAGGAACAGGAATTATATATTGCCTCAGCAGAAGAGACTGCACATGGTTGTCGGATTTTCTTTGCGAGAATGGTATCTCTGCAGAACCTTATTTCTCTGGAGATGGTGAGCAAGAAAAAAAGAGCCAAGAAACCCTTAAGCGATTTCTGAATGATGAGATCAAGGTAATCGTTTCCACTATTAAACTTGGAATGGGCTTCGACAAAGGAAATGTATCTTTTGTCATCCACTTTCAGTGCCCTAAAAATGTGATCGCGTATTATCAACAGATTGGTCGCGCTGGCCGTAATATTTCCTTTGCAAGAACATTTCTGATGTTAGGTGGCGAAGACTATCGCATTCATAAAGGCTTCATAGAAAACGCCTTCCCTTCAGAGCCAGAGATGAAGCGTATCAGGCAATACATTACAGCTTGCCCGGGAGCTTGCACAGTCAATAAAATCTGTGCTGCGATAGATATTTCAAAAAAGAAGATCCTAAAAGTACTTGATTTTCTAGAGGATGAAGGCTTAATAGAGAAGGAATGGCATTCAAGCACAAGCGGAAAACCTTATGCTGTATACAAATCCACCGCGGCACCATTCGTATATCGCGGTGAGCATTATGAGGAGATAAAACAGATCCGTTACCGTGAGTTAGAACAAATGCAAACGATCGCAGACACATCTGAGTGCTTGAGCAGAACCGTTGTCTCTTGTTTGGACGACATTGAAGATCATGACTGCGGTATCTGCAGTAATTGTGATCCTAAAGGTCGTTTTCCTGTAACAGTGTCCGCAGTGAGTAAGCGAAGGGCCATCGACTTTTTAGAGAATCTTACTATTCCGATTGACCCGTGGAATTACTGGCCTCGTAATAATCTTGTTGCTGATACAAAGAACTATTATCCCAATTTACAGGGAATAGCTCTATCAAAATATAATGAAGGACTAGGCAAGCTCGTTAGGGATGGGAAATATAGCACGCAGAAATTTGATGACCAGTTAGTGCGAAAAGGGGCACGTGTCCTCAAAAAGTATATCAAAGAACATGATCTTTGTTGTGTTACAGCTGTGCCTTCCCTAAACACTAATGTTGTTCCAGACTATGCCAAAAGGCTCGCTGCTGCTTGTGGTTTACCATATGTAGCCCTTCTAAGAAAAACTAATCGATCCCACCAGAAAGACCTAAACAATACATCGCATCAGTTTGAAAACGCCTATAAATCTTTTGAAGCTCTCTCAACCAGCATGCCCAGCGGCGTTGTTCTGGTTGATGACATGGTCGATTCTGGTTTGACGTTAGCCGTTTGCGGCGCACTGCTAGGGCAAGCAGGCTGTGAAAGAGTATTCCCCTTGGCTCTTGCAGATGCCGGAAGTGGCGGAAAGGATGATGAAGACGATGACTAACAATGCCAAAGCTATAAGTACTTTCTGCAGTCATCTATGCGTTGGCAAAGACGTACGCCCACTCGAGCCGAGTGAATGGAGTGCACTTGCAGCCAAAATGCTGGAAATCGGGGTTGCTCCCGAAAACTTACTGTCATTTTCTGCGCAAGATTTTATTGAGATTCTCGGTGAGACTCCGGAAAGCGCCCAGAGAATGACCCGGTTGCTTGAAAGAAGTGCCAGTCTCGCTTTTGAGATTGCTGATTATGAAGCGAAAGGGATTCATATCATTACCCGGGCAGACGATGAGTATCCCAAGCAGCTGAAAGAAAAGCTGAAACGCAGCTGCCCGCCACTATTCTACTGTGCAGGCGATATGTCAATATTACATCGAAAGGCTGTCGGATATGTCGGTTCACGCAAGGTTTCTCCGGAGGATGCAAAATTTGCCGTCGATACCGTATCAAAAACAGTCGGCAACCAATATGCAGTAGTTTCCGGTGGAGCTAAAGGTGTTGATACAGTATCTTCTGAAACGGCGATCAACTCTGGAGGCTTTGCAATCGAGTATTTAGGCGATTCGATGATAAAGCGAATGAAAAATCCTGCCCTGCTGAAAGCAATTCAAAATGGCCAGCTTCTTTTGCTTTCGTTTGTTAATCCTGATGCTGGATTCTTTGCCGGGAACCTTATGGCCAGAAACAAGTTTATTTATGCCCAGTCTGTTGGAACAGTTATTGTTCGTTCTGAAAAAAAAGGTGGAACCTGGACTGGTGCAAATGAAAACCTTCGAAATGGATGGTGCGCTTCTTTCTGCTGGAACAAGCCGGAGTATGATGGAAACCAAGAACTGATTAGATTAGGTTGTATCCCTATAGATAACGCCTGGGACGGTAATCCTGAACTAAAAAAAGCAGAAACTGTGTCAAGGCCTGCAGATGGCGGAGAACAGCTCCTTATACCTGGATTTGAATAATGGCAATTACAAAAACTGATTTCATGCGCGGCAAGCAGTGCCCGAAAATGCTTCAGATGGAAGTCTCGACTGCGCCATTGTTGACGAATCCTTTAAAAAGAACAGATTGATTATGGAGCAGATAAAGCTGCTGTTATGGGCGACGCCCGAGGAATTAACAGAGAAACCCTATTTCATCACAAATGAGAGCAACCATCAGGAGTTATCCGCTATTCCCGGAACTCTTGGTGGGCATAAGAAATTAAAAATCTATGGAAGGTTAGATTGCCCGTCTGCAAATAAGCATTTAGCAGAAGGTAGTTATGCCAAAAATCGCGTGTTCTTTTTAACAGAAAAGATCGCGGCTGACGCTGGCTATAGGCTTTGCGCAAAATGCATGCCGGAAGCGTACAAAAAGTGGAAGGCGGAGCATGAAAAGGCAAAATTCCAGCAGGAATATTGGGCTGGATATGAGCAGGGGTTTTATCAATAAAAAACGCCGTTAATATTGGGAGTTCGTTATGGAGATAATGGTTTATTGCTATGCTGATAATAACGCTTCGATCGGTGCAGGTATTGATACAGCTGAGTCGACAGAACTGAAGGAATATAGCTGGCTGTATGAGGGCTTTTCAGAATCTTATTATGAGCTCTATCGGGATTTTGAAGATATAATAAAAAAAGCTGCGGAATTTGGTTGCGAATTACTAAAAGCAGAGAATCTAAATGAACAGGCCGTTGAACAGGCCGCAAGAAGTGGGCTAATAGATGCTTGTGGAGAGATTGAAGTTATGTATAAGGTTGATGGCCAGCAAACCGATGAATGCTGTATTGATCGGAATGAGGTTATAGAAGCTTTCTATACGGCATTAGAATCCGATGTTGTTCTTCAAATTCGGGCTAATACAAAACTGCAATAACGGGGTGTTTCGGCATACCATTTCAAATCATCCGAAATGATATAACAAAGGTCAAGGCTGACGCTATTGTCAACACCGCCAATCCAAAGCCACGAATCGGCCGTGGTACGGACAGCGCAATTTATGCTGCAGCAGGCGAAGAACAGCTCATGGCCGCCCGAAAAAAGATAGGAGATATTGAGCCCGGTCAGGCTGTACACACCGATGCTTTTTCTCTTGATGCCAAATACATCATCCACACAGTTGGCCCCGCCTGGATCGATGGCGATCACGCAGAGCGAGACATTCTCCGCTCATGCTATGAACAATCCCTTGCCCTGGCGTATCAATTGAAGTGCAAGAGCATTGCATTTCCGCTTATTGCCACAGGCACATATGGCTTTCCGAAAGATGAAGCTTTGCATATTGCGCTGTCGGAGATTCAGCGTTTCCTGCTGACGCACGAAATGAAAGTCACCATTGTTGTGTTCGATCGAAAGGCGCTGGAACTATCAGAAGGCCTTGTTGGCGGGATTGAGCAGTTTATCGACGATCATACTGCCCAGACCTTGCATGCCAAAGAGCGTGGCGGGAATAGATCTAGAATATCTCGCCGCCGCAAAGTAGCTCTAGATGAAGAGCCCATGATGTTTGGCAGCATCAGCGGACTGTCTGCGCCGATTGCCCACGAAGATGCAATCGCCGACGATGAGGACCTTGAACTTGCTCTTGCGCCAACAGCCGCGCTACCAGATTTAGCAGGCAAGAGCCTGGCCGAGATTCTCGATGATGCAGGCGACAGTTTCCAGCAGCGGCTCTTGAAGCTGATCGATGAGAGCGGGATGGACGATGTGACCGTATATAAGAAGGCCAACATCGACCGCAAGGTGTTCTCCCGTATCCGCTGCAAGCCAGACTATAAGCCAAAAAAGAAAACTGCGCTGGCTTTTGCTATCGCTCTTGAGCTGGATATGCCAACCATGACAGATCTCCTTTCCCGGGCGGAGATTGCTCTTTCTCCCAGCAGCACTTTTGATCTGATCATCACGTATTTCGTCACGAATAAGAATTACGATATATTTGAGATCAACGCAGCCCTGTTCAAATACGGTCAGCCAATCCTGGGCGAATAAAACATACGGAGTGGTCATTTGTCGTTTGGCAAACGACCACTTCTTTTTTCATGCTTGCTATACTGTGACCAGAGAGAGCGAAAAGGAGGTCTTGACAATGGTCACATTGGAAGATGCCCGTGAGATTGCCGCAGGTTGGATGAAGAATATCAGCGGCTGCACTGAGTTTACTACCGCCTATGCGTTTTACAATCCACGGACCGAGAATTCGATCGGTGGTCCTGACGCATCTGTCGTTGTGATGAAGGAAAGCGGCAAGTGCTGCGGATTCACGGAGTTCATCATGAAACACGGCGGCGGAGAAATGATCCGCGAGATCAAGTTCTGAGAAGGAGGAGTAGCAAATGTACGGAGCACTTTTGGGAGACATGATCGGTGCGCCTTATGAATTTGACAGAGGGAACAAGGCGAAGGAGTTCCCGCTCTTTTGCGAGTATTCCCATTTCACCGATGATTCGGTAATGACGATTGCGGTGGCGGAAGCCCTGCTGGACTACCAGTTCTGGGAAGACGAGGATATCAAGGCAGGGCTCATTGAGTGCATGCGGAAATGGGGTAAGAAGTACCCTAATGCTGGATATGGCCGCAAGTTCTACCACTGGCTTCATGCCAGGCATCCCGAACCCTACGGCAGCTACGGCAACGGATCGGCCATGCGTGTCTCATCCGCGGGGTGGTTGTTTGACACACTGGAGGAGACCCGGCACATGGCGCGTCTGACTGCTGAGGTCACGCACAACCACCCCGAGGGTATCAAGGGTGCCGAGGCCACAGCCAGCGCGATCTTCCTGGCCCGCACTGGTCACAGCAAGGCTGAGATCAAGGATTACATCGTGAAGGAATTTGGCTATGATCTCTCACGTACCTGCGATCAAATCCGGCCGGGATACTACCACAACGAAAGCTGCCAGAAGACTGTGCCGGAAGCGATCACGGCTTTCCTGGAGGGGGACGGATTTTGAAGACGTTATCCGCACGGCCGTCTCCCTCGGCGGTGACTGTGACACGTTAACCTGCATTGCGGGCAGCATCGCGGAAGCCTTCTACGGCGTGCCCGCCATCCTGGAGGCAGAATGCAAGAGCAGGCTCCCGGAGGATATGCTGTATATCCTAGGACGCTTTGATATCGCACGGGAGCACGGTCATGATGTGATTCCCGACGATATTCTGACAGGCAATGTCCTTATTGAGGAGGCCATCGCCCGGTACTACGATGCCAGCACGCAGCAGAATCTGATCGGCGTTCTGGATGCAATTCTACAGCGCAACCGCGCAGGTGGCCACTTTCTGATCCCGGTAATTCCACCGCAGGCCATGTTTGACATGATCGATATCGATCACATGAAGATCGGCGATACGGTCACCAGCCAGGAGGAGATGCATTTCAAACTGCATCACATCCAGACCAACGACGGAAAGATGTGGCTTGTGGCGTTTACGTCTGAGGAGGAGTATCGCAAAGGCGAGGCAGCTTCCATCATCAACAACTTTATCGGAAGCATGCTGGAAGGCTGCGCGGACATGTCGGAGGAAGGTATTATCCTCAACCCGTGGGGACAGTCGTTCCTGCTGACAAAGGACCTAATCAAACTGATAATTCAAGTGGACAAAGAAGGGAGCGCACAATGAGAACGATTCGTGTTACCGGCAAAGGGCAGATTAAAGTGAAGCCCGATATGACCCGCATCACCATGACCCTCGAAGGGCTGTTCAAAGACTATGGCGAAACGCTGCGTCATTCCTCCGAGGACACGGAGGAGCTGAAAGACGTTCTCTCCACCTTCGGGTTTGAGAGGGCCGATTTGAAGACTCTCAACTTCAGCGTGGATACGGAATATGAGAGTTACAAGGATCGTGATGGCACCTACAAACAGCGCTTTTCCGGCTATCGTTTCCGCCACATGTTGAAGGTGGAATTCCCGTCTGACAACGACCGGCTGGGCAAGGTTCTGTACACACTGGCCAATTGTAAGGTGCGGCCGGAATTCCGGATCAGCTACACCGTGAGCGACCCAGAGGCGGCGAAGAATACTCTCCTCGGAAAGGCTGTCGCAGATGCGAAGGAAAAGGCATCCGTCCTGACCCAGGCTGCTGGAGTTGCCCTGAAAGACATTCAGACCATCGATTACTCCTGGGGTGAGATCGACTTTGAATATCGGCCGATGAACGGCGACGTCCTGATGGAGTGCTGCGCGACTCCTATGGCGGCGAAGAGCTATGATCTGGACATTGAACCTGACGATATCAATGTCTCGGATACAGTCACGGTTGTTTGGGAAATCGGATAAGATTTGCTCATACGCGAGGTGTCGCTTGAAACTGACATCTTGCGTTTCTGCCATCCTTTCCATCTTGTATATATAGCCTCTTTTTGCTATAATTACTCTGCTGAAAAATGGGAAGAAATCGCGTTAACACAATAATTACAGGAGGGATCGCGTGTCAGATCAAAACTGGCGGCCTATTAACGCTGAAGACGATGGTTGTGCAGTCCTAATTACATACCGCAATGAAGCCGGTGAAGAGCATGTCCATGCTGCAGATTCTTGGGGCGTCGATCTCGACAGCAGCATTCTCCACACACTGTGCTGGAGTCAGTGCAGTGGCGACTGGCCTGGCTGTAAAGCGAACTGCCCCCTATTTACCGGGCCGGTGACAGAGTGGGTCGAAGAGCAAAAGCGGTACGAAACCATGCCGCCGCATGATCCCTTTAGCTTCATGCTTAATCATTACTGCTCCATTGACGATAACAACTGCTACGTGGAAGAATTCGACACACTTGATGGTGCACACTGGGAAATTGCAGTGGATGTCGCAGATCACCTACTGGATATGCTCGGTGAAGAGACAAACAAGAATCCAAGAAACAGGACAAAAGCGGTTTCTGAAAAAGATGGCGGTACCCAGAGGTTCGTACAGGCGGCTTTTCGAAAACCCATAAAGCTGGACAGGCTGCAATTTAGAATCCATAAAAATAGACAGCCACCAAAAATACTGTCCCTGTAAACTGGACAAAATAGCTTTTGGCACGGGTTCGGATTGAGAGTTCAAGAATCTGCCGGATGCTGGGCTTCCGGACAATGAGCAGGCTATGTCAATCTGGAAAACGATAAATACGAGAAGATCGAGCTACTCGGTAAAACGGCGCTGTTCTCAAATGACCGACTGACGGATGCAGACATTCCGGAGGGACTGTGCTGCTGCCACCT
>CAKTUS010000067.1 GCA_934621485.1 uncultured Clostridia bacterium
ACCACCAGCTTTGCTGGTGGGCAGGTTGCTGAAAAAGTGGAGGTGCAGGAGGCACTGCCTCCTGCCGGGGGTTTAGGAGCGAAGCCCCTAAGCCTTATGCCGCAGCACTTTCCCCGCGAACCAGCGAAGCGCTGCTTCCAGATGATGGCGGCCAATCAGGGGGAGCGACACTCTGACCACCAGCTTTGCTGGTGGTTTTGATTCCGAACCCGGCGGCGGTGTACATCAGGCTCGGCAGCCCTGCGCAGCAAGGCTTTCCTTACGTGCTTTGCCGTCCGGCGAGCCGCAGGCAAGCTTTTTGGACGGTCTGCGGCGCAGCCGCAGGGGCTGCGCTGTTTCAAAAAGACAGCTTGCGATATAGCCGCCTCAGAGATCCTTTCTTACGGAGGGGTCCCTTTTTTCCATGGTCCTTCGAGCAGCGCTGTTTACACCAGCCGGAAGCCGTTCTCAGCCTGACGGGTGTGGTACTTTGTGAGCAGCTTTTGAATCCGGTTATAGGGGTTTAGCAGGCCGCTGAGACTGCGGTCATGATTCAGGCTGGCTACAATAAAGGAGATGTACTTGCTCATATCCGCCTCAATGAACCAGGGAGCCGCCTTCAATTCCGGCGTGCGGTAGGTCAGGTTGGTGGAAATGATGCGGCTGATGGTGCCTTCTTCATAGGCTTGATGGAAAGCGTCCAGCCCGTTGGTGAACAGGGCGAAGGTGGTAGCGGCAAAAATGCGGGCCGCCTTGCGCTTTTTCAGTTCACGGGCCAGGTCCAGGATACTTTCGCCAGAGGACAGAATGTCGTCGGATACGAAAACGTCCTTACCTTCCACCACATCGCCCAGATACTCGTGAGCAATGATGGGGTTGCGGCCGTTTACCACGCGGGTATAATCGCGGCGCTTATAGAACAGGCCCATATCGATGCCCAGCACGGAGCTGTAGTAAATATTGCGGTCCAGCGCGCCTTCGTCGGGGCTGACAATCATCATGTGGTTACGGTCCAGCTGCAAATCCGGCTCCTCGCGGAACAGCGCCTTCAGAATCTGGTAGCTGGGCATCACGTTGTCAAAGCCGTTCATGGGAATGGCGTTTTGCACCCGGGGATCGTGAGCGTCAAAGGTGATGATGTTGTTCACGCCCATGCGCTGAAGCTCCTGCAACGCCATGGCGCAATCCAGGCTCTCGCGGGCGGTGCGGCGGTGCTGACGGCCCTCGTACAGAAGGGGCATAATGACGTTGATGCGGCGGGCTTTGCCGGCCACGGCCGCGATGATGCGCTTCAGGTCCTGGTAGTGGTCGTCGGGAGACATGGGAACTTCACGGCCGTACATTTTGTAGGTAACGTTGTAAGCGCCGATATCCGACAGGATATACAGGTCGTAGCCGCGCACGGTGCTCTTGATGATGCCCTTGCCCTCGCCAGTGCCAAAACGGGGGCAGTTTACGTCGATCAGAAAGTTTTCGCGGTTGGCGCCAATCAGGGAAAACAGCGGCGTATCGCCGTCCATATCCTGCTGTTCGTGCCACTTCATCAGCCATTCATTGACCTTCCGGCCCATTTCCTCGCAGCCAGGCATTGCAATGAGTCCCAGGGGCGCATAGGGCGTGGACAGAAGGTCCTTATTCCAGTCGCTCACAAAATCCGTCACAAGCATGCTCCTTCTCGCTGGTTTGTATGAGTGGGGTGACAAAAATACATTGTTAGTATAACGCAATTTGCGCGGCCTGAAAAGACGGCTTTCGAAAAAATGTGAAATTTGTCGAAAGGTTTAGAAAAATTCCTGTTCCATTTCGCATAGCCTTTTCCAAAACAGGGAAAAGGAGGGCAAAACGAATGATTTTTCCCCTGGCAATGCTGACGCTGCTGTTTTCCCAGCGGGTGATGCAGGCCGTTGCGCTATCGGCTCGCGTGTTTGTGCAAAGCGTGCTGCCCTCCCTATTTCCCATGATGGTGCTGGGGCGGCTGGCCCCGTCCGGCGGCAGTGCGGCAGGGCTGACGGCTTTTGCGTTTTTGTGCGGTTCGCCAGCCGCAGCCCAGCGGGTGCAGGGCGCTGTGGAAAGCGGCTGTCTGCCCTCGGAGCGGCTGGAAAGCCTGGCGGCGGTCACCGGCGTTATGAGCCCCATGTTTTTTGTGGGCGCGTTAGCCGGCTGGATGGGAAAGACGGCCGCCGCCTGGGTGATGCTGGGATGTCACTGGCTATCGGCGCTGCTGGTAGGCGGCCTGTGGCGGCTGCTGGCAAAGCCTGCCGCAATCAAACCGGCCCGGGCGTCTTTGCCGCGTCGGGAAGGGCTGCCCCAGGCCATTTTGTCGTCCTGCCAGGCCATGCTGGGGATATGCGGAGCCATGATGCTGTTTTCCGCAGCCATGGCGGTGCTGGAAGGAGCGCTGACGACGCTGTTTCCGGCATGGGCGCAAGCCAACCAAAGGCTGCTGGCGCTGGTTTGGGCCCTGCTGGAAATCGGCGGAGGCGCGTCGGCGGTAACGGGGCTTTGGCCCGCGCCGCCGATGGCGCTTTTATGCGGCCTGTGCTCCTTCGGCGGGCTGAGCATCTGGCTGCAAAACCTGCTGTTTGTGGGCAAATACATCCGCCCCGCAAAGCTGCTGGCGATTCGCGCGCTTCACGGGGCGGCGGCATATGGACTGTGCGCAGCCGCTTTCGCGCTGCTTACGCCTTTTCTTTCTTTTTGAACACCCAGAACTTGCTGACCACGTAATTGAACACCATCACAAAAACCAGCACGATGATGCGGTTCACAATATTGCTTACGCCGATTTTGGCCAGCAGCAGGGCCATGCCCTCCTCAAAAAGCACAAAGCTGAGCACGCGGCCAAAAGCAAATTCGGCCAATTCCTTCAGCACGGAGCCGCTGGTGCCGCCCTGCACCCGGAACACCATTTTGCGGTTGATCCAGAAGGCGAACAGCACGGCGATTACCCAGCTGACGGCATTGGCAATCATCACCTGGCCGGGGGTGGCCAGATTGATGGTTTTGGCAATCCAGGAAAGCACGCTGCCTTCCACCGGGGTTTTGGGAGCCAGAATGAACTCCACGCCGTAGGAAATGAGCATGCTCAGCAGCGTGGTCAGCACGCCGGCAATCAGGTAACGCAGCAGCTCATATTCCTTGGGATGTTTTTCCAGAAAGGTACAGATTTTTTGCATCATGACGGTATCTCCTTATGATTCGTCTTCCCCATGGTCGCCCCGGGCGTAATCGCAGCTGAGTAAATCGGTCATGGGAAGGGTGAAGGGCTTGCCCTTCGCGCCTGCGCGCAGGGTAACGGCGGCCTCGTCGTAGCGGATCACCCACACCGTTTTTTGCACAAGACGGCCTTCCAGCAGATATACGGCGCGAATCTTGCGCCCCCGCTCCAGGGCGTAGCGCAGAAAGCGTGTCATTGGCGGTATTCCTCCGGCACCTGGTAAATGCGGTTGCGGCCGTCGTCCGTTTCAAAAGCCAGGGGAAACAGCGTTTCCAGCTGCTCCTCATCGAGGGTAAACCGGCTGTCGGACCGTTCATAGGCGCTTACGTAGATATATTGTACCTGATATTTCCTGAGCAGGTCAAGGTGCTGGGCAGGATTTTCGTAGAAGGCCCATACCTCGTTATGCCGCTGGGTGGTGTTAAAGCCGTGATAGTACAGATACAGGTCGCTGGAGCATACGATGGTGCGTCCGGCCAGAGAGCTGACCGGGTTCAGGTGCTCGTCTCCAGTTAAAAACACGCTGTGTTCCGGGGTGTTGTTCAAAACATAGTCCGCCGTTTGAATATCATAGGCGCTGTAAGCGGTGTAATCGCTAACGCACTCCCGGGCCACAGTCAGCGAGCTGGATAAAAAGCAGGCCAGCAAAAACAGCGCCGCAAGCACCCGCCGCCCGGCCAGCCCTTTCAGGCGGCCAAACAGGTCCAGGGCATAGTCCGCCGCCATGGGCAGGCACAGCAGGAACCATACGTAGAACAGCTTGTTGTTATCGTATTCATTGGGCTGAAACTTGATGAACTCGGCAACCAGGTAAATGAGGAACGCGCCGCAGGCAAGCATGCGGTACTGGCGCAAATCCTCCGGCGGCTCCAACGCGCCCTTGGGTTTGCGGCGCAAAAGCGCCAGACCGATGAGCACATAGGGAACGCCGATGTTTTTTAGATAAAACCACAAATAGGTATCCACCAGCCCCTGGTGATTCCGGTTATTGGCCCAGTTGAACCACAGGCTCAAAAAATGGTCGCTGCCGGCGGCCTGCACAAAGGTAAAGGCAATCAGCTGCGGCAGGGACAGAGCCGCGGCAATGGCGCCATACAGCAGCCATGGCCGGAAGGCAGCCCAGCGTCGGCCTTTTTCAGCGGTTAGCACCCGGTAGGCGCACATGCCCGCCGAGGCGAGCACCAGAGCCAGGTAGCTATGGGTATGCAGCAGCGGCAGCCCGCCGGCCAGAATTCCCAGCAGCACCAGCGCGCGCACCGGCGGCTCCTTGCGCCGGCACAGCGGTGGCAGCAGCAGGTTCAGGCACGGCATGAGCACGGTCCATCCGCCCAAAATGCCACGCTGCGGCACCAGCATATCGCAGATGATATTCACCCAGCGCAGGTTGTGAGGGTTGGGCTGGTTGGTGGGGGTTTGGTAGTAGCCCTCCATCACGTTTCGCAGGTTGTCCCACAGGGAGGTAACGACGCCGCCGTCCACCGTGGCGTCCAGGGTGTAGAAAAAGCCAAGGCCCCCGTTCAAAAACAGCAGGAAAAACGCCAGCATTGCCGCGCCCTTTTTGCGGCACAGCTGCTGGCAGAGCAGCCCGTAACCGCAAAACACCAGGGCCATCATCAGCGCGCCGGTTACGGCCATGGCCGCGTTCAGGGGCAGGCCCAGCATGTACAGGCTGGTGGCAAAGCTGTCCGACAAATAGGGGTAGGCCATGGTGGCCCCAATCATCAGGCTGTTTTCCAAGGGGAAAGAAGCGTTGACGATGCTGGTGCATACCGCCAGATGCAGGGACAAATCGCCGTAGGTGCTCTGGCCTACATGATAGCTGCCGTCCGCCGCCAGACGAAGCACATGGGTATATTGCAGCCAAACCGCCAGCAGCGTAAGGGGCAGCACCATGACGGCCAGACGCAGCAGCTCTTTTCGGTCCTCCTGTTTCCAGAAAACCGCGGGAGCGCGATCCCGGCACAGGTAGGCGGCAAGCCACAGCAATTGCAGCGTGCCCAGGGCCAGCCAGTGCGCCAGCAGGCTGAAGCGCACGGCATAAGCCCACAAAACCGGCAGCCACATCATGAGGAACACGCCCAGGCTCAGCCCCACATAGTCGCGCACCATGGGCTGCAGCCGGGGCAGCAGCAGGCGGCTGAGAAAAACGCCATAAACCAGGAACACCAGCAAATAAGCAAGGGAAAGCAAGGCATCCTCCTTATACAGACAGCATGGAGCGGAAGAACTGTACCGCGGTTTGCAGCGTGCCCTCCGTTACGGTACACAGGCCGCTGAGCGCCTCCCGCCCGGTAACCAGAAAGGGGGAAAAGCGGTAAATGCGGTCGCTGACGGCGGCGTAGTGCCGGGCGTCGGTGACAAAGGGGCACAGACACGGCGCGATAACCGCCCGTTCAAACTGAATTTCAATGGCGGTGGCCAGCGCGTCCCAGGCTTCGCCGCGGCGCTCGCTCATGGGCGTTGGCAGCTGACGCACGGGGAAAGATAGCGCCGTGCCGGGGCCGGCGGCCAGACGCAGCCGGCGCATGCAGCGCTCCAGATCCCGACCCGGCACCAGCGTTTGCCGGAAGGCCAGCCGGGCGTCGCCGTTTTGGGCTTGCAGACGAGTCAACCGTCTTTCCGAAACAAAAAATTGATTCATGACCGATCGCTTGCGCCACCACAGGCGCATTAGCGGCAGGCTCAGCCGGGGATGCCGGGCCAGCCAGCATTGCGGCGCAGGAGCCTTTTTGGCCAGGGTATGCAGCAGCTCCGTGGTGGCGGGGCACAAAGAGGCGCGTTTTTCGTGCCTGGATAGCCGGGCCGCGGCGCGGGCAATGCGCTCCACGGCCCCCACACGGCCGTCGTTCCCGGCCTGCGCCTCGCCGCGCAGCTCTCCCTTTTCCGCCACGCCAATCAGCGCCAGGGGCGCATCCTTGGGCAGATAGGTGCGAAAGGCGTCCATGGTAGCATAACCGCCGTAGTCCAGAATAAAACAGGGGTTCACCTTCCGGGCCTTCAGGTGGCTGGCGATGCTCCGGGCTCCCGCGCCGTCGCTGAGCCCGTCCATGGACAGGGCCAGCATCAGGTCGCCCACGGGACAATAGCCGTCCCGCAAAAGCTCCTCCAGCGCCTCCAGCAGCGTAACCAGATGAGCCCGGGACAGCGGCACGCTCATGGGCAGAGTGTGGGCGGCCGCATCGCCCGGCCGGTCCACGTCCAGATGCGCGGTAAACACCAGGGGGCCTGTTACGTTGGCTCCGGGAAACTCCAGCAGCACCGCGTCGTTTTCAAAACGCTTTTCCTCCATTTTGGTAAACACCAGCGGATAACACTGCCGCAGCGTAGCCAACGCCGTCTGCGCCTCTCCCGGCGTATAGGCGGTATATAGGCTTAGCCGCCGCAGCACATCCTGCGCGCGGTCGTAGTTGATGGGGGCCAGAAATTCGCTCATGACCATGCCTCCGTTTGTAAAAAAGGAATTGCTTTGGCGGTTGAAAAAGAATTGGAGAAGCCTGCCCGGCTTGGAAAAGCCGTCAGACTGTCGAAAACCCATGATTGACCGCCAGCGCCCGCGAACATCGCTGCGCCGGTTTGCGGGAAAAGTGCTGCGGCACAAGGCTTAGGGGCTCCGCTCCTAAAACCCCTGCAGGAGGCAGTGCCTCCTGCACCTCCACTTTTTTGACGGTCTGCCGGCTTGGAAAAGCCGTTTCAGCGCTCCACAGGCCGTCGTCCGGCCTTGGGTTGCGGCCTTTTACGCTTTCACCACAACCCCGTCCGCGCCGTATCGGGCGCGGAAAGCTTCCAGCAGGGCGTCCGCGGCGCTGCACCAGTATTCCCGGCTCAACAAAAGCGCAATGCCCTCGTCCTTCAGCTTCACATACACCGGCGTCTCCCCCGGAAAACGCTGGCAAAGGCCCTTCACGGTTTCCATCTCCGCCCGGGAGGGAAGCAGCAGGTACAGCTTTTGGGCCGCCTGCTTGGCCAGCTGCGCGTCGGTCAGCTGCGGCGCGGCGGGTTGAGGCTTGCTTTTGACAACAGGCTTGGAAGCGGCCGGCTTCCTTTGGGAAGACGGCGCCGAGCGCGCCGCGGCGGCCTTCTGCGACACGTTTTGCTGGTTGAGGGGGCGCACCCCGTCCACCAGCAGCTTGGGCTCTTCCTCCTCGCGGAAGGACAGCTTGCCGTCCAGAATGACCAGCGCGTCCACACTGAGCATGGACACATAGCGCTCGTACACCTTGGGAAAAACCAGACATTCCACTTGGCCGGTCAAGTCCTCCAGCGTGGCAAAACCCATCATGGCGCCTTTTTTGGTGATTTTGCCCTTGGCGGCGGTCAGGATGCCCGCCATGCTCACGGACAGGCCGTCATAGGCCACACCGCCGTCCTCCCCCTCCGCCATTTCCTGCACGTCGGCCACGGTGGTGAAGCCGGTGCGCAGCAAATCCGCCGCCTCGTCCAGCGGGTGGCCGGTGATGTACACGCCGGTCATTTCCCGCTCCATCCCCAGAAGAATCTTGCGAGGGTGCTCGTGGGCGGAGGGCATGGTAAACAGCACGGGGCTGCTGCTTTGGGCTGCCGGGGCCAGGTCGAACAGGGACATTTGCCCGGCAAGGTTATCCCGGCGTTTCTGGGCGGCGTCATCCATCAGAGGCTCGTAAGCCAGCAGCAGCTGAGCCCGGTTATGCCCCAGCCCGTCGAAAGCGCCGGCCTTGATCAGGCTTTCCACCGTGCGTTTGTTAAGCGCATCGCCGCTCACCCGTTCCACAAAGTCGAAAATGTTTTGATACGGACCGCTTTGGCGCTTCTTCACAATCAGGTCCACCGCGCCGCGGCCCACGTTTTTCACCCCGCCCAGGCCGAAGCGGATGCCCTTTTGCCCATCCGGCGCAGTATCTACGCTGAATCGCCAGCCGCTATGGTTCACGCTGAGCGGCAGGATGGGAATGTGGTTTTGCCGGCAGTACTGGATGTAGGACGCCACCTTGGGCATGTTGTCCAGCATGCTGTTCATGAGCGCCGCCATGAAGGGCACCGGATGATGCGTCTTCAGCCAGGCCGTCCATACGGCTACCAGCGCATAGGCCGCCGCGTGGCTCTTGTTGAATGCATAGCTGGCAAAGGCGCTCATTTCATCGTAAATATGCTCCGCCGCCTCCAGGCTCACGCCCCGGCGCAGGGCCCCGTCGATAAGCACGTTGCCATTTTCATCGGTCATGCCATGGATGAAGTATTCCCTCTCCTGCGCCATGACCGCTTTTTTCTTTTTGGCCATGGCGCGGCGCATCAGGTCGCTGCGGCCCAGGCTGTAGCCCGCCAGGTCCCGTACAATCTGCATCACCTGCTCCTGATACACCATGCAGCCGTAGGTTACGTCCAGAATGGGCTTGAGCAGCGGCGTTTCGTAATGCACGGTGGAGGGGTCGACCTTTCCGGCGATATACCGGGGAATGGACTCCATGGGCCCGGGGCGGTACAGGGAAATGGCGGCGATGATATCCTCAAAGCACTGGGGCTTCATATTCTGCAAAAACAGCCGCATGCCGCCGGATTCCAGCTGAAACACGCCGTCGGTATCGCCCCTGGCTATCATACGGTACACGGCAGGGTCGTCCAGAGGAATGTCCTTCTCGTGCATGCGCACGCCGTCCTTTTCCATCAGCGACAGGGTTTCCCGAATCACCGTCAGGGTGCGCAGGCCCAAAAAGTCCATTTTCAAAAGGCCCAGCCGCTCCAGCGTACCCATGGGGTACTGGGTGGTAATCACATCGTCGTTGGTTTGCAGGGGTACATACTCCGTTACCGGCTCGGCGGTAATGAGCACGCCGGCGGCGTGGGTGCTGGCATGCCGGAGCATGCCCTCCAGCGTGCGGGACATATCGTACAGCCGCCGCACCTGAGGATCGGTCTCCACCAGAGCCTTCAGCTGCGGGCTTATCTCCAGGGCCTTTTCCAGCGTCATGTCCAGAGAAAAGGGAATGGCCTTGGCCACCTGGTCCACCGCCGCATAGCTCATGCCCAGCACCCGGCCCACGTCCCGAATGACGGCCTTGGCCTTCATGGTACCGAAGGTGATGATTTGGCTCACATGGTCCGCGCCGTACTTGCGGGCCACGTAGTCAATGACCTCCTGGCGGCGCTCGTAACAAAAGTCGATGTCCAAATCGGGCATGCTCATGCGCTCAGGATTGAGAAAGCGCTCGAACAGCAGGTTGTATTTGAGGGGATCCAGCATGGTAATGTGCAGCGTATAGGCCACGATGCTGCCCGCGCCGCTGCCACGGCCCGGCCCCACGGGGATGCCCTGGCTGCGGGCATAATTGATAAAGTCCCATACAATGAGAAAGTAATCCACATAGCCCATCTGGGCGATCATGGAAAGCTCATAGGCCAGCCGTTTGGCCGGTTCGCCGGTTTCCTGGTCCGCCTGGCCGGGGTACAGTTCCTCAAGGCCCGCCCGGCACAGCCGGGTGAGCATTTCCAGCGCCGTTTCTCCCGTATTGATGGGATACTTGGGCAGGTGCAGATGGCCAAAGTCGAAGGCGACCTGACAGCGGGCGGCGATTTCCCCCGCCCGCATCACCGCGTCCGGGCAGTCGGCAAACAGCCGGAGCATTTCCTGCTCGCTTTTCACATACAGCTCCTGGGTGTTCATGCGCATGCGGGTTTCATCCTGAAGGGTTTTGCCCGTCTGGATGCACATGAGCACCTCCTGAGCCGCCGCATCCTCCCGGTACAGATAGTGGCAGTCGTTGGTGGCCACCAGCGGGATGCCCGTTTCCTTGGCTACCTTTTTCAGCCGGGGCAGCACCATGCGTTCCTCGGGGATGCCATGGTCCATGATTTCAATGAAATAACGGTCTTTACCAAACAGCGCCTGCATGTCCAGAGCATAGCGCCTGGCCTCTTCAAACTGCCCTTGCAGCAGCAGCTTGGGCAAATCGCCGCTGAGGCAGGCGGACAGGCAGATGAGCCCCTCATGGTACTGCCTGAGCAGCTTGTAATCGATGCGGGGCTTGTAGTAAAAGCCTTCCGTATAGCCTGCGGACACCAGCTTCATCAGGTTTTGATAGCCCGTCCGGTTTTCGCACAGCAAAATCAGATGGCTGTATTCCCGGGCAGCGCCGTGCTTTTCAAAGCGGTCGGGGCAGATATAAACCTCGCAGCCGATGACCGGCGTGATGCCTTCTTCCAGGCAGGCGTTGTAGAAGTCCACCGCGCCGTACATGACCCCATGGTCGGTGATGGCGCAGTGGGTATACCCCAGTTCCTTCAGCCGCCTGACCAGCGGACCGATGCGGTTAGCTCCGTCCAGCAGGCTGTATTCCGTATGCAAATGCAGGTGGGCAAAAGACATGAAGCTCTCCTTTTCGTGGCAAGCGGCCGGGCTTTAGGGCAAAGCCAGCCGGCTTTCGCCAAAGGTAATCAGGCTGCCGACGCTGCGCATGTTCTTCTCCGAGCGGTTCAGCACCCGGCCCATGAACATCAGCGCCGCCGTGCCGCCGCCATCCAGGTTCAGGGCCTCCCGAACGCCCAGAGACTGCAGCTTTTCGGCCATCCAGCTCAGCCGGGCGCCCTTGGAAGCCTCCTCCCGTCCCACCACGGCCAGCACTACATAGTGATAGGGCTTCACCATGCCAATGGCCAGACGGGGCTCGTTGTAGGGATAATAGTCGTCCTCCATCACATAATCAATCAATTGACCGTCCTTGAGCAGCATGGGGCCGAAGGCAAACACATTGACCGCGCCGGCCGCCAGGTATTCATCGGCGGTAAAAGCGTCGCTGGGGTTTACCTCCATGCGGCCGTCGTCGTATACCGCCAGAACATCCAGATTCGGCCAGCCCCGCACGTTTCGGGAGCTGCGGGTTTTTTGGGACAAAACCTGTCCCTGACGCAAAATGACGCCGACCGTATGCCCCTTTTGCATGCGGTAGCCGTAAAAATCATCGGTCAGGGCCAGCACGGCGTGGCTTTCCTGCGCCAGGCTCCTGGGGTTTACCAGCTTGCGGCCCGGATGTTTTCCGGCGGTAACCGCCGTTTGCAAGGGCGTTTCCGGAGAGCAGCGTACTTCCGCTACATAATACTCCCTGGGGCCTTCTTCCTCGTAGCGGTTTACGCGCACGCTGAGGGAGCGGCTCAGGTACACCCATCGGCCGGCTTCCTCGTCCGCGGAAAGGTATTCGTCCTCTAAGTAGCTGTCCGCCAGAAAACCGGCGTCCGTTATTTCCGGCTCCTGCGCCCAGGCGGGCAAAGCCGCCGCCATCATCAGCAAAGTCAACAGCAGCGCCCGCAACCGTTTTTTCATCGCCGCCTCACCCTTTCCACAGTGAATATGATCTTATTATAGCCGTATCTGCTTCCTGCCGCAAGGGCGGAGAAACCCGTATTTTTGCGCATGGAAGGGCATATCCTGTGCCACAAGCCAAAGGAAAAGGAGAAACCTGCCATGACAAGCAAACGCGCGGGCACGCTGGCCGCCCTGTTGGTAACGGCGGCCCTGCTGTGCGCCATGCCCGGGCTGCTGCAGGCGCTGACCCTCGGAGACGGCAACCGCATGGATGAGCGTCTGCGCCCCGCCCGTCTGCGCCCCCTGACGGTATGGCTGTTGCCCGATGAAATGGACGACCGGCGGCTGATTGCCTCCCTGTGCACGGCCTTTGAAAAGCAGCATCCCGGCGTTCGCATTTTTTTGCGGTCGGTAGCGGCGGAAGAATGGCGGCAGGAGGATGCGGTGCTGCCGGATGTGGCGCTGTTTTCCACCGGCAATGTAAGCGAGCCGGAGCGCCTGTTGCTTCCCCTGAACGGGCTTGGAGACAGGGCGCTGTCCTGTGCGTCCAGCGCGGGCCAGTGCTACGGAGCGGCGCTATGGCTGTCGCCCAGCGTGCTGGCCATGCCTGCCGAATGGTTTTCGCAGGCGGCGCAGACGGCTCTGCTTGGAGCCGCCCAGCCGGAAACGCCCGCGCTTCTTTCCCCGGAGGCCGCGCCCTGGGACCGTTTGCTTGGGACGGATGGCCTTGCGCTGCCGCAGGGCGTAATGCTGCAGCAGTTGTTGCTATGCTGTCCCCGCAGTCTGCGCCCGGCGTTGTCGGCATGGGCGCAGCCCGACGCGCCTCGGGCCCGGATGCTGGCTTTGAAGCAGTACCGCAAGCAGCAGAACCTGACCGCCTGTGTTCTTTCACCGGCGGTATGCCAGCAGGTACGCTATGCCGGGCTGTGCCGGGACGGAGACGACGCCAGGGCTTTTCTGGCCTTCCTGATGGATGACGCCAACCGGGTTCAGGCGGTTCCCCACGGCTTTTTGCCCGTGGGCGCGGCGGCGGAGGGCGATGAACTGACGAAAGCGCTGAGCACGGCCTATCAGCGGGCGGTAATGCCCAACGCCTTTGCCCACACGGCACAGGAGCTGCAATCTCTTTGCCTGGACGCCTTTCGCCGGGGGCAGGACCCGGTGGAAACCCTGCTTCGGCTGCAATAGGCGTATAAATGCGCTCTGGGTTTTCCATACTAGACCCTGTATTCAAAATCCATCGGAGGGGATAGGCATGACACAGACCACCACCCGCCCCCGGGGCGGCTGGCAGCAGGATGAAATTGAAATTCTGTTTTCCGCCGTTCGAGAGGCCGCCGAAACCGGGAAGCCTTTGCGCGATGTGTTCAGCGACGTGGGCGAAAGGCTTCGCCGCAAGCCCAACAGCATCCGCAATTATTACTATGCCCGCGTGCATGAGGTTCCGCAGTTGGCGGCGCGGCAAACGCCTTTCCGCGCCTTTACGCCCGAGGAGCTGCATCAGCTGCTTCGGGACGTGCTGATGGGCCGCGGCAGAGGCGAAAGCGTGCGCGCCTGCGTAACCCGGCTGGCGGATGGCAACCGGGCGGGGATGCTGCGCTTCCAGAATAAATATCGCTCCGTGCTGAAAAACAAGCCGGAGCTGCTGATGAGCGTGGCCCAGGAACTGCGGGCCGAGGGTCTGCCCTGCCCGGAAAACGTAACGGCCTGCCGCCGCTATGGCAAGGCTGTGCCGCCTGCCGCCAAACCCGATTCCATCGGCAGCCACATGGACGACCCGGCTGTGCGCAGCATGGTGGAAGGGCTGTTGAACCTGCTGTCCCGCCTGCCGCAGGAGGAAGCGGAACCGGCGGTGCCCTATCAGAAATGGGCGGACGCACGCCGGGAGGCCGACCGGCTGAAGGTGGAGGTAGACCTGCTAAAGCTGGCCCTGGAGGATGCGCAAAAGGAGCGCTGTTCTGTCGAATAGCCTGGGAAATAAGCCGCCCAGAAAAGCGCTCTTTGCCTGCTCGCCTACGGCTCGCCGGGCGGCAAAGAGCGTAAGGAAAGCCTTGCTGCGCAAGGTACAGGCCGCTGACAAAGTGGAGGTGCAGGAGGCAGTGCCTCCTGCCGGGGTTTTAGGGGCGGAGCCCCTAAGCCGTATGCCGCAGCGCCTTCCCCATGAACCGGCAAAGCGTTGCTTCCGGGCGATGGCGGCCAATCAGGGGGGCAACACTCTGAGCCTTGCTGCGCAAGGCAACCGAAACCGACGTACACGCCGCCGGTTTCGGAATGATAATCGGAGGGCCGCGCCCTCCGACGCCTCCCAGGGTTTTTTCGACGATCTGCGTTTTTGGCGTAGCCGAACCCCCCGCCCGTCTGGCAAGGCCAGACGATACGACGACAGTCAGAGAAGCTGCGCCCCCTCTGACAACTTTCCAAAGGGGTTCTTTGACAGGCTGAAAGATCGCCTAAGGCGAGTTTTCAGCCTGTTGCAAAACCTCTATACAGGAGAGTGCGCGTCTGTAAACATCGGCTACGCCGGTTCGCAGAAAAAGCGTCGCAGCAGAAGGCTTCGGGCCGCCGCCCCTCAAACTCGGCCGCTGCCGGAAGGAAACGGACGCCCAGTGGGCACAGCCGCCATGGGCGGTTCGTCATCCTCAGGTAGAGCGTGAAGCGAGCGAGGGCTACGGTCGTTGTCCTCCCCATGTTTGAGCAGCCGCTCTGCCTGCTGCCCCTTCCCTTTTCGCCAGAATGAAGCGCTCCCAAAAAGGTAGACCATAATCAGCAAAAAAACGTTCATGCAAGCGAAAGGGGCTTGCTGTCTGTGAATGGCAGGCGGCAAGCCCCTTCGCTTTGCCTTCATCCTGTGGCTGTTATGGTAATCCGGATATTCAACGAGCTCCTGCTTGACGGGTTCACAGAGCGGAACTCCTGCAAATGCAGCGGCTCGCCAGGCGGCAAAGCTCGTAAGGAAAGCCTTCGGTTTTGGGATCATGCCCGCCGGCAAAGCCGGAGGCTTGCCTAAGCCCCGTAAGGGCCTAAGAGCGGCAGCGCGCACGCTTTGAAAGTCTGCCTTTTGCCCCCCTTTCCTAGCCTCCTGCTTGATGCAGGCGTTTTCTTTATTGGGCAACAAAAATGGGAGGGGCATGCTCCTCCCATATCACCAGTTGTTTTTAAGGCAACGCCGCACAAATGAGGCGGTCGGTCGGCGAATGGATTTTTCGTCAGATGCAAATTTCGAAGATTTACTGGCGGTAAATCAAGGAATTTGCATGCCGCAGA
>CAKTUS010000068.1 GCA_934621485.1 uncultured Clostridia bacterium
CTTCCTTGTTTCATGCCCCACCTGCGGGCACTAACCGCCTATGGCGGTTGCGCCCGCTTCCTACCGGCAACTGCCGGGGGTATTGCCATGCCAGGACAACGGCTCACGTGGTGCGGCGCTGCTCCTACGCACTGTACCAGCTCCTGTAAACAACCGCTTTTCTAGGCCTGATTCAGCCATTGGACGGCGGCGTGCAAAAGCGCATCGCGCTCGTTGGGCTTCCGGCCCTCTACCACGGATTGCCACAAAAAATTCAGCAGCGCGCCCATGCGCTTCATGGGTACCTGCTTTGCCTGAAATACAGGCCGCAGGTCATCGCCGCCAATCGCCAGCTGACGCAGGCTCAACGGCTTGTCCGCAAGCGCGTGCAGCGCGTCCTGAAAGGGCTGAGCGCTTTGACCTAACGCACGTTGAATGGCGGCGGCGGTTTCCAACGTTTCCACGCCTATTTGCGCCGCTTCAAACAGACAATTCCAGCCCTGCAAAGCCCGCACATAGCCTGCTGCCGCTTGTGCCTGAGCGCTGGAAAAGCGCAGGCTCTGCATCACGGCCAGCACGCCGTCCGGGGCGACTCCGGAAAACAGCAGGGCCATGCGGGGCGCAAGCCCCAGAGGCATACGCTCCATGGCCCGGGCGGCTGCTTCGTGAAAAGGCAAATCCCCTGCCAGATAAGGCCAGACGCCGACGTCTCGAAGCAATAGCAGGCCGCTGGCGGTGGCCGGCCGGCAGCGTTTCAGCATGGGGTAACGCAGGTCCGCCAACAAAATCTTTTCCCATTCATCCCGCAGCCGCTCGCAGGCAATATCGCCCAGCAGGGGCGCGTGGCGCTTCAGGCTGCAAAGCAGCGCGTCGGTAGGCTGCAAATCCAGCTCCGACTGAAAACGAACCGCCCGAAGGATTCGCAGGCCGTCGTCCCGAAGCACCCGGTCCGGGTCGGAGGTCACGGTGTGCAAAACGCCCTGCTCCAGCGCAGGCAGACCGCCGGTGGGATCGATAACCGGCCCCAAATGATCCGGATAAGCCCAGCGGTACAGGGCGTTTACGCTAAAATCCCGCCGCAGGGCGTCCACGGGCAGCTCTGTGGTAAAGCGCACGGTCTCCGGCTTGTGACCGCAACGATAGCTATCCTCCCGAAAGGTGGTGTACTCCGCCATGTGCCGCCCGCCCTCCGGGTCTGTCACATGCAGCTCCACCGTGCCGAAATGGGCAGCCCGCAGCATGGCGCGTACCTCCGTGCCCTGGCAAAAGGCGCACACCGACCAGGGCAGGGCGGGGCCGCACATATCCACATCGCTGATGGGCAAGGCCATCAGCGGGTTACGCACAGCGCCTCCCACCAGATAAAGAGGCGCGCCTGCTCTTTCGAACACGCGCGCAATCTTGCCAATCCAAGGTGCTTCCAGCAAAGCCCCGGTCATTGTTTCTCACTCAGGCGGACAAACTCGTCCACCTCGCTGCGAATGACGTCCAGGGCGCTGCGCCAGTAGTCGGCGCTGCGCACGTCAATGCCTACGCTGGCGGCTACGTCGGCTACCTTGCCGCTGCCGCAGGAGGCCAGCAGCGCGTCGTACTTGGGCATGAAGGAAGGGCCTTCCTGCTGATACTTGCGGAACACCCCCAGGCCGAACAGCAGGCCGAAGGCATAGGGGAAGTTGTAAAAGTGCAGGCCCACGCTGTAGTAATGGCTCTTGCAAATCCACATTCCCGGATGACGAGCCTCCGGGTCCAGGCCGTCGCCATAGGCGGCTTCCTGGGCGTCCAGCATCATCTGGTTCAGCTCGGCGGCGGTGGGAATATGGGTCTTGCGGGCTTCAAACACAGCGCTCTCAAACAGGAAACGGCTGTAGATATCCACCACGGTCTGGGTGGCTTCCATCAGGCTGTTTTCCAGCAGGGTAAAGCGGGTGCCCTCGTCGGCAGCGGCGCGTACCACATTGCTCAGCAGCGTTTCGTTAAAGATGGAGGCGGTCTCCGCCAGAGGCATGGGTGGGTCGGCCATCAGCACAGGCACACGCTCCAGGCAGTGGTTGTGCCAGCCGTGACCCAGTTCGTGGGCGATGGTGCTCACGTCGCTGAAGCTGCCCACAAAGTTGGTCAGCACCCGGCTGATGCCCAGCTGATGGAATCCGGCGCAGAATGCGCCGCCTTCCTTGCCTTCCCGGGGATACAGGTCAATCCAGCGGTTGGCAAAGGCATGGTCGATAAACCGGCCCATTTCCGGGTTTACCTGGTGGAAGGTGTTCACCAGCAGGTCATGCGCCTCCTGAATGGTGTACTGGCGGCTGTCCCTGCCGATAGGCGCAAACAAATCATAGAAGGGCAAACCATTGGTATGACCCAGAATTTTGGCCTTCGCCTTCAGGTAGCGTCGGAAATCCGGCAGCGCTTCCCGCACGGCGGTCCACAGCGCGTCCAGCGTTTCCCGATCCATGCGGCTTTCCGAAAGCTGCTGAGTCAGATTGTCGGAATAGCCCTTGGCCTCGCACATGGTAATGGCTTCGCCCTTGATGCAGCTCAGGCAGTAGGCCATGGGCGTTTCCACCTTTTTGTAGCTGGCCAGCTCGGCCTCATAGGCGGCCTTGCGCACGGCCGGGTCGGGATCATAGGCCAGGCCGCGCACGGCGGGCAGGGGCATGGTTTTGCCATCCAGCTCCACGGTATGGCTGCCCATCAGCCGGTCGCGCAGCTTGGAAAAAGCGTCGCCGCCGTTCAGGCTCATGCGAAGCATCCACTTTTCCATGTCGGCGGGCAGCATATGGACGGCCTCCCGGGCCATTTCCCGCAGGATAAAAGCGTTGGCCTTCAGGGTTTCGCTCCCGGCGATGCAGCCTTCCAAATCGGCCACGCCGCCCACGTAGCGCACCCACTGACTGCCGGCCAGCTGCACATCCACCATCAGATTGCTCATTTCGCCCAAATAGCGCAGCGCGTCGGCATGATTGGTATCGGCAGCCAGGGTAAGCTCCACATAGCCGTAGGTCTTGTTGAGCAGATTGGTCAGTTTTTCCCGGGCGCGGACCACGTCTTCCAGCTTGTCTGCGTCAGGCTTTTGGGCGCTGAGCAGAGCCTCCGTGCCGGCGGCCAGCTCCTTGATTGCGTCGATATCCGCACGCAGGGCAGGATCCTGAAAGCTCTGATAAAAAACGGAAAGATCCCAGGTTTCATTCATGAGGATGCGCTCCTTTCCATATGCTCATTGATGGCGCTGCCGAACCTCTTCCAGGGCCAGCAGGCAGGTTTCCTTGCTGCGCTCAATATGCTTGCGCATCAGCTTTTCCAGGTTTTCCAGGTCGTGCTTTTCCACCAGATTGACCATTTCGTGATGCTCCTGATGGGCGGCATGGCGGCGTTTTTCCTTCGCGATGGACATTTCGGAAAAACGGCGCAGGTACTCGTCCTGGCTTTCGATAATGTGCACGATACGGTTTTGACCGGAGATGGAAGTGAAACGGGCATGGAAGGCTCGCGCTCTGGGAGATACGGCCTGGATATCGTTTTTTTCATCCAGGGGATCCATCTCACTCAAAATTCGCCGAAGCTCGTGAATATCCTCCGGCGTGGCGTTTTGAACGACGGCGGGCAGGGTAAGCATTTCCAGGGCGTTGCGAATGGTGTAGATTTCATCTACATCCGCTACGGTAAAGGTGCGCACAATCACGCCCCGGCGCGGCAGGTATTCCACCAGACCGTCGCGCTCCAGCTTGCGCAGCGCCTCCCGCAGGGGCGTGCGGCTGATGTGCATGCGCTCGGCATACTCGGTTTCCACAATGCGCGCGCCTGCCGGTATTTCGCCCATGACAATCGCCTGCTTCAGGGTTTCATAAGCCGCGTCGCGAATGGGTCTGTTTTCAGCGGCAGGGCCCAAATGAATTTCGGTCATACCCGTCCCCCCTGTTTTTTCTATGTACTTTTTTATTCTAGTAGCCACAGACTGCTTTGTCAAGAAAAACGAAAAGAGATATCCTTACTTTTTTTTGCAAAATGCAGGAAAAAGAGCCGCGACCTGCAAAAATGCGGCGCGGCTCAAACACGGCATGGCCGTGAAACGGTTTGTCGCGCGTGAAGACGGAGGGAACCGGTTCCGGCAAACGTGCATCACAAATACTCGTCTCATGCAGCCGCCGGAAAACGGGACGATGAAGCATGCCGTCGCAAGGCTTACGTAAGCGCTTCCCTGTGCGCCGCCTTCACAGCGCATTGGGCGTCGTTTTGAATCAACGGATTGAGTATAACCCCCTTTTCTGACAAACGTGTGAAAGAAAAAGGAACAAACGGCAAAATCCGTTTGTTTCAGGCTGTCAAAAAGGAAGGCGCAGGAGGCGCTGTTTCCTGCCGGGGTTTTAGGGGCGAAGTTCCCAAGCCCGGCGCCATGCGGTTTTTCCCGCGATGTTCGCGGGCGCGCGCTCTCCTACAGTTTTTTCGACAGCCTGAGCCTTGCTGCGCAAGGCGGCTGAACCCGATGCACACGCCGCCGGTTTCGGAATGAAAATCGGAGGGCTGCCGCCCTCCGATCAGACTGTCGAAAAACTCCTTCGGGGGAGTTGTCAGAGGGGCCGCAGCCCCTCTGACTATATTCGTATCGACCGGCTTTGCCGGTCGGGCGGGGCGTTTTCGGCTATGCCGAAAACATTACCGGTCGTTTTTTTTCGACATCCCGGAACAAACGGCAAAACCCGTCTGTTTGTAATGTGAAATGTTGGTCCTTAACCACGGTTTGGCATGCAAGGAGTCCCTTCGCGGCAAAGGCTTCGCTTCCACAGTCAGGCTTCTTGCAGAAGCTTTTTCAAATCCTCCACTCGATCGGTATGTTCCCAGGGCAAATCGAGATCCGTGCGGCCGAAGTGGCCGTAGGCAGCGGTTTGCCGGTAGATGGGCCGGCGCAGGTTCAGCTTGCGGATAATACCGTCGGGACTCAGGTCAAACAGGCGGCTCACCTGGCGGCTGAGCACGTCGTCCCCCAGCTTGCCGGTGCCGAAGGTATTCACCTGCACGCTCACCGGCTGCGCTACGCCGATAGCGTAGGCCAGCGCTACCTCGCACTGGTCCGCCAGGCCGGCGGCCACAATGTTTTTGGCCACATACCGAGCGGCATAGCAGGCGGAACGGTCCACCTTGGAGGGATCCTTGCCGCTGAAAGCGCCGCCGCCGTGGTGGGCGTAGCCGCCATAGGTGTCCACAATGATTTTACGGCCAGTCAGGCCGGTGTCGCCCGCAGGGCCGCCCAGCACAAAGCGGCCGGTAGGATTGATGTATACCTTGGTGGCCTCGGTCCACAGGCTATCGGGAACCACGGCATGAATCACCTCGCGCAAAATCGCGTCCTCAATCTGCGCATGGGTCACGCTTTCATCATGCTGCGCGGAAATGACCACCGTATCCAGGGCCACGGGCTTGCCGTCTTCATAGGCGATGGTGACCTGAGACTTGCCGTCCGGCCGCAGCCAGGGCAAAACGCCTTCCTTGCGCACCTGAGCCAGCCGGCGGCTGAGAGCATGAGCCAGGGAAATGGGCAATGGCATCAGCTCCGGGGTTTCGTTGCAGGCGTAGCCGAACATCATGCCCTGATCGCCGGCGCCGGTTTCGGCAGGCTCGTCCTGCGCGCGGGTTTCCAAGGCACGGTCCACGCCCATGGCGATATCTGGGCTTTGGGCGTGCAGCGCGGTGAGCACAGCGCAGCTGTTGCCGTCGAAGCACATGTCGCCGGAGTTGTAGCCAATATCCCGTACCACCTGGCGCACGATATCGTCCACAGACACATAGGCGCTGGTGGTAATTTCGCCCATCACCTGCACGATGCCGGTGGTAGCAAAGCACTCGCACGCTACGCGGGCATTGGGGTCCTCGCTTAAAATGGCGTCCAGGATGGCGTCGCTTACCTGGTCGCAAAGCTTGTCGGGATGTCCTTCCGTAACGGATTCACTGGTGAAAACAGTTCTCATGGATTGGTTTCTCCCTTCCTAAATCTTTTGACAACCCGTACACATTTTTTCCTTGCACACAAGCGTAAAAAACGCGCCTGCGGCATAAGCAGGCGCGAAAGGGTTTGTTTTCAAACGTTACCTCATCTGCCAGCGTTATGCACGCTGCGGGAATTGCCACCTTGCATTGCTGCCGGTTGGCGGGTTTCATCGGGCCCGTCCCTCAACCACTCTTTATAAGGTGTTTGGTTGTCATTTGCTAGTATACTGGTTTTTGGTGAATTGTCAAGAGCGGAGTCGGCCGTTTTCCAGTGCGGCGGCCTTTATCTTTCTTTCCTGCATTGCTTCAGGCATGTAGGGAAATGACCTGATTGGAAGCAGGGCAAAATACAAACCGATGCTCCGCAACCAATGCGATTCACCTACTTCGATTGGCAAAGAAAGCGCATCCTTATCCCGTTGCTCTGAATCCCGGCGTAGGCGCTGTTGCCCTGCGGCCGGTTTCCCTGAAGCACATACCCAAACCCCTTCTGCGTTTCAGGCAAAAGGGGAAAGAGGGAGCGTACTCATCGCAGCCTGTCCAAGAATCCGCTTCGGAAAGCAACCGGGTCGTATCGCCCGGCTGGCCTGCAAACGTTTCCTTTGCCGTGCGCGGCGCCCAGGCGGACGGTGAGGTTTCGGCTCCGCCGAAAACCTTTCGTCAGGCCGGCTTATTCCTCGTCCAGCATGGCGGCCAGCGCCTTGCGCAGTTTCAGGTTCATCTCGCGCAGACGGGTGTTTTCCGCCTGAAGAGCGGCCAGCTTTTCCGCCACGTCGTCGCCCTGACTGAGCAGTTTGCGGGCGGCGTTCTGGGCAGCCTTGCGGCTCCGGCCGCGGGTTTTGGGCTGCTGCGCCTCGCCCGCGCTCTTTTCATCGCTTTTCCATTTGTATAGGGTTTGAATGGAAATGCCCATTTCTTCGCCGGTTTTGGCCACGCCCTTTTCCTGGATGCTGGCCAGCGCCTGCGCTTTTTGTTCCTCCGTATAACGAGTTCTCATCCCCTGAAGCCTCCCTTGATTTTTTGTTTTATGAAAAAGCACATATCGTTTAACATGTTATCAGCCATTGCTATTATAAGCATAATGGGCAGAGTGCGTCAAGTGTTTGTTTACAATGTTTTCAGCCGTTTCCCGCGCGTCGCTTTTGACTTGTCAAGAGAGAATCATGTCAAAAAAATCAGATATTATATCATCTTTTAGCTTTTTTCTTCCAGGAAAAAGATGTAAAAAGGAAACTTTTGAAACGCTTTTCAAACCAAAACAAAAGAACAGAAATCGTTTTCGCCTGGCAAAGACTTCCTTGAGAAAAGTTGTTTCATATGTTAAAATATGGTGAAAAGAGGTGCTGCATATGAAAAAAACGGCGCTGCGGACGGCCCCCTGGGTTCTGCTGGCAGCTTGCTTTGCAGGCTATGTGCTGCTGATGAACGGCAATATTGACAAGCTGGTGGACAGCGATATGGCCACCGAAATGGTGTACGCCAAGCTGCTCCATGACGAAGGCGCGCTGCTGAGCCAAAACTGGCTGTTTTCCACCGAGATACGGGTACTGTGGGGCCAGTTGTTTTTTGCGCCGCTGTTTTCGCTGACGGACAGCTGGCACGCAGTGCGCGTTGCGGGCAGCGCCCTGATGATGCTTTCGTTGCTGGCGGCTATGTGGTATCTGTGCCGAAGGCTTATGCTGCGTAAAGTTTATCCATATGTGGGCATGCTGCTGCTGACGCCCTTCAGTATGGAGTATTTCAATATCATCCTGCGGGGGCAATACTACACGGTTTATCTGGCGGCATCGGTGCTGATGCTGGCAATGATGGTTCATTACATGCAAACCAAAGGCTCTGGCGCTTTGCTGCTGCTTTTGATTGCCGTGCTGGCTGTGCTGATGGGCATGAGCGGCCTGCGGCTGATGCTTACCTTCTGCCTCCCGGCGTTGCTGACGGCGTTTGCGCTGTATCTGCTCAGCCTGTACCACCAAGGCCTGCCCAAGGAACAGGCGCGGCGTTTTTTGCGCACCGGCGTGCTCTGCTTTGCCTGCGCTGCGGTTGGCGTTGTGATTTATGTGAAGGGCATCATGCCCAACTACAGCATTGGCGGCGGCAAAAACGCACTGTTCATCGGCGGCATGGCGGAAACCCGTTTTACCGGGTTCAGCCTGAAACGGCTGGAGGAATTGTTCAACCAGTGGCTGGAATTGCTTGGGTGGCAAAGCGGCCGGCTGTTTTCATGGACGCTGGTGGGCAATTTGCTGGCGGGCTGCCTGGCTGTGCTGCTGGTGATGAACCTGACGCGCTGCCTGCGCAGGAATACGGACGTACCAGCTGAGCATACTCAGCTGGCGCTGCTGTATGGAATGGCGGCAACGGTGTTTTTGCTGTTCCATGTGTTTACCAACCAGTTGATGGCCACCCGTTATCAGATTCCCGTGTTTGTCTTTTTGCTGCCACTGCTGCTTGCATGGTTTGAAAATGGAAGCAAGCTGAAATGGATGAACCGGCTGATGGCTGCCGGGCTTGCGGCGTTGGTAGCGGTAAACGGCGCGCACATTTACCGCCAGCGCGTCTGTGAAGAGGACTGGAACGCACAATATCGGGAAATGGCGCAGGTGCTCCAGGATAATGGCTGCTCCAATGCCTACGCTACCTTCTGGTACCCGGGCAATGTGCTGACCGAGATGAGCAACGGCCAGATTACCACCCGCATCTGGAACCCGGTGGTGGAGGATGTGGAGGATTTTTACCTGATTGGTCAGGAGGGGCGTTTGACTCAAACCCCTCCGAAGGGTCCGGTTTGCTTAATCTTTTTTGACGGCGACAATGTGGAGCACCCGTTGCGGGAACGCCTCAGCGCCAATGATATCCTGTGGCAGAATGAAAACTATTCGGTATACGCCTACGACAGCTACCAGGCGTTGAAGGATGGTTTGACCCATCCCTAACGCCAAGCCCAGCTCTGTGTTTCAACGGAGCTGGGTTTGAATTTTGGCAAGGCTTTCCCTCCCTCTCTGGACGGCGTGACGGAGGAGGAGTATACTAAAGGCCGTCAAAAAAGCTCGCCTGACGGCGATCTTTTCTAAGCGCTCTTTGCCTGCTCGCCTGCGGCTGGCCGGGCGGCAAAGAGCGTAAGGAAAGCCTTGCTGGGCAAGGCAGCCGAAACCGACGTACACGCCGCCGGTTTCGGAAGCAAAATCGGAGGGCTGCGGCCCTCCGATACCTCTCAGTTTTTTTTCAACAGTCTGGAGTATACTGTTTCTATCCTAATAAGGCAGGAGGCGTCAAAGATGAAAATAGGCTTTATTGGTACCGGCGTCATGGGCGCCAGCATGGCCCGCCACTTGATGGATGCAGGACATGAACTGACGGTCTATAACCGCACCAAGGCCAAGGCGGAGGGGCTGCTGGCCGGCGGCGCACACTGGGCATGTAGCCCGGGCGAGTGCGCCAGAGAGCAGGATGTGGTGATGACCATTGTGGGCTATCCCCAGGATGTAGAGCAGGTGTACCTGGGGGAAAACGGCGTGATAGCTTCCGCCAGACCCGGCGCTTATCTCATAGACATGACGACCACCAGCCCGGCGCTATGGCAGCGCGTTGCGGCGGAGGCGGCTGCACGGGGATTGCATCCCCTGGATGCGCCGGTCAGCGGCGGCGACCTGGGAGCGAAAAACGCCACCCTCAGCATTATGGCAGGCGGCGAGAAAGCAGATTTTGACGCCTGTGTGCCCCTGTTTGAAAAAATGGGCAAAACCATTGTGTATACCGGTTCCGCAGGCAGCGGCCAGCACACCAAAATGGCCAACCAGATTGCCGTTGCGGGCTGCGTTATCGGTGTGGCGGAGGCCGTGCGCTATGGGCAAATCAGCGGTTTGGATGTGCAGAACATGCTGCGCTGCATTTCTGCCGGGGCAGCGGGAAGCTGGCAAATGAGCAACAACGGCCCTAAAATGATTTCCGGCGATTATACGCCTGGGTTTGCCATTCAGCACTTCATCAAGGATATGCGTATTGCCCAGGAGGAAGCCCAACAGCGCGGCGCGCAGCTGCCGGTGTTGCAGCTGGCGCTGAGCATATATGAATCCCTCCTGGAGGATGGCCGGGGGAACGACGGCACCCAGGCCGTCATCGAGTGGTATCGGGACTGACCACTTCTCCCTTTTGCCGGCAAAGAGCCAGGCACGCGGCAAAGACCACAGGCAGCCCGTACAGCAGCGGCAGCGCGTAGCGGGTATAGCAAATGGGCGAGAGAAAAATCACCCCGGCACTGATAAGCAGCGGCAGCAATACGCCCCAGAGCGCGCGCTGCCGTTTTTGAATGGCCACATAGCACAGCACAAGCAGCATATCGAAGGCAAAGCCGATGTTGACCAGCAGGTTGAAACCGGGCAGAGCGCTGAGCAGCCGGTACAGGCTGAAGCACAGTTCACCGGCGTTTTGGAAGGGTTGACCTTCAGAAAGCGTCATCAGTTCAACGCCCCGCACATGGCCCGAGGCCGAGCGATAGTATACAGGGCTGTCGCCAAGCGGGCTAAACAGGTTGTGCATCATGTTAACGGTTGCATCCAGATAGACAAGAGGATACCGTAGCCCTTGCTCTAACCAGAGGACGAAATAGGCTTTCACCTCATCTGCTGTGGCATCTTCCCGAAAAGTTTCCTTTACTCGGTCGGAAATATTGGGTTGGTACAGCTCGGCAATTTCATTGGCAGCCAGCACCTGATCTATCACATCGATTTCTTCTTTAGGAATGTCCTGACCATGCTCGCGGAGTAGCCGGGCTGTTTGCTGGAAATGCAGAGACAGCATTTCTCGTCGGCTGCCGCCTCCAACGCCATAGGCTGTTTCTAAGGCGTTTTCACCCAGAACGGCCAAAGCCACAGCTGCCAGTATGCATAGTCCCGGAAGGAATCGCCGCCATTGGACATGGCGTCGAAAAAGAGAAACAGGTAAAATGACAAGCGCCACACAAAGCGTCACGACATACAGGCCGTTTTTGCGCATCCAAATCATCAAAACCGCTGATAATGCCCACAAAAGCAAATGAAGACCGCCATGTGCCCAAAACTGTTCTGAATGGACTAGCCACAAGGTTAACTGTAGCAAGAAGAGCAGAAACATAATAGAATAAGAAGAATCCTTGGCCAGGGTGGTAGCATAAGCAGAGTAGGTAGGCAACAGCATCGTCATAAGAAATCCGCCCCAAATCGCTGCTTTGGGCAGCCGCCATTTCTGAAAAAGCCATAGACTATAGGCAACGACTAGGGCAAAAACCAAGGTTTGAATGAGCGTCAGCAAAAACAGACCCACACCAAGATTGCCAAGCCATTCGCCCAACTGAGCAAACCAGCCGCATAACAGTACATGCATCGGCGGATTGATGCCGATGAAAGCGCGTTCACCAAAAAACTCTCCCAGGGAATAGGTGGTGTCCCACCAGATTGCTCCCGGATAACGCAGCACCACCTGCGCCATCCAGCATGCAAGCAGCAAACAGAACGGCGTGGCAAAGGGACGCCGAAAACGGAAGGGCTTTTGCAGCGCCAGAACGTCCAGCCCCTGCTGCGCGGCATGGATAACCGCCAGCCACAGGCAATAGAAGCCAGCCAGGCATATCAGGCTTTTGACAACCTGAGTGTTGCCGGCCCACAGCACAAAAATTGTGCGGGCGCAGCTGACCAGCTTTTCGCTTTCCGAGACGGAAACCTGGGTTTTGGCAAACACCCCCTTGCTCAGCAGCATAAACAGCCCCAGCAGAAAGGCCAGCAACTTGTCCAGAACGCCGCCGCTCTGCGAGCCTTTGTACAGGCACCGGCGAAAAAAGAGAAAAGCGCCTAACGCAATCAAGCATAAAGACACTGGGTTTTCAGACAAGGCGCCGGCAACGCCATACGCCAGATTGGCGATACGCAACGCCAGGCTGGGACTGTTTTCTGTGGACACCTGGATGGGAGAAATGTCCATGGTCAGGGCAGAAGCGCACAGCAGCGCCGAAAGGGCGCAAGCTGCCGCGTGTTTTCGAGAAGCCTTCATAAGTCGTTCACCTCCACCAGAATGACACCAGGGGATAGGGTTTGCGTATCGGCTCCCGGAAGCGCGTAAACCACCTCTGCGCCGTCCGGAACCCGGAAGGAAACTGCCAGGTCCGCATCCTGGAACACATACCGGCCCATATAGGAGGCAAAGGCGGCATTTTCATCCTTGGACAGCAGCAGACAGCCGCTTTCGCCTGTCTCCAGGGGGCGCTTTTCCCAAAGCGCCTGTATTTGACGGCGCATGGGCACGTCATAGTTGTCGTGTACCAGCCGGGGAAGCCCGGCCCGCCAGGAGCCTAGCAGCAGCGGCAGCACCAGCAGCAGCGCGCCGGGAAGGGCTTTGTCCCACAGCCGGTACAGCAGCCATACGGCCGCAACACCGTACAAAAACAGGGCGCAGGTGCTGTTGTAGCGCTCAAAAGCCACCAGGCGCAGGGCCCCCTCTACCGGCATGGAAAAAATGTACATGCCCAGCAGGCCCGCCAGCCAGCCGCCGTATACCAGCAGCGAAGCAAAGGGAACCCATAGATCCCGCCGGCCTGCGGCGCGGGAAAGCCGCAGCAGGGCGTACAGGAGCGCCATCAGCAGCAGAATATGCACCGCCTGGTTTTGCAGGGAAAAAGCTTCCTGCGCCAGGCTTTTGGCTATGGAAAGCATGTCTTCATAGGATTTGTCCGAACCGGCCAGACGCAGATTGGCCAGCGTCAGCGCATGGCGGCTGGTATCCGCCGCCGGAAACGCCAGCTTGATATGAACATACCACGCCAGCCGGGCGACCGCCGCCGGCAGCGCCACGATCGCCAGACGGCCCATCCGCTTTCCGGCTGAGAGGGAACGGGTACACAGCCCTCCATAGGCCGCAACGCAAACCGCCGCCAAAAACAGGCCGCTGTCCTTCACCAGGCACAGCAGCGCCAGCAGCAGGGCCAAGGGCGTTTTCACGGGCCGCTTTTCCTTGATGGACCAGGCGCACAGCGCTACCGCGCCGATGGCCAGGGCAGATAGCAGATTATCCACCATGAGCGAGGCGGTGCCCTGAAACAGGGAAAGGGTAATGAGGGCCAGAACCGCCAGCCCCACGCTTTTTGTCCACCGGCCCCGCCTGCCCAGCAAAGCCGTCAACGGCCACAGGGCGGCCAGAACCAGCCACGCCTGGGCCGACAGCATCATGCCGTCCCTGCCGCCCAGAAAGCGGCATACATACCACAGCCAGCACGCCGCTCCCGGAGGATAGCTTTGAAAGATAATCAACCGGTCGGAGCTGGCTGGCAACGCATCGGTTAAAAGCATGCGCCGCACAAGCATGCCCCAATGGGAAAAATCGTCATAGGCCACCAGCAGACTGCCTTGGTAACGCCAAAACAACAGCCCGCAGCCCAGTGCAAAGGCCAAAACATCCCAGTGCAGCAGGGAACGGTCCCGACGCAGGAGCATCAGCGCCAGCAGCCCCAGGCCCAGCGCCATCAGGCCGTAAGCGCCCGCCCTCAGCCAGCCGCACAGGCCCAGCGCATATACCGCCAGGCTCAGCGCGCCCATGGCGCTCACCGGGGCAAAGGCCCTGTGGCTTCGGGAAGCAAAAAACCATGCATAGCCCCAAAGGACAACAGCCATCCAGCCGGGACCAGCCATTCCATGGGCGGTTCACGCTCCGTTTCTTAGTCCTTTTGGTACAGGTCGCGGGTGTAGACCTTGTCTTGCACATCCCGGAGGGCGTCGTCCATCCGGTTGGCGATAATCACATCGCAGCTTTGCTTAAACGTTTCCAGGTCGCGCACAACCTTGCTGCCGAAGAAGGCGTCGTCCTTCAGGGTGGGCTCGTACACCACCACGGGAACGCCCTTGCCCTTGATGCGCTTCATCACGCCTTGGATGCTGCTCTGGCGGAAGTTGTCGCTGCCGCTTTTCATGGTCAGGCGGTACACGCCCACCACGGGGCTGCTTTTTTGGGGAAAACCGGCCTTTTCCAGCACGCGCTCGGCAATAAAGTCCTTGCGGGTGCGGTTGCTTTCCACAATGGCCCCGATGATATTGTTGGGCACGTTGTCGTAGTTGGCCAGCAGCTGCTTGGTATCCTTTGGCAGGCAGTATCCGCCGTAGCCGAAGGAAGGGTTGTTGTAATGCCCGCCGATACGGGGGTCCAGGCATACGCCGTCAATGATATGCCGGGTATTCAGCCCACGCACCTCGGCATAGGTGTCCAACTCGTTAAAGAAGCTGACCCGCAGCGCCAGATAGGTGTTGGCAAACAGCTTGACCGCCTCCGCCTCCGTGGGGTGCATATACAGCACGGGCGCATCCTTTTTTTCCGCCCCTTCCGTGAGCAGCCCGGCAAAGGTATGGGCGGCATCCTCCATCTCCGCTCCTTCATAGCCTACGATGATGCGGCTGGGGTACAAATTATCGTACAGGGCATGGCCCTCCCGGAGGAACTCCGGGCTAAACAAAAGGCGCGCGCCGGGGTGTTCCTTGAGCATGCGGGCGGTGAAGCCTACCGGAATGGTGGATTTCACCACCATTACCGCCTGAGGATTCAGAGCGTAAACGCGGCCGATGACCTCCTCCACCGAGGACGTATCAAAGTAGTTTTTGTGAGGATCGTAGTTGGTGGGCGTAGCGATAAGAACCCACTGGGCCTGGCGGTAGGCGCTGTCGCCATCCAGGGT
>CAKTUS010000069.1 GCA_934621485.1 uncultured Clostridia bacterium
TGGTGGGAACAACAGGGCTCGAACCTGTGACCCTCTGCTTGTAAGGCAGATGCTCTCCCAGCTGAGCTATGCTCCCCAACCTTACCGCACCTTGCGGCGACGTGTAATATCATAACGCCTAAAGCACTATTTGTCAAGGTTGTTTTTCAAAAAAAGTGGCAATTTTTTGTTTTTTTGCTTTCAAACCGCAGCCCTATCGAAACATGCGCTCCAATTCTTCATACTTCTCATGGGTAATCAGCGCGTCGTGCCGCGTGCCCTCCAGACGCACCACATAGGTCCAGCGTCCGTAGGGCGTAATGTCCTTGATGCGGCTCAGGTTAATGATATAGCTTTTATGGCAGCGAAAAAAGCTTTCCCGGGGCAAACGTTCCTCCATCTCCGTCAGTGAATCGCCTGTTACATAGCGCTCGCCATCCAGGGTATAGATAACCGTAGCGCGGTCCTCCCGCTGCACCAGCAAAATGTCCTTCAGGTCGATAAAGCTCACGCCGTCCCGGTGCTTGAGCATCATGCGGCCCTCCGCCTCCCGCGGCCTTACGTTTACCTGGGGCAGCGCGGCTCTCTGGCGCGCCAGCAAGCGCTCGCGGGCGCGCTCCAGAGTTTGCACCACCCGTTCCACCCGGAAGGGCTTCACCAGATAATCAAAGGCATACACTTCAAAGGCGTCGCCCATGTAGGATTCATGGGCCGTGGCGAAAATCACAATCACGTTCGGGTCCATGTCCTGAATGGCCCTGGCACATTCCACGCCGTTCAGCCGGGGCATTTCCACATCCAGAAACACCACCCCCGGGCGCAGCTTTTCCGCCAGCTCCAGGGCGGCCTTTCCATTGTCCGCCTCCGCCGCCAGCGTAAAGCCGTCCACCCGTTCCACAATTTTCCGCAAAACGGTACGCATGCCTTCGTCGTCGTCGGCAATCAGTACGCACAAATCCTCCATGCGTTTCTTCCTCTCTAGCGGCGCAAACGGCCCTTTCCGTAACTGGGCCGCTTCAAAACTTCGCTCATCACAACGCTCTGAATCAGGCTCCGGGGCGTAATGGTCAGTTCTTCGCCAGCCCCGTCTATTTCCTGAGCGTACAGACTGTCCAGGTCGTCGTGAGGCACGCTTTCATGGCCCAACGCAGGATCGCAAGTATCCTCGCCCTCCTCCGACGACAGCCCTTCCTGAGACGCATAGCTCATGCTGCCCTGAACAGGCTGAACCGGCTCCGGCGGCCGCCACGAAGCCGTTTTCACCGCAGGCTGAGCCGCCTGTATGGGCGCAGCGGCCGGATGGGGCTTGGGCCTTTTGGCAGGCTTCGCCGCGCTGCCTTTGTTGTAGGGCGCTTGACGCTGAAGGGCTTTGCGAACGGCCTTAAACACCCAAAACAGGATGAGAAGCGAAACCAGGCCTTCCATTTTCGTTCACCTCCCGGCGAGCTGCCCGGCCGAAAGCCGGGCAACCCGGCGCAGCGTTATTTCTTCTCTTCCCGTACCGGAGTGGACGCAGGCGTGCTGGCTTTGGCAATGCCCTCGCGCATATTGGTGTCCGCCTCCATGTTTTTCAGCTGATAGTAATCCATCACGCCCATTTTGCCTTCCCGCAGGGCAGCAGCCATGGCCTTGGGCACATCAGCCTCAGCCTCCACCACTCGGGCGCGCATTTCCTGAACAGCCGCTTTCATTTCCTGTTCGCGGGCCACAGCCATGGCGCGGCGTTCTTCGGCGCGGGCCTGAGCAATGCGGCGATCCGCCTCCGCCTGATCCATTTGCAGCTGTGCGCCTACGTTGCGGCCCACATCCACATCGGCGATGTCGATGGACAGAATCTCATAAGCGGTACCGGCATCCAGGCCCTTGTTCAGCACGGTCTGGCTGATCAAATCCGGGTTTTCCAGCACCTGCTTGTGGGTTTCGCTGCTGCCGACGGTGGTAACAATACCCTCGCCTACGCGGGCGATGATGGTTTCCTCTCCCGCACCGCCCACCAGACGTTCAATGTTGGTGCGCACGGTCACCCGTGCCTTGGCCCGCAGCTCGATGCCGTCCTTGGCGATAGCGGCCACCACAGGGGTTTCAATCACCTTGGGGGTTACGCTCATCTGCACAGCCTGCAACACATCGCGGCCCGCCAGGTCGATAGCGGAAGCCTTTTCAAAGGGCATTTCAATATTGGAGCGCTGCGCGGCAATCAGGGCGTTAATCACCCGATCCACGTTGCCGCCGGCCAGGTAGTGGGTTTCCAGCTTGGACAGCGTCACGTCCAGGCCGGCTTTTCGCGCTTTGATGAGCGGGTTGACCAGCATTTTGGGTTGGATGCGGCGCAGCCGCATACCCACCAGCGAGCCGATACTCACATGCACGCCGGCAGCCAGCGACGTAATCCACAGGCCCAGGGGCACAAAACGCAGGAACACCAGCACAACCACCAGCGCCGCCAGAATAATCAGAAAAATCCACAGCATTGATTCAGGAAAATACATCGTTTCTTCCTCCGTTTCCTTCGTTATCTTGTTTTCTTACCACAACCCGCGCGCCCTCCACACGAGAAACACGCACAGGCTGATCCTTGGCAATATATTCGCCGTCGGCGGTCACATTCAGCTTCACGCCGTCAAATTCGGCCATGCCGGTAGGCCGCAGCACGGTGGTGGTTATGCCCTCCCGGCCCAGGAATACCTCCATGTCCCGGGTGGCCACGTAGCCCTCCTCAGGGGTTTCTTCCTCCTTGAGAATCACCGACGATCTGGACAATCGGCCCTTGTCCACCGATCGCAGCGCCAGCGAAATGGCAATGGCCACCAGAGCCAGCACAATCAGCGTCATACCAAGCGCCGCCAGGCCGCCATAGCGCAGATAGACCAGCACAATGGTGATAACCTCCAGCACAATCCCGGAAATGCCCGGCAGCCCAAACCCGGGCATGAACATTTCCGCAATCAGAAAGCCCAGTCCCAGCAAAAAGCAAATCAAAATCGGCACCCATTCCATAAGCTGCATTTCTCCCCCATCTGTAGGCCCCCGGCCTTTTGTTCGAGGATATCATAGCATGATTCCTTTGTTCTGTCACGCTCCCTGGTTTCAAATCCACATTCCCGGCGTTCAAATGTCAGCGGCCCCGCTTTATCGAAGGGAAGCCGCCAGCGTTTCCAGGTCGCGCTGGTATACTTCCTTCAGGGAACCGTTGTAAATCACCGATGCAGGATGATACAGCGGGAACAGCGGCAGCGTAAACGCCGGCTGGTCCGCCGGAGCCACCACCACCCGCCGCCACGCGCCGTGCGCCTGGCCCACGGTTTCCTTTTGTTGAAAGGCTTGCAGGGCCACGTTGCCCAGGGTAACCAGCGCTGCGGGCCGCACAATGGCCACCTCTTTCATCAGCCAGGGGGTAAACAGCACCTTTTCCTCCCGGGTGGGCGAGCGGTTCACCACTCTCCCGGCGGCGCTGATCTTGGATGGGCGCACCTTCACCACGTTGGTAATGTAAATATCCCCCCGGCGCAGCCGAAGGGCTTCCAGAAAACCATCCAGGTTTTTGCCTGCCTTGCCCACAAAGGGACGGCCCTGCAGGGCCTCCTGCTCGCCAGGGGCCTCGCCCACCAGCATCAGCAGCGGGCCGTTGCCGTTGCCCTCGCCAAACACAAGCGTGCGCTGCCCCGTCAGGCTCAGCGCGTCAAAAAAAGCGGCACATTCCTTGCGGAAGCGCTCCAAAGGCTGCATCTTCTCACGTCTCCTTCAATAGGTCCCCATACAAATTCTTTTCTTCCAGCCGGGCCCGCAGCGCCTGCAAATCCTGCCAGGCGGCGCGCTTTTTGCTTGCGTCCCGCAGCAGCGCCGCCGGATGATAGGTGGCGATGATATCCACGCCCTTACGGCTCACCCACTGACCGTGGCAGCGGGTGATGCGGTACTCCGGCCCCAGGATGGCGGAAACCGCCGTTGCCCCCAATAGCAGCAGCACCTGCGGCCGCACCAGCAGAAACTGCCTCCGCAAATGTGGCAGGCAGGCCCGCATCTCCTCCGGCAGCGGCTGGCGGTTGTGGGGCGGCCGGCACTTAACCACATTGCAAATGTACACCCGTTCTCTGGGCAGGGCGATGGCCTGCAGCATACGGGTCAGCAGCTGTCCCGCCGGGCCCACAAAGGCCAGGCCCTGCTCGTCCTCCTGTTGGCCCGGGCCTTCCCCGATAATCATCAGGGGCGCATGCAAATCGCCCTGGCCCGGCACCTTATGGAGGCAGCCTGCGCCCAGGGAACAGTTTTCACATTTTTCAATGCTCTGATACAATTGCTGCCAAGGGTTTTCTTCCTTCATAGCGCCGCCCCCTTTCCTGTTGTGTTCTACGCGCCGGGATTAAAACCCTGCGAGGCGCAAAAAAACGGCGGTGCAAATCCGCCGCAGGTTTTCAAAGGTACGCAGCCGCTCTCCACGCCTATTGCAGCCCGCTTTGCAAAAGCAACGCGGAGTGCAGAATATCGGTGCGAAGCCAGTTCACCAGGGTCACCAACAGAGCCACCAGCACCAGAATCACCACCGCGCCCACCAGGATGCTCACCAGGTCAAACACGCCCATGGCAATGCGAAAACGCCCGGCGGAATCCTCTTCCTCCTGCTGGTCCAGGTCTTCCTCCTGGTCGTAGGGCAGGGGCTGATACAGGTCCTGATAGACCGGCTGATCCATCTGCCCATCGTCATAGGCAGCGTCTTCTTCCTCGGGCGGACTGTCGTAGGGTTCCAGCACATCGCCCAGCTGCATGGTTTCCTCATCTTCCTGAGGACGGAACCGCCTTCTTTGCCGCGCCATCATTCCTCACATCCTTTCACACAGCCAACGAACGTCTATACGTAATCCATCCAGGGCGCTTCCGGGTCGTCCCGGCCGGTCAGCGCGCCCACATCCTGCATGCCTGCAAAGCCCTGCTGGCGAAGCGCCTCATACAGCACAATGGCCACCGAATTGCTCAAATTCAGGCTGCGTGCTCCGGGCACCATGGGAATCCGCACACAGCGGTCGTATACATGCCGCAGCAGGCTTTCCGGCAGGCCCCGGGTTTCGCAGCCAAATACCAGAAAATCATCCGGCTGATAACGGGCCGACGCATAGCCCCGGGGCGCTTTGGTAGATAAAAAGTGCATGTGCGCCTGAGGCCAGGCGGCCAAAAAGCTTTCAAAGCTCTCATAGACGCGGTACTGCATCATGTGCCAGTAATCCAGGCCCGCCCGTTTCAAATACTTATCGTCCAGGGAAAAGCCCAGGGGCTTAATCAGGTGCAGCATACTGCCCGTAGCGGCGCAGGTGCGGGCAATGTTACCCGTGTTTTGGGGAATTTCCGGCTGATAAAGCACAATATGCACGTTGTTCTTCCTTTCCTTCTTCGCTGGGTACAAGGCCATTGTACAACGAAGCGGCGCTTTTTTCAAACAGAAGCGGCCGGTTAGCTGATGGACACCTTTTCGCCCAGGCCGCAAGCCAGCCGTTCCGCCGCCAGAGACACCTGCCGCCACTCCTTTTCGCGCCCGGGGTTCGTTTGCAGTTCCTCGGCGCACTGGGCTGCCGCGTACAGCAGCTTCATGCTGCTAAAGGCCGACGCTCCGCCGGGAATCATCGCCTCGCCATGCTGGCGAGTGCCCAGCAGTTCGCCGGGACCGCGCTGCTCCAAATCCAGCCTTGCCACCTCAAAGCCGTCGTTTGTGGCCGTCAAAGCCCGCAGGCGCTCGTTGGGCTGCGCCAGCAAAAAGCACCAGCTTTGAGCGCTGCCCCTGCCCACCCGGCCACGCAGCTGATGCAGCTGAGCCAGGCCGTAACGGTCGGCATCCTCAATAACCATCAGGGTGGCGTTGGGCACGTTTACCCCTACCTCGATCACCGTGGTGGAAACCAGCACCTGAATCTCCCCCGCAGAAAATGCCCGCAGCGTTTCCGCCTTGTCTCCGGCAGACTGGCTGCCATAGGTCAGGCCCACCTGAAAACCGTGAAAGGGCCCGTTTTGCAGCTCCACTGCATGAGCCTTGGCCGCCTTCAGGCAGTCGCTGCTTTCGCTTTGCTCCACCAGCGGACACACAAAATAAGCCTGATGCCCTGCCTCCAGTTCCTTGCGCACAAAGCCGTACAGCCCTTCCCGCTTGGCAGAAGGCACAATACGGGTGCTAACCGGCAGCCGGCCCGGAGGCAGCTCGTCCATAAGGGACAGGTCCAAATCGCCAAACAGCACCAGCGCCAGGGAACGGGGAATGGGCGTGGCGCTCATCACCAACAGATGGGGCGCGTGCGCGCCGTCCTTCCCCTTGCGAATCAGCGCCGTGCGCTGAGCCACGCCAAACCGGTGCTGCTCGTCGGTTACGCACAGCCCCAGCCGCTGATACCGCACGCCTTTGCCAATCAGAGCGTGCGTGCCTATCACAATGCGCCAGGCCCCTGTTTCAATGCAATGAAGGGCCTCCCGCCGCTCCCCGGCAGGCATGCCGCCCAGCAGCAGCCCGCAGGGATAGCCTTGCCGGGCAAAGAAATCCCGCATGCTTTCGTAATGCTGCCGGGCCAAAATCTCTGTGGGAGCCATCAAGGCGCTCTGATAGCCGCTTTGGGAGCACAGCAGCATTGCGCCCATGGCCACGGCGGTTTTCCCGCTGCCCACATCGCCCTGCACCATGCGGGCCATGGCGCGCCGCCCCAGCATATCGGCGGCAATTTCGTTCAGGGTGCGTTTTTGCGCGCCGGTGGGAGCAAAGGGCATGGCCTGCCAAAAGGCTTCCGCAGCGGTTGGTGCAAAAGCCATGTCCGGTCCCCGACCGCGAATGTCCTTCATTTTGCGTACGGCCGCCTGATATAGCAGCATTTGCTCAAAGGCCATGCGCCGCTGGCCCTGGGCCACCTCCTCCATGCCGGCGGGCTGGTGCAGCGCCCGCAGCGCTCTTTCACAGCCCCACAGGCGATACTGTTCCCGGATGGTTTGAGGCAGGGTTTCAGCAAACAGCTCGCTGCCGGCCTCTTCCAGCGCCTGGCGCACGATGGCTTCGTGCGTTTTTTGAGGCAGTCCCTCAATGGGCCTGTACACCGGCAGGATGCGCAGTTCCGTCTCCAGGCTGGGGTTCAGCAGCTTTTTACCCCGGCCCTGAACCTCCACCTGCCCAAAAAGCGTGGCCCGGGTACGGTTGTTCAAATGGTCCCGCATCCAGGGTTGGTTAAACCACACCGCCATCACCCGGCCCGTATCATCGGCAAAGGTACAGGTAACCCGGCTCAGCCTGCCATGGCGGCTCAGTTTGGCCTCTCCTTCCCTCACCAGGCACAGGCAGGCTTTTTGTCCCGGCTGCGCCTGCGCTACGGTTTGGATACGGCTCATGTCCTTATAGCGCACGGGAAAGGTGTATAAAAGATCACGCAACGAGCAGATGCCCGCTGCGTGTAAGGCTTCCAGCCTGGTTTTTCCAATGCCTTTGAGTTCGGAAAGCTCCATCATTACTCCACAGATACCAGATAATAGTATAGGGGTTGGCCGCCCATCTGCATGTCCACATCGCACTGGGGATACGACTGGGTCATTTCATCGGTTAGGGCCTGAGCGTCCGCTTCAGCTGTGTCCTTGCCGTAATACACGGTAATCAGTTCGTCGTCCTCGGTAACAATTTCCTTCATCAGGTCGCGGGTTACATCGTGCACGCTGTTGCCCACGGTTTGAATCTTGCCGTTATACAGGCCGATGATATCCCCTTCCTTGATATGCAGGCCGTCCAATTCGGTATCGCGCACGGCGTAGGTTACCGTGCCTGTGCGCACGCTCTGAGCGGCTTCCTCCATGCGGACGGCGTTATTCTCCGGCGACGCCTCCGGCTGGAAAGCGATGGCCGCGGCAATACCCATGGCCACGTTCTTGGTGGGAATCACCAGCACCTTTTTGTTTTCGCACAGCTGAGCCGCCTGCTGGGCCGCCAGAATTACATTGCCGTTGTTGGGCAATACAAACACGGTAGAGGCGTGGGTTTTGTTGATGGCCTCGGACAGGTCCTCGATGCTGGGGTTCATGGTCTGGCCGCCCTCCACGATGGAGTCCACCTGCAAGTCGGCGAAAATCTGGTGAAAGCCGTCGCCCAGGGACACGGCCACCATGCCGTACTCCTTGGCGGGCTGTTCTTCCCCGGCTTCTTCTGCGGGCTGCGGATTGGCCTGCTGCTCCGCGGCCTGCTTATCGCGGCGCTGCTGAAGCATATTGTCAATCTTGATATCCACCAGTTCGCCCAGGCTCAGTCCGTATTCCAGGGCCTTGCTGGGCTCGTTGGTATGCACGTGCACCTTTACCCGGCTCAAATCGCCGGACACCTGCACGCTGTCGCCAATACGGTTCAGGCGGCGGCGGAAGGAATCGATGTCCTCCTCCAGAATATCGGAAAACAGATTCTGGATGCAAAATTCCGTGCAGTAGGCAAACTTGATTTCGCCGCTCAGGTCGTGCTCATCCACAAACTCGCCGTTCCCATCGGCGGCCTCCTCTACGGCGTCCGTCAATTCCTCGCCCCGCAGGCAGCAAACATAGCCGCGGTAAATGTGCAACAGGCCGCGGCCGCCTGCGTCCACCACGCCGGCCTGGGTGAGGGCAGGCAGCATTTGCTGGGTCTTTTTCAAAATGGCTTCGCCGGTGGTCAGAATATTGGTAAACAGCGCTTCATAATCATCCGGCGTTTGCTCGGCCTGCTTCACAGCCTCCTCGGCAATGACGCGGGCAACGGTTAAAATGGTGCCTTCCTTGGGCTTCATCACCGCTTTGTAGGCCGTTTCCGCGCCGCGCTGAAGGGCGGCGGCAAACTGCCGGGGCGTAATGCGCTCCACCCCGTCCAGGGCCCGAGCGAAGCCGCGGAACAGCTGCGAGGTAATGACGCCGCTGTTGCCGCGCGCGCCGCGCAGCGCGCCCTTGGCCACGGCGGCGGCCGCGTCGCACGCATTGAGGTATTCCTTCTGGCTGACCTCTTTGGTGGCCGAGGCCATGGTCAGGCTCATATTGGTGCCCGTATCGCCGTCCGGCACGGGAAAAACGTTCAAAGCATCCACCGCTTCGCGGTTCTTCTCCAGCATGGCGGCGCCGGCCACAACCATATCGCGCAGCAACACGCCATCAATCGTTTTGGTTTGTATCAAGGTGGTTTCCTCCCGACACGCTAGTTAATCAAACGCGAACGCCCTCGACGGAGATATTAACGCGGCGTACCTTTACGCCCGTCATGCTTTCCAGCTTATAGCGCACCGTTTCAATGATGGTCTTGCAGACCTCCACAATGGAAATGCCATACTCCACGATGATGAACAGATCCACATCCAGCATATCGTCCACCAGCTTGAGCTGCACGCCCTTGGACAGGTTTTCCCGGCCCAGCCATTCCACAAGCCCATCCTTGGCGCGCTTGCTGGACATGGCCACAATGCCGTAGCACTCCAGGGCGGCGTACCCCACCACCTTGAGCATCACGTCCTCCGTAATGTAGATCGTGCCTATGTCGTTTTTGATCTTACATTCCATAAAGCCTTACGCCTCCTTGCGCGGCGGAAACCCGCCCACAATGCTGACCCGCTTTTATTCTGTGCATAACAGGTCATGGTAATTATACATGATCGGCACTTTTTTCGCAACCACCTCCACAAAGGTTTTTCATTTGCCTCTCGCCTGGAAAGTGTTACCGAAATTGTTATAACTTTGTTAGTTTTCTTTCATATTCAAGCCGGGTTCTGTTTACAAAAGCGCAATATGTGATATAATAGAATGGCCTTTGTGCTAATAGCGCACTGGATTGGCTTTTTCTTCAGCGGTGATGCAAGGAGATGTATCATGAACGGAAACCGTATGAAATATTCCACCACGCCCACCTATGGCATGCAAAAGCGAGGCTTTCTGCATAAAACGGCCCAGCCTGTGCGTCAGGCCCCCGAGACGCCTGATTTTTCCCAGGTGCCCGACCCGGCCCAAGGCTTTCAGCAGCCCTTTGCCCGGCAGCCCGCCCCCTTTGCGCCTGCCGCCAATGCGCCCGCATTTTCTACTTCCCAGCCTTTTTCGCAGCCGGCCGCGCCTTTTACCATGCCCTTTGCCGCCCCGCGGCAGAATACGCCGATGCAGCAAACCGCGCAAATTCCTTTTGCAACGCCCACCTTTGTGCCTCCCATGAACGGTCCGGTTTTTTCTGCCGTGCCGCCTATGGTGCAACCGCTGGGCAACAGCGCCCCCACCATCAATAGCGCCGGTCCCTCCGCCTTGCGCGGGCAAGGCTATGTCCCCCCCGCGCCGTCGGCGCCAAACGTGCAGGCCGCTTCCTTTGCAGCCCGCATGCCGTTTTCGCAAACCGTGCCCTTTTCCGCCGGCGGAGCAAATGTGCCGCCCGTCTTTTCCGGCGCGCCGCAAAGCGCCGCCCAGCCGGCGTCTTCCTTTTCCATGCCCTTTGCCCAGCAGCCCGCCGCGCCCATGCAGCAGCCGGTTCAGCCTGCTTTTCAGCCGGCTGCGCCGAAAAAGACGCGCGCTCCCATGAATATGGACAAACTGCTTTCCGTTTTTCTTTTCGGTCTGCTGCCGTTGCTGTTCATTCCCTGTATTTTTAGCTCGCTGGATTTTCTGCGCTACGCCTTTCTGGGGCTTTGCGTAGCCGGGCTGGGAGCCATGTGGTACCGGCAGATGTACGCTCCCGCCACAAGGCTGATTGTCAGCATGGTTTATGTAGCGCTGTGCATTGTCTGCATTGCGCTGATGATGCAGGGAACCGCGGATAACCGGCGGCTGAATACGCCTGCCGAGCCCGCCAGCGTACAAATCACGTCCGAGCCGGAAAACAGCCAGGTTCTGGCGGCCGCCGCCTATGTGGAAACGCCCATGCCCAGCGAGCCAACGCCTACTCCCGAGGGAATGGGCGCTTCTCAGGCACAGCAGCGTCTGGAAACCTTCATGACTCTTTGGGAAGCCAACAATGTAAGCGAAATGGTTAGCCTGGTGCAGCCCAGCTGGTGCAGCGCCCAGGAAAACCCCTCCACGGCTCTGTTTATGGTGCTTTCCAACCGCACGCCGGAGGACTTCACCATTGAGGAAGTGGGCGGCACGGAGCAGGATTCCAGCCGCACCATTACCATGACCGCCACCATTAACAAGAATACCGGCAAAGCGGCCAGCGTGTACCGCTTCATGATCATGATGGTGAAAGAGGGCGACGAATGGTACGTAAACCCCAACTCGCTGGCAACCAACGATAAGGAAGCAGATACGGCCAGCGATGAAAATGTGGTCAACAACCGCAATGCAAGCGGCTCCACCACCGAAGCCCCTCGTACCACCGTAACCCCCGCTCCTCCCGCATCCACCACCCTTTACTACAACCCCAACGGCGGCAGCTATTACCATCTGGACGCCTACTGCCCCAGCGTAAACGAAGAGTATTTGCCCCTTACCGGTACCTTCCCCTACAGTGAGCTGGGCACCTATAAGAACCAATACGGCCTGCTGCCCTGCCTTAAGTGCGACGCGCCGGTCAACACCCTTCCTCCGGACGGCCAGTAAGCGCTCGTCCCAAACGCTTGCCCGCTTGTGAAAGCGGATGAAGTCATTCCGTTTTTGTAAGCAGGGGCGGTCTTTCTCCGCATGGCCCCGTTTATCCAACCAAATGAAGAAGGCTTTGGAACGATGGACAAAACCAATGTTATGCGAGTGCTGGACAGCCTGCACATCGCCTATCAGGCTTACGAGTACCCCTGCGAGGGCGTGCCCAGCGGGGTGGAAGTAGCCCGTCTGCTGCACCAGGACGAAACGCACGTTTTCAAAACCCTGGTGACCGTGGCTGCCTCGGGCAAGCACTATGTGTTTGTCATTCCGGTAGGAGAAGAGCTTTCCCTGAAAAAAGCGGCCCTGGCAGTGCAGGAAAAAAGCATCGCCATGCTGAAAAGCAAGGAGCTGCTCCCCTTAACAGGCTATATTCATGGCGGCTGCTCCCCCATCGGCATGAAAAAGCTGTTTCCTACGGTGGTGGACGAAACCGTCGAGCTTTGCGACACGCTGATTTTCAGCGCCGGAAAAGTGGGCTATCAGGTGGAGATCACCCCTGCGGATTTAGGCAGGGCCGTCCCCTACGCGGTAGCGGACGTTACCATGTAGCAAGCCGAAAAAGCAAAGCCGCCGCACGCTCTGAAAAACCAGAAGCGTGCGGCGGTTTTTTTAGAAAACTTAGGAAGCGTTCCGCAAGAAGGTTTGCACGGTTTCCTTGAGCTTCCAGGCGATGAGCACGCCGCAGGCAACGCCGGCGCGCTGCCAGGTGATATTTTGAAAAGCCAGCTGCTCCAGCTGTTGCTTCACATCCTCATGGTTGTAAAACGTCCGTCCTTCCGGGCTGTCCGATAGCCACGCCCGGCCAAGACGCTGCAGCGGTCCCGGCAGGCTTGGTACGCCCAATACCAGTTGGCCGCCGGGCTTAAGCACGCGGCTCATTTCCGCCAGACTGCATTTGAATGGTTCCGCTTCTTCTGCATGCAGCTGGTACAGCACCGTGTCAAAAGCGTCTGCCATCCAGGGAATATCCCCCTGGCAGGCGTACACAATATCGCAGGTTTGCAGCCGGCTGCGCGCACAGCGCACATCTTCCATATCGGCCGATACGCCGCACACCTCGCATTGCAGGTTTCGCCGCAGATAATCGGCCATCACACCGCTGCCAATGCTGGCGTCCAGCACCTTATCCTCCGGGTTCACGACGGCCCATCTGAGTATCCCCTTTTCCAGGGTTGACAGCTTAGGCGGCCGGGATACGGCAATGTCTCCGTTCAGGGTTTTGCCCTGTACCTTGGTCAGCATGAAAGCCCTCCTGCGTTCCGTCATCATTTCTTCATCATTATAGCACATTTTGTGAACAAATGCACGCTATTTTGTAACATTTTCTTTATAAGTTTGTGCTTTTTGAAATGATAAAAGATAGGAAAAAGCCGCCTGCATGCTTGCAAGCGGCTCAGTGTGTCAAAAAAGTGGAGGTACAGGAGAGGCGCTGCCGTCTGTGGGGTTTTAGGGGCAGAGCCCCTAAGCCTTGTGTCGCGGCACTTTTTCCGCGAACCAGCGAAGCGCCGTTCGCGGGCGCTGGCGGCCAATCCGAACCCGGCGGCGTGTACGTAGGGTTTGGCAGGCTTGCTGCGCAAGGCTGCCCTTACGTGTTTTTCCGCCGGCCAGCCGCAATCGAGTAGGCAAAGCGCGCTTCTCATCAAAAAAGCTCGCCTGACGGCGAACTTTTTTGACGACCCGATCCGCCTGCATGCTTGCAAGCGGCTTTTGTCTTAATCCTTGGCTCTAATACGCGCCATGGCTCTTTTCAGCTTCGCCTCGGCAATGGCAAATTGCTGATCGCTCCGTTCCAGGGCTTTCAAGTGCTCCTCTGCCTGGCGGCGGGCTTCCTCAGCGCGTTCCAGGTCAATTTCGTCCGACCACTCAAAGGTGGTGGCCATCACCCGGGCTTCGCCGCCGGCTACGCTCAGCATACCGCCGCTGCACGCAGCAATGCGGGTACCGCCCTTTTCATCGGTCACGCGGGCTTCACCGGTGCCCAAAGCCACGGCGTAGTCAATGTGCCGGGCCAGAATACAGGCGTCGCCCGTAGCCGTGCGCACAATGAGGCTCTCTGCCAGGCCGTCAAAGACCATGCGGTCCGGCGTGACGATCTGCAAATGAAACGTTGCCATGCTCATTCACCCTTTTTGGCCTTGGCTACGGCCTCGTCGATAGAGCCTACAAACAGGAAGGCGCTCTCCGGCAGGTCGTCGTGCTTGCCTTCGATGATTTCGCGGAAGCCGCGGATGGTTTCCTTCAAAGGCACGTATTTACCCTGCATGCCGGTAAACTGCTCGGCCACGCTGAAGGGCTGGCTCAGGAAGCGCTGCACCTTGCGGGCGCGGGACACAATCAGCTTATCTTCATCGCTGAGCTCGTCCATACCCATGATGGCGATAATGTCCTGTAATTCCTTATAGCGCTGCAAAATACCCTGCACCTGACGGGCCACTTCATAGTGCTCCTGCCCCACAATTTCGGGAGACAGGATGCGGCTGGTGGATTCCAGCGGATCCACGGCGGGATAAATGCCCAGCGACGAAATGGCGCGGCTCAGCACCGTGGTAGCGTCCAAATGAGCAAAGGTGGTGGCAGGGGCTGGGTCAGTCAAGTCATCCGCAGGCACATACACGGCCTGTACGGAGGTAATGGAACCCTTCTTGGTGGAGGTAATGCGCTCCTGCAGGGCGCCCATTTCGGTGGCCAGAGTGGGCTGGTAGCCCACGGCGCTGGGCATGCGGCCCAGCAAAGCGGAAACCTCGCTGCCCGCCTGGGTGAAACGGAAAATGTTGTCAATGAAGAGCAGCACATCCTGGTTTTCCTGGTCGCGGAAGTACTCCGCCATGGTCAGGCCGGACAGGCCCACACGCATACGGGCTCCCGGCGGCTCGTTCATCTGGCCGTATACCAACGCAGTCTTGGCCAGCACGCCGCTTTCCTTCATTTCGTTGTACAGGTCGTTGCCTTCGCGGGTACGCTCACCCACGCCGGCAAACACGCTCAGGCCGCCGTGCTGCTTGGCGATGTTGTTGATCAGCTCCATAATCAGCACGGTTTTGCCCACGCCTGCGCC